>JANXTG010000009.1 GCA_025352525.1 Ferruginibacter sp.
ACCAGGTATTTAACAACATTGAAAAATACGGTAACACAACAGCAGCATCTATCCCCATTGCATTGTGCGAAGCCTGGGAAGCAGGAAAAATAAAAGAAGGCGATTTGGTTTGTCTGGCAGCATTTGGAAGTGGCTTCACTTGGGGACGTGCACTTTTAAAATGGTAACAAATAATGCAGGATATTACAAAAGATTTGTTCATTAAAATAACAACCTTGTTTTGACTACCCGAAATTTTCTAATTTTTATCAATCCAATTTCGGGTACGGCAAATAAAAAAAATATCCATTCATACCTAGAGGAAAAACTTACAACACTTCAACACCGCTACGAGATTCTTCCAACAAATGAATTCGGTGATTATTCTTTTTTAAAAGAAAAAATATTATCTGAAAATATTACGGATGTAATTATTTGTGGCGGCGATGGCACGGTTAATCAAATAACATCTTTCTTAGTAAAATCAAATGTTAGGGTTGGCATTATTCCCCTAGGATCTGGTAATGGTATGGCTTTTACCGCAGGGATACCAAAAGATTATAAGAAAGCATTGGAGGTTATATTGAATGGCAATGCAAGCTTTGTAGACGCCCTAACCATTAATAAAAATTACAGTTGTCATTTGTGTGGGCTTGGTTTTGATGCACAGGTTTCGCATGATTTTGCCAGAGATGCAAAGCGTGGTCCATCAACTTATATTAAACAAACCTTAAAAAACTTTTTTAAAGCAAAGCCCTTTCGATTTGAAGTTTCTGCTAACGGAAATACATTTACAACAAATGCATTTTTTTTAAGCATAGCCAACAGTAATCAGTTTGGAAACAGCATTGTTATTGCTCCAAAGGCAAGCCTCAGTGATGGGTTGCTGGATATTGTCATCGTTCAAAAAGCAGGAAAATTTGGCCTCGTATTTAAATTATTAAGGCAAATTAGAAGTGGCAAAATTGCTTCTGTCCGAAATACAGATAAAACAATCCATTATTTCCATACAAAAAAACTAAGCATTAAAAACTTAGACAATGCACCTTTTCACATTGATGGAGAACCTATGGAAACTGCAACAAACTTTGACGTAGAAATTATAGAAAATGCTTTTTTGCTGCTGCAACCCTAAGAACTTAAAAGCACTTACTCTTTTGATATTGATTTTTTATAAAACCTGTGGCTTCATTAAATCTGTCGTGTTTTTTGTATAGAGGAGAATAAACATTGTTTGTGTAATAGCCATTGATGCTAAAAATAAATGAAGGGGTTGTGCAGCTGCGGGCACATCTAAATAATACAATACAACACCGGTTACAACACTTAATAAAATAATACCGGTAAGTTTTCTTAATGGTCTCGTAAGTACAGGTACTTTTCTGCAATACCAGTTTGCATAAAAAACAGCAGCCAATACTATCCACGAAAAAGACCGGTGAATTAAAAAGGCCAAAGGTGTTTTTGCAAGCCATGCTTCTCTTTGTTCAAAATGTAATGCTGAAGAAACATCATCAATATACATGCGAACCATTGTACCTAATACACTTTGTGCAAAAATTATTATCAACAAAAACAAGATGGCTTTTCTCATTTTTGTGCCTGTTGTTTTCTTAAATAGTTTTCCTGTTGTGCTCATCAGTAAAGCAAGCTGTATTTGTGCCAATACAATTGCAAAAAACAAATGAACAGAAATACTTACATGTGCAAGATTTAATTTTACCACGATAGCCCCAAATAAACCTGTTAAAATTACTCCTACTAAAAATGCAATTGACAGATTGAATGCAGGTCGATTTATATCTCTTTTAAAAAATAAAAGAGCAAATTGTATAACCGCAAATACGCCTAATAACGCACCGAGCAATCTGTTAATATATTCTATCCAGGTATGGTAAACATTAAAGCTGTGGTCTATATCCTGTGTCTTTAAAAACTTTTCAAAATCTGGCGGTAATTGTGAGGCATTTGTTGGTGGAATCCATAAACCGAAACATTTTGGCCAATCGGGGCAGCCCATTCCGCTCTGTGTAGTACGCACAATTCCCCCGGCAATTATTACAAGAAACGTAAGAACGAAAGTGGCAAATACCCATTTTTTAGCAGCGGTCATAAGTTTAAATATTTTGCAAAATTACGAAAAAGCAGCTTGCTAATTTTGGAATGATTGAGGGATATTTGCAGCACACATGTTAAGATCATTTTTATACAAAACTAAAACAGAAGCCGGAGTTGATGAAGCCGGTCGTGGCTGTTATGCCGGGCCTGTATTTGCTGCTGCTGTTATTTTGCCTAAAGATTTTTTTCATCCACTATTAAATGACAGTAAACTTTTATCAGCAAAACAGAGAGACCAACTTCGCCCCATTATTGAAAAAGAAAGTATTGCCTTTGCTGTAGGCCAGGTATGTAATATTGAAATAGACAGAATTAATATTTTACAGGCTTCCTACAAAGCCATGCATTTAGCCCTTAATAATTTAGAGAAAGAGCCCGTTCAACTGCTTATAGATGGCAACCGTTTTTTACCATATAAAAATATAAAGCACAGCTGTATTGTAAAAGGCGACAGCATTTTTGCATCAATAGCAGCAGCAAGTATACTTGCCAAAACTTACAGAGATGATTATATGATTACAATTCATGCTGAATATAATTATTATGCCTGGGACAAAAACAAAGGCTACGGCACACTAACACACAGAAAAGCAATACAAGAAAACGGACTTTGCAAATACCACAGAAAAAGTTTTAATATTTTGCCATAGGTAAACTATAAAGTTATTTTCTTTGTTTTTAAACTTCTATTTGCCATTTCCGTCTGTAAATATTTAAAGTTTAATAATTACAACATCAAACTTTATTGTCAACAATTTTTAAGGCATTTAATAATTGCATTTTTGGATGTACTTGCTAAATATAAAATTAAAGAAGTGAATCAAATTACCATAAGGATTTTTTACCATACTTTATTTTTGCACATAAATGCTGTTGCAACACTGTTGTATATTATTATTATTTTTGCAAATTATTAAAATGTTAACTATGCAGCTTAAATCTGTTGATGTTGTAGACTCCATTTCGCCTGAAGACTTTAAAAAATTATATTACAACACCGGCAAGCCTTTAATTATGAAAGATCTGGCAAAAAAATGGCCGGCATACAATAAATGGAACTGGGATTATTTTATAGATACAGTCGGCGAAAGTAAAGTTGGCGTTTACAACAATGTTAAAAGCGATTCTTACACTCCTATTAATACTGCCGATGCATATATGAAATTTGGCGACTATTTGAAAAAAGTAAAAGCCGGCCCCTTGGATTTAAGAATATTTTTATTTAATATTTTTCAGCACGCTCCTCAAATTGTAAAAGATTTTACCTGGCCCGATGAGCTTATGAAAGGGTTTGTAAAAAAATACCCCATGTTATTTGTAGGAGGCCAAGGTTCTGTTACACACATGCATTTTGATATTGACATGAGCCATATTTTGCACACACAGTTTTCTGGAAAAAAAAGAGTGCTTCTTTTTCCTCACGGGGAACAGCATAAACTTTACCGCAAACCATGGGAAGTGCTTAGTCTGGCAAATTATGCCGGCTACAATAAATCGTTTGACTATGAAAATTTTCCGGCAGTAAAAAAGGCCAAAGGGTACGAAGTTATTTTAGAACACGGTGATACTCTGTATATGCCTGCAGGCTTTTGGCACCATATGGAGTATATCGAATCTGGCTTTGCAATGAGTTTAAGAGCAATGCAAAGTGATTTAGGAGGTAAACTTGGTGGCTTATGGAAACTTTTTGGAATGCGGGGAATTGACACTTTTATGAAAAAGACTGCCCCAAAATGGTGGTATGACCGTAAACACAAAAAAGTATACAGGCTTGCGGCTCTTGAACTTAACAAATGATAATAATGAAAGTAATTTATTTAGTTAAATATATTTATTATTATCCGCTGTAGTTTCATAAAAATACTCTTATTTTGCAAATGAATAGGTGTCATCTGTTTCCTATTTCCATCCTATAAAAAATCACCCTATCCATTTTCCGGTAAAACTTACTAATTAATTTATAGTATAGCATATAATTATAAAATATACATCAATGCTTTTTGTGGTTTCAGAGGTAAGCAAGGCCGGAGATTTCTATCTTCGGCACTACTTTTTTAAACACTAACTTCTTTTAACAGTTTTTCTAAATATTCCCTGTCTGTATCATCATAGTTATTTAAATTTTCACTGTCGGCATCAAGTATAGCTACGACGCTGTTATTGATAATTATCGGTACAACAATTTCTGATTTTGATAGACTGCTGCATGCAATATGCCCGGGAAATTTTTCAACATCATCTACAATTAAGGTTGCGGCATTTGCCCAGGCAGTTCCACAAACACCTCTACCTTTTTTTATTCGGGTACAAGCCACGGGTCCCTGAAAAGGCCCAAGCACAAGTTCATCATTTTTAACAATATAAAATCCTACCCATAGCCATTTAAATTGCTCTTTTAATGCAGCGGCAATATTTGCAAGGTTGGCTGTTACATCTGTTTCGCCTTCTATTAATGCATATATCTGCGGCAACAAAGTTTCATATTGTATCTGCTTTGTTCCTGTTATAATATTTAAATCTTCAGCCATAAAATTTATCTTAATTATTTTTTTTAATACAACTCGGGTTTTGTGTTACAAAGATAAATAGCCATCAACACTTAGTGGCTTGAAATTTGAAACAGAATATTAAATTTCCATTTTATGACAGCTTACCATCAATATAAAGTTTGTATAGAGGCCTGCCTTCGTTGCGCAGCAATTTGTAACCATTGTGCCTCTGCATGTGCACACAACGAAAATTCTAATATGCGTGCAGATTGTGTTCAATTAAATATGGAATGTGCAGCAATATGTTATGCTACTGCTGAGTTAATGAGTTTAGGGAGTTTGCATATAAAAGAGATAAGTAAGCTTTGTGCAATTATGTGCGATGAATGTGCCGATGAATGTGGTAAACATGATGATGAACATTGTAGGGAAACAGCAGAATGCTGCAGAAAATGTGCAGATGAATGTGAAGTGGTGTAAACTGGTTAATTGGTTGAATAGTTTGTTTGTTTATTAGTTGGCTCGCAACTTTTAAATAGATAGAGTATCTGACAATTTTTATTCAAGAAAATTTGTGTCATTCGCTGCCCGAATTTTAAAGTTCTCTCACAATTTCTCCCACCAAATTAAACTCGTACCCCTTACCAACTAAATAATTTTGCAATTTGCTTTTTTTTGCAAACATATTTTTTTCGTTCTTAAGCGTTTCTAATTTTTCAGATGCAAGTTTCCTCAGCGTTTGTTCGTAATCCTCTTCTGTTATTGCGGCGAGTGCTTTTTTTATGCTGTAATCACTTACCTGCCGCTGTTTTAATTCATACTTAATTCTTGTTTTACCCCAGTGTTTTATTCTAAACTTTCCACCTGCAAATGCTAAAGCAAAACGTTCTTCGTTCAAATAATTTTCTTCAATAAGTTGGCTAATTAAAAGTTCCACTTCAATTTTATATAACCCAAAACCGTACAGTTTTTTCTTGACTTCAGCATGGCTCCGCTCCTGATAGGCGCAATAATATTTTGCCTTTTGAAAAGCCTTTTCCGTCCCAATATTTTTTGTTTCAAAAGCCATAGATCGGCAAAAATGTACATTTATTCGTGGTAAAACATAAATATTTTCTGCTTTCAATCTTTTATCTTTGGCAATCTTAAAATAGTAATATGAAGTTTATCGTTTCTTCTTCAGCGCTGCTGAAACAATTGCAACAAATAAGTGGTGTAATAAATGCAAATACAGTACTGCCAATACTGGAAGATTTTTTGTTTGAAATTGAAGCAAATAAACTTACTGTAACTGCTACTGATCTTGAAACAGTTATGAAAATACACATGGATATTGAGGCCAAAGAAAGTGGGCGTGTTTGTATTCCTGCTAAAATTTTGCTCGATTCGCTTAAAAATATTTCCGAACAACCGCTTACATTTAATATAGATAAAAACTTTGCAGTAGAACTTACAAGCGATAACGGCAAGTATAAAGTAATGGGCGAAAACCCTGATAATTTTCCAAAAGAACCTTCTGCTGATGATGCCAACAGTTTTACCATGACATCAAGCGGCCTTGTAACAGCTATCAACAAAACGATTTTTGCTGTAAGCAACGATGATCTGCGCCCTGCCATGACAGGTGTATTTTTTGAACTCGATAAAACCGGAATAAGCTTTGTAGCTACCGATGCCCACAGGCTTGTAAAGTATACACGTACGGATGTAAGCTGTCCGCAAAAAGATACTTTTATCGTGCCAAAAAAACCGCTTAATCTTTTAAAAAGTGCATTACCCGATAATGAAGATGAGCTTATACTTTCTTACAACAGTAACCATCTTTTTGTAAAACATGGCGGTACTGAATTAGTTTGTCGTTTGATAGATGCCCGTTTCCCCGATTATAAAGTGGTAATACCGGTTGATAATCCATATAAAATGAATGTAAACCGCAGCGATTTTCAGGGAGCGTTACGCCGAGTAAGTGTATTCAGTAACAAGAGTACCAACCAGGTTGCATTAACCATTAGTGGAAACGAATTGCAGCTTGCCAGTCAGGATGTTGATTTTAGTTTTGAAGGCACCGAACGGATGGCTTGTACCTACGATGGCGAAGATCTACAAATAGCTTTTAATGCAAAATTTTTAATAGAAATGTTGAACGGCGCCGATACTTCTGAAATAAATGTTGAATTAAGTACTGCAACAAAAGCAGGAATTATAAAGCCAAGCGAGCAGGAAGAAAATGAGGAATTGTTGATGTTGGTTATGCCGTTAATGCTAAACAATTAATTTAAAAATATTAATACACTCCGCAGCTTTATGGCTGCGGATTTTTTTTGTTTAAAACTTTGACATTCGGCATTTGTTGTAAATTTTACTTTTTTTTAATGTAGCGTATATGCAATAACGTGCATTCACAAACAGATCGCTCAATCCACCTAAACCTTATGTAAATTAATAAGGATTGTCAGACTGAAACTATCAAAAATAATGCTGGAAAAAATCTAAAAATCGGTTTCATAAAAACCCAAACTGACAGCTTTTTTTCTTTGCTAATTGGCATTAAACCGCAGCCCCTCAGCAAAATATCATTTTACAACTTTAATTATTTTCTCAATTCAAAAACAATTCTTCAGCAGGCAATTAGTGTTTATAATTAACTTTATATGAAATTTCATATTTAAAACTAACGATCATGTTTCTCATTATTCTTGGCGTATTAATTCTTATTGCCTCTGTTGCATTTTTAACCCACGATGAACGGTTTGTAAAATTTAAGGCGGGTGGGCGTTGGGTTGGTTTTTTATTTATTGTATTAGGTATTATTACATCTTGCTTTGTACAGATTAACGCAGGTAACATTGGCGTAAAATCTTTGTTTGGAAATATACAAAACGAAGTTTTAAACAGTGGGCTGCATTTTGTAAATCCATTGTACGTTATAGAGAAGCTTGATGTAAAAACGCAAAACTATACCATGAGTGGAGTAAAAAATGAAGGTACAATAGAAGGCGATGATGCCATAAGAGTGCTCACCAGCGATGGCCTTGAAGTTACTATTGACCTTACCGTTTTGTACAGAGTCGTTTCCGCAGATGCGCCAAAGTTATTAAGAGAAACCGGCAACGATTACCGAGATAAAATTGTACGCCCAATAACACGAACTAAAATTAGAGACAATGCCGTTTATTACCAGGCAGTGGATTTATTTGGCATAAAAAGAGATGAATTTCAACAGCGTATATATAAAACTATAGAAGAAGATTTTAAAAAACGTGGATTAATGCTTGAGCAATTATTGGTAAGAAATATTACCTTACCAAATTCCGTAAAAGCCTCTATAGAATCTAAAATAAATGCTGAACAGGATGCCAAGAAAATGGAATTCGTTTTACTGAAAGAAAAACAGGAAGCTGAAAGAAAAAGAGTGGAAGCACAGGGTATTGCAGATTACCAGCGTATTATTAACACCGGCCTTACAGATCAGCAATTGCAATACGAGCAAATAAAAGCAATGAAAGAACTTGCACTAAGCACCAACTCCAAAGTAATTGTAATGGGCAAAGGCGGTGCACCAATGATTATAGATGCTAAATAAGTAAAGAATGATTTTTAAACAAATAGCATCTTACGATAATTTTATGGTGGCAAATATGACGCTGGGTCTGCTTCAGGAAAATAATATAAACTGCCATTTAAAAGATGAAAACATTGTAATGATTGATCCATTTTTAAGTCCAGCGGTTGGCGGTATAAAATTAATGGTAGCAGATGTGCAGTTTAATAGAGCTGAAGATATAATAAAGGAGGCCGAAGACATTTACATAAAACAAATTCCCTGTACTGTCTGTAAAAATTATTCCTTAACAACAGAAGAAAAAATAAACAGCCCACAAACTTTTTGGGGTAAGTTTAAAAACCAAATTGCTTATGGCCAAACAGACACCTACCAAAAATTATATAGGTGTAATAATTGCAATAATTTATTTGCACAACTACCACTATCAATATAAAATTATAGCATGAAAGTAATTGCCATGATACCCGCCCGATATGCTGCAACCAGGTTCCCTTTTAAACTGATGCAGCCATTGGGTAGCAAAACGGTTATAAGGCATACGTATGATAATACGGTTGCAACAGATTTGTTTGATGATGTTTTTGTAGTTACAGATCATAAAATAATTTTTGATGAAATTACGGTTAATGGAGGAAAGGCAATAATGAGCATTCGAGAACATGAAAGCGGCAGCGATCGTATTGCTGAAGCTATTGCTGATATGGATGTTGATATCGTTTTAAATATTCAGGGTGATGAACCTTTTGTAAATGCGCACATGCTGCAAAAACTGTTAGATATTTTTAAAGATGATGACGATAAAAAAATAAAAGTAGGATCTCCAGTAAAAAAAATATTAAACCATGCGCATGCTGCCAACCACAATATTGTAAAAGTAGTAGTTGATAAACATATGAACAGTCTGCTTTTTAGCAGAAGCATTATTCCGTTTTACAGAGATGAAAATATTATTCCTACTTATTACGAACACATAGGCGTGTATGCATTTAGAAAAGAAGCATTGCTTTTATTTACTGTTTGGGAAATGACGCCATTGGAAAAAGCTGAAAAAATTGAATGCCTTCGATATCTGGAAAATGGCATACAGTTGCGAATGGTTGAAACAGAAGATGCCGGTGTAAAAATAGATATGCCCGAAGATTTAATAAAAGCGGAGGCTTATTTGAAAACAATAATGTAGAAGCAATTAAAAATTATTAAACATCCAATAATTTTTCTGCAGCTGCTGCCAACGTACTTTCTTTTTTACTAAAACAAAAACGCAATACCTGGTTATTGGTAGGTGTTTTATACAATGCACTTACAGGGATTGTTGCCACACCAAATTCCTTTACCAGCCTTACTGCCATGTCATATTCCTTTTCTTCACTTATATTTTTGTAGCTATAAATTTGAAAATAACTGCCATAACTGGGTATCGGCTCAAAACGGGTTTTAGCCATCAGTTCTTTAAAATAGTCTCGTTTTTGCTGGAGCATTTTACCAAGATTTAAATACTCATTTTCATTTTCTAAAAAAGCAGCAAGTGCGTATTGCACCGGACTAAAAACCGTAAACGCATTAAACTGATGAATTTTTCTAAATTCTTTTGTAAGCATTGGTGGCGCAATACAATAGCCGGTTTTCCAGCCGGTGCAATTATATACTTTGCCAAATGAAAATGTAACAAAACTTCTTTCATACAGTTCAGGATACAGCATTACCGACAAATGTTTTTTTCCATCAAAAATCAGGTGTTCGTACACTTCATCGCTTATTATAAAAATGCCCGTTCCACTAACAATTTCCTGCAGAAATTCCATGTCATCTTCTTCCAAAACAGCACCGCTTGGGTTGTGTGGGGAGTTGATCAATATAGCTTTTGTTTTTGCGGTAATTTTTGAACGGGTTAATTCGTGGTCTATTTTATAACTTCCTGCCTTAAGAGGAATTGTAACTGCAACCGCACCACTCAATTCGATTTGTGGAATGTAGCAATCATAGGCCGGTTCAAAAACAATTACCTCATCACCAGGCTGTAGAATCGCTGTGAATGCAGTGTACAGAGCATAAGTGCCCCCTGGAGTAATCGTAATTTCATCTGCCGGATGCACATCGGTGTTATATAATTTTTTTACTTTTTCAGAAATTCTTTCCCGCAGCAGTGGCAAACCATTCATGTGTACATATTGGTTGTGTCCATCAGCCATAGCTTTTGAAACAAGTTCCGGTAATGCCTGGTTCATTTCAAAATCCGGAAACCCCTGACCCAGGTTTATGGCATTGTGTTCTACGGCCAGAGAACTCATAATGGTAAATATGGTGGTGCCGGCATTTGGCAATTTACTTTGGATTGTTGGATGCATTTTTTAATAAATAAATATCAGATGTATAATTGTTATTGTATTGTTGTAAAGTGTTACAAAAAATTGATTATTTTTTACAACGAATTACATTTATTTTTTAAAATTACAACATGCAAAAGTTATTTTTCATTTTAATAGGAATAATATTTTTTAATTCTGTTGAGGCCCAAAAATATTGCAAGCCCAACGGTTATGCATTCAGCATTTTAGTACAACCAGGAACTATTCCTGTAGATGAAAATGGAAGATCAATAAAGAGAAGAATATTGAAAGAAAGATTTATTTACATTTTAACTGCAGGAAAAACCAAGCCCGTAATAAATAATATTTTATATGGTAAAACAGATGTGAAATGGGATCTATCTAGAGCTGAAAAAGAGTTTTCAGCAATAATAGAAAATACTCAAAAAACAATGAAAATAAAACCATCTAAAGGGTGTTCAATGTGGAGAATAAACATACAGGAAATCCTTAACCAAGCTATTTCCGAAAATAACCCAACCATCAATATAAAAGGTAAAATTGAAAATAAATCGTTTACACTTTTACTAAATAAAGAAACTGCTGTGCAGGGGTTTGATAGTTATTAAAACAATTGCATAAAATAGTTTTAAAAAGTTATTTTGAAACTGCAAACAAAACATTTATAAAAATTTATCCCCCTTATTTCTTTTAACCTCCGCCACATAATCTTTTATTTCCTGTTCTTTATCTTTTTTGCAAATAAGCAATACATCTTTCGTATCTACAACTATAAAATCGTCTAACCCCTGTATTACAACGAGCTTGTTCAAAGGAACCTGTACCATATTTTTAGTAGCATCTATAATTACTACTTCATTGCCGCTCACTGCGTTTTCCAAATAGTCTTTTTCAAAAGTTTCATAAGCACTTGTCCAAGTACCCAAATCGCTCCAACCAAAGGAAGAAGGTATTACATAAACATTTTCTGCTTTTTCCATAACAGCATAATCAATAGAAATATTGGTGCAAAGAGGATAAATACGGTCTATCATTTCCTGTTCATCATCCGTATTAAACAACTGTTTTTCAGCATCAAAAACTTCATGTAGTTCTGGCACATTTTTTTCAAAAGCCTTAATAATATTTTTTACCTGCCAAACAAATATGCCTGCATTCCATAAAAAATCGCCACTGGCTAAAAATGTTTTGGCAAGTTCTTTATCGGGTTTCTCTGTAAACAATTTTACTTTATAAATATTTTCACCGGCCGCCAATGATTCATACTGTATATACCCATAACCTGTATTTGGGTTGGTAGGCATTATGCCAAGTGTTATCAAAGCTTTTATGTGAGATGTAAAATGAAGTGCATGCTTACATATATCTATGAACGATTGTGGCTCTGTTATAAGGTGATCTGCAGGGGCACATATTAAATTAGCATTGGGATCTAGTTCATGTAATTTGTAAGAAATATAAGCAATACAGGGTGCTGTATTTTTGCGGGATGGCTCACAAAGAATATTCTTTTCTACCAGATCCGGTAATTGTTCTTTTACAATGTCTAAGTATTGTGTAGACGTGACAATATAAATATTTTCGGGGGGAATAAATTGTATAAACCGATCGTATGTTGACTGTATTAATGTGCGTCCAATATTTAAAATATCTAAAAACTGTTTTGGCATATCTGTTCTGCTCATTGGCCAAAACCTACTCCCTATACCACCAGCCATAATGGCTACATAATTGTGCTTATTCATTTAAACAACTTAATTTTTGAGTTAGAAAACTGAATGCTTTATTTTTTAATAACAAAACAAAAGCCGGTCCTAATTAATTTGGAAAGGTTATTTTAAATAATACCTTCTTTGATTAAATCGTGTAAATGTAAAATACCGGCATATTCTTTATTATTCATAACTACTATTTGGTTAATATTAAAAGCTTTCATTATTTGCAAAGCTTCAACAGCAAGAAAATTTTCTTGGATCATCTTTGGATTTATGGACATAATATCTTTGGCTTTTAAATTAATAAAATCATCATATTTTTCAAACATCCTACGCACATCACCATCAGTAACTATTCCAATCGGTTTTTCATCCTTATTTAAAATTACAGTAGCGCCCAGCCGCTTTTTTGAAATTTCAACAATAACATTTTTAATGCTTTCATCTTCGCTCACAAAAGGTTTTTCGTGCAGCTTTATTAAATCCCCGCATTTTAAATACATTCTTTTACCAAGAGCACCACCGGGGTGAAACTTTGCAAAATCGACTGTTTTAAAGTCTTTCACTTCTATGAGGCAAATAGCGAGTACATCGCCCATCACCATTTGTGCTGTTGTACTTGTAGTTGGTGCAAGGTTATTTGGGCAAGCCTCTTGAGAAACAGTTGTATTAATAACAACATCTGCATGCGCTGCAAGGTAAGATTGCATATTGCCAACCATACCTATAAGTTTATTGCCAAAGTTTTTTACCAGCGGTGCTAATACTTTTATTTCAGGACTGTCGCCACTTTTGCTTATCACTATAACTACATCATCCTGCTGTATCATTCCAAGGTCTCCGTGTATAGCATCTGCAGCATGCATAAACAATGCAGGTGTTCCGGTACTATTCATGGTAGCAACAATTTTTTGGGCTACAATGGCGCTTTTACCAATACCGCTTATTACTACACGTCCTTTACATGCAGCCAGCATTTCTACTGCTGTTACAAGACTTTCACCTGCGTAAGGAATAAGTTCCAAAATGCTGTCAGCTTCTAATTGTAAAGTTTTTAGGGCGCTCGTTATTATTAAACTGGTGGGCTTGTTTTTCACGGGTGCAATTTATTTTAAATACCTCATAGTGCAATCATAGATAAACAAGGTATTTATATAATATTAATGATTATATACAAAAAAAAATAAATACCTTATGGTAGGAAAAATTCGAGGATACTTTTAACCCTTCGTTTACTTCTATGATAAGTTGCTATTAAGTATCTTCACTGCCCTTTATGAAAAAAGCAGTAATGACTTTTTTTAAATTACATTGTAACGAATTCTTTTATCCACTTATATGCCTAAACTAAAGACCAACACCAGTACTAAACAAAAACATTCTCAAAACGAGAGTTCCTTCACAATTTCAGCAGAATATCCGGACCTTAAAGAACATTTACAGGAGCATTTTGGGTTCAATAAATTTAAAGCACCACAGGAAGAGATTATCAACAGCCTTCTTTCAGGCAAAGATACCTTTGTAATTATGCCAACAGGAGGCGGCAAAAGTTTGTGTTATCAGTTGCCTGCAATGGTAAGTAAGGGTGTAGCAATTGTAGTATCGCCGCTTATTGCCCTAATGAAAAACCAAGTTGATCTTATGAGAGGGTTTAGCAGCAACGATCATATAGCCCATTTTTTAAACAGTACTTTAAACAAGGGCCAGGTAAAAATTGTAAAAGATGATTTAATTGCAGGCCGCACAAAAATGTTATATGTAGCTCCTGAAACCATGACGAAAGAAGAAAATGTGGAGTTTTTTAAAACACTCGATATCTCTTTTTTTGCAGTAGATGAAGCGCATTGTATTTCTGAATGGGGACACGATTTTAGACCCGAATACCGCAGGTTAAAAGAAATGACAGAGCAAATTAATCCTACTGCTCCTATTATTGCTCTTACTGCAACAGCAACCCCAAAAGTACAAAGCGATATCGTGAAAAATCTCGGCCTGAGAGATCCCAATATTTTCATTTCGTCCTTTAACAGAGCTAATCTTTATTACGAAATACAACCAAAAATAAATCTTGAACAAACAAATAAAAGCATTGTTCGTTTTATAAATAATTATAAAAATAAAAGTGGTATCATTTATACCCTCAACCGTAAAACAACTGAAGAATTAGCGGCAATGCTAAATGCAAATGGCATTACTGCCGTAGCTTACCATGCAGGGCTGGATGCTAAGTTGAGAGCACACCGACAGGATCTTTTTTTAAATGATGAAGTAAATGTAATTGTTGCCACCATTGCATTTGGAATGGGTATTGATAAACCAGATGTGCGTTTCGTAATTCATTACAACATACCTAAATCCATTGAAAATTACTATCAGGAAACCGGAAGGGCTGGCCGTGATGGTATGGAAGGAAAATGCCTGTTATACTACTCTCATAAAGATGTGAGTAAACTGGAACATTTAATGCGTGATAAAAGTTTGAGTGAAAGGGAAGTGGGCGCACAACTTATTAATGAAACAGTATCGTATGCAGAAAGCAGTATTTGCAGACGCAAAACACTGCTGTATTATTTTGGCGAAAACTACGACGATGCTGCAAGTTGCGGCCATTGCGATAATTGCCTTACCCCTAAAGAAAAAGTAGAAGCAAAAGACGAAGCAGTTTCCGTTTTAAAAACAATTGATGCCTTGGGCGAGCAGTTTGCTATTGAATATGTGCTGCTGATACTTATGGGTAAAGCAACACCTGCAGTAAAAATGTACCGGCACGAAGAACTGGATGTTTTTGCCTGCGGCAACGATAAAGAACCTCATTTATGGAACAGCCTCATAAGACAAATGCTGTTGCAGGGTTTACTTGAAAAAGATATTGTTGAATACGGTGTTTTAAAAATCACAAAGGCCGGTAGAGTATACATGAAGAAACCTGCATCTTTCAAAATTGCACTTAACAATTTGTTTGAAGATGCCAATTTAGATGATGAAGCTGCGGGACCTGAAGGAGAAATAGAAAGCGTAAAAGATGAGAAATTACTTGAGATTTTAAAAGAGCTCCGCAAAAAGGTTTCTAAAGAAAAAAACTTACCCCCTTTTGTAATATTCCTGGAAAGCTCTTTGGAAGATATGGCCACCATGTACCCGACCAGCATGGAAGAACTGGAAAAAATAAGCGGTGTGAGCAAGGGTAAATCTTTACGCTATGGTAAGCCTTTTTTAGATGCTATAATTAAATATGCTGAAGAAAATGATATAATAAGGCCTGATGATTTTGTAATGAAATCGGTGGCAAATAAAAACAGCAATAAAATTTTTATTATACAGAATGTAGATAAAAAAATGACGCTGGAAACCATAGCCAAAAACAAAGGTTTAAAAATTGAAGAACTGCTTGAGGAAATGGAAACCATAGTGGCAAGCGGTACCAAATTAAACCTTGGTTATGCCATAGATGAAATGGTAGATGAATATGAACAGGAAGAAATAATGGATTATTTTAAAGGTTGCCAAACATCTGATCTTACAGTGGCACAAGAAGAACTTTCAGAAGGAGATTTTACCTGGGAACAATTAAAATTAATGCGTATTAAGTTTTTAAGTGAGTATGGAAATTAAAAACAAATGACATCTTGCTAAAACCTCAAAATTATAATTCATGTTCGAAAATTCTATTGAGGCTGTAGCAAATTTTACAAGGCCCATAAACAGTATAATCAGAACTTATGGTGGCAAAAAAATAATTCCGGGTTCTGCTACACTTTTTTTTGTAAACGACGATGGCTTTGCAATTACCTGCAAACACGTGGTTGATATGCTTTCTTCTTCTGATAAGATAAACAACAATTACGCAGCATTTAAAAAGGAAAGAGATAGCCTACCCAAAGATGGAAAATATAAAATGGGCTTAAAAGGGCTGGAATTAAAATATAAATATACAGAAGACAGCATCATACAAATAAAAAATACATTTGTTGATTGTGTTGATACGATGTCAGGCTACACCTGCCATATTCATCCCAATCATGATTTGGCAATAATGAAATTCAATGATTTTAATAAACTTCATTATTCAGGTCATGCAAGTTTTTTAAAAGATGCTACACAAATAAGGCAGGGTAATTTTTTATGCCGGCTTGGTTTTCCTTTTCCGGAGTTCACCAATTTTACATTTAATGAAACTGCTGATGATATTGAATGGACAACAACCGGAATACAGGTTTCGCCTAGATTTCCTATTGAAGGCATGGTAACCCGTTTTTTAGCAGATGCGGGCAAACTTACCGGAATTGAAATGAGCACACCTGGGCTTAGAGGGCAAAGCGGTGGCCCATTGTTTAACAATGCCGGAACTGTTTATGGAATGCAGTTTTCTACAAAGCATCTTCACCTCGGTTTTGATTTAATTGACAAAGAAATTCTTATTGATAATAAGCTAAAAAAAATATCAGACTATTCGTTTATACATCTCGGGCAGTGCATACATGTTGATATTATAAAATCTTTTTTAGCAGAACACCAGGTAGCTTTTTATGAACAGGTTTAAACCAGCTAAATAATATTTTCTATTACTTGCTCATTTAATAATAACTCCTTATTTTTGCAGCCCCTCTGGGGATATTTCTTTAAATTCTTTTTTAGAAATAAGGTGTGATAGCTCAGTTGGTAGAGCAATGGACTGAAAATCCATGTGTCGCCGGTTCAACCCCGGCTCGCACCACATTTAAAAAGCCTAAGATGTAATACAGTATTACATCTTAGGCTTTTTAAATTTAATTTCGTGACGTAACTAGTGGCGAGATGTTGAACAATTCTTAAATTTTTTTAACTCAGTCCTGCAGCTTGTCACATCGCTTAGGTAATTTGAATCAACTTTACTTTTGTAAGTATTATACCCAATTTTTGTAATTATCATTATTTTTTCATTAAGCTCGCCAAAGTAAAAGAACTATTCAAGAATCTTATAAACTGAATTGTTCTTTGATGTTTACAATTTCAAGCGAATAAAAGAAATTTGCAGTGAAAGTTGTTTGCTGTTGCACAATAGTTGAAATACATTTATTATGCGTCCAAGTTGTTGTTGCAACAAAAAATTTATCATGATTGCGGTCTGAGAGTTTTTTTCAGCGTTGTCACTTTCTCTGAAGTATCTCGTGCATTTTTTTCCCTTCACGAACTATTATGTCAACAATTTCTAAAATATCTTTCTTTGTAGTTCTAAAATTTACAATACAACATCTTAAACAATATTTATTTCCAACAACAGCATTTGATAAAAATACTTCGCCTCCCTGCTGCAACTCATTCAATAATTGCTGATTTAATGTATTCACATAAGTTTCGTCCTGTGTTTCGCTTTCTGCATAACCTGCAGGAATATATCTTAAAGTTGTGATGCTCAGGTTTTGCGTTACTGCTTCAAGCTCTGTATGTTTTTTTGCTTCTTCAAATAAGAATTGGGAGAGTGCTATATCTTCTCCAATTATTTGTATGTAACCGTTCTTTCCTATCTGCTGCAATGCCATCCAGACTTTTAATGCTCTAAATCCTCTTGAATTTTGAAACCCATATTCGTAAAAATTTACTTCAGATTCGTCATCGAGTTTACTAAAGTTATAATAAACGGGATGGGAACTGTAAGTATCAATAAGGTGTTGAGGGTTTTTTACCAATATGGAGCCTACTTCCAGCGGTGCATAAAGCCATTTGTGTGGGTCCAGAGCAATCGAATCAGCCTCCTCTAATCCTGAAAATAAATTTTTATATTCTGGAATTACGGCGGCAGGAATTCCATAAGCCCCATCAATGTGAAACCATAAATCATGCAGCTTGCAAATAGCAGCTATGGCAGAAAAATCATCAACAGCACCGGTGCTTACATCTCCGGCATTTCCAATTACCAGAAATGGTTTTTTACCATTCTTTAAATCATCATCAATTGTTTGTAATAAAATTTCCGTGTTCATTTTATTTTTTGAATCGGTAGGTATCCATCGGATTGCTTTTAAACCGTGTCCAAATAAAATGGCAGCCTTTTCAATACATGTATGGGTTGCTTTTGAGCAATAAAAAACCATTTCATTAATTAATCCTGGTAAGCCATCTTCCTTTAGGCTTTTTGGCGCTTTGGCTGTTCTTGCCGCTAAGAAAGCTGTGAGATTTGCCATATTTCCACCGCTTACCAATACTCCTCCATAAGTTGGAGAAACGCCAATAAATTCTGCCAGCCATTTTACAGTCTGCTTTTCAATAGCGGTAGCCATTGGACTTAAAATATTTGCACCCACATTAGGGTTAACAGCAGCAGCTAACAAATCGGCCAATGCTCCTATTTGGGTTGGAGAAGATGTTATATACCCGAAGAATTTTGGATGACCGTTAAGCAATGAATGATTCAGTAACAAATCAGTCGTATTAGAAAATAATTCCGGAACGGAGGTCCCATTTTCAGGTAACGAAGCATTACCTAATACGGTATCTATTTGCTTCGGCGTTTCTCCTGTAGTAACAGGCTGTTCTTTAATAGTTTCATAAAACTCAGCAACGGTATCAATTAAACGATAACCCATTTCTTTGAAAGCGTTTTTACTGATTTCTAATGGCGATGAACAATGATTTAACTGTTCCATATTTGACAATGAACTATTTGACAAAATTAATTTTTTACATAAAGTTTAAAGTTCACAAACACGCTTAAAGCATAATATGCAACGATTTTTTTATTAGGGAATTTATCAGCTGTCAGTCCGCAACTGAATATAAATTTAAAACAAAAAGCGGATGTAAAGAAATAATATATTACAAATTTTTGACCTATAATACTAGGCTTGTTAAACATTGCTGATGATTAAAACTCCGTAACCTTAAGTGCATATAGTTTAATGCTGTAGGGATAAACTGCTAGTTCATTTAAAAGCATAATAAAATACAATGTCTATGCTTGTATCCAATGAATATTCTGCTACCAGTGTACCTTTTTTTTACTTTTTATGTCTTTGGCAGTTCTGCTGTCAAATAAATTCTACTTCTTATTTATCATTAATATCAGAACTGACCTTAGAGCAAATGTCAAGTTTTTTAGCCTGACGGTGTGGATTGCTTTTTATTTATTACCAACAGAATATTCTACGATGCTAATCTGATTTTGCAGTCACAGAAAATTGTCATAAAGCCAATATCTGAAAGAAACTGAATACTGCTTTTACCTTAAATAAATTTTGCTATAAATGAAATGGAAGATGTTGTAAATGATATTTAAAAGTTGCGTTGGATGTCGAAATCGGCGTAAAAGTTGTAAATAACGATAGGGCTTGGTGTCGGGATTGTAATTAGAATTATTTACGGCTGTAACTTTTGCAAAATAAAATTAAATAATAAGAACGAATGTTTGACGATGCTGCGCAAGTCCATTGCGCTAATAAATAAAGCTGAAAAAGATACGACATGGCTTCAATCCCTCCTGCTTTTACCAATATCTCTTTATGTGCAGCCCAGTATTTTAAATAATTTCAATAAAACTAAAGAAATGCAATGCACTCTATAGAAATTAAGATCCCGCCGGGAAAAGGCATGACTTGCGGGGTGCTCCTCGCTGGTGCATTATGGGGGAAGAATTCTCCATACACTTTATTTATTATGCCGAAATCATTACCGCTAACCATGAAAATAGTAGTCTTTATAATTTTTGACATATCACTGCCTGCTTCTTCCAACACAGTTTTAATATTTAAAAAGCATTGCCTTACCTGATCTTCAAAATTATTATTATTTACTTTTCCAGTTTTAGGATCTGTCCCTGGCATCCCGGATAAGAAAATATACTGGTCAGCTATTACAGCTTGGGGGAAGGCTTCTGTCATTCTAGCAACCATCGAAGTATTAAAATTTTGTCTTGTTACCATAATAAATATATTTTTAAAATTAAAAGCTTATCGCAAAGATTCTAAACAGCGAAAGGGCTTTGTGCATGTCATGTTGTGTTAAAATTACTTTCGCCCGTACCTAATCCCTATTTTTTAATAAAATTAAATATTAAAAATTAATAATTAACGAGGTTAGTCAACCCCCGAACAAATGCCCGAAAATGTAGAACTAATGACTGCAATAACTTCAAGCCGCACCTTTAGATTTGTATTCATTATCTTTTTAATAAAACTTACTACTATTACTACTTTTCTTTTTTGCTTCTTTTTTCTTTGTGAATTGGTGTGCAAATGTGTATAAACTACATTTAAATAACCAACCTG
>JANXTG010000139.1 GCA_025352525.1 Ferruginibacter sp.
TTATCCGGCACCACCGCAGCTTGCTACACCAACAGATTTAAAACCTGAAGAAGTAAAAAATGTTGTTAATGCGGTAAACCCTTTAATTGCTGATGCGTTTGCATTGTATACTAAAACAAAAAATTTTCACTGGCATCTTTGCGGGTCTCATTTTAGAGATTATCATCTAATGTTCGACGATCAGGCTGATGCTATTTTTGAAAGTATAGATATTCTTTCTGAGAGAGTGAGAAAGGTTGGCGGCACCACAATCAGAAGCATTTCTCACATAAGTCAGTTACAAACTATTATAGATAACAACGACGATTTCGTACCTGCTGATGTAATGATTGCAGAATTGCTAAGCGACAACCAGCACATAGCAAAAAACCAACGGCAAGCTATTGAAACAACTGAAAAAAACAGGGATACACCAACGAGTAATCTTTTACAGGATCAACTCGATCAAACAGAGAGGAGAATATGGTTTCTTTTTGAAGTAAGCCGTGGTGGAAAGAATGAACTGTAAACCGGTTTTATAATATTAAAATGTATGCATATTTGTAGGGTAGGAAAGTATTTCTTACCCTATTTTTAAATGGAATAGAGTTTTTTTTATTTGATATATGCATTGGATGCATTGTTGGAAACACTTAAATGATCATTTAAAAGAAACCATAGATCTTTTTTGAATTTATTTTTATAAAGATGGAAGTAATGTTATTTAAAAAAGTTAAACAGAAAATATATTCTTGAATGAAGTATGGCTTAATTTTAATAAATAAACGAATCGTTTGTAGAAATGATATTCCCGAATTTTGCCGGGTGTTTCTTCCACATAAATGATTTAATATTTTTATACCATCCTATTTCTATTTTAATAAAAAAAACTTTGTTACATGCTGGTAAAGCGATTAAGTGTTATTGTCTGTTTCTTGTTTTTTCTTAACCAACTCTATTCACAGGGGGTTATTAAAGTTTATGGAAAAGCCATAGTAAAAGAAGACGGTGAAGAAATAATTTTAAAAGGAATGGGCCTTGGTGGTTGGATGCTGCAGGAGCCTTATATGTTGCAATTAAGTGGAATGGCAATCAATCAAAGTGCTATCCGATCTAAAATTGTAAACCTGGTTGGAGAAGATAAAACTGCTGTATTTTACAATGCTTGGCTGGCAAATCACTGTCGTAAAGCAGATATAGATTCTTTGGCTGCATGGGGATTTAATTCTATAAGATTGCCTATGCATTATAACCTGTTTACACTTGCAGTAGACAAGGAGCCTGTAGCAGGAAAGAATACATGGATAAGCAAAGGATTTCAATTAACTGATAGTTTGTTAAGCTGGTGCAAAGCTGATAAGATTTACCTTATTCTTGACCTGCATGCTGCACCGGGCGGGCAGGGAAATGATAATGCTATTTCGGACAGAGATTCAACAAAACCTTCTCTTTGGCAAAGTGAATTAAACAAACAAAAAACAATTGCGCTTTGGAAAAAGCTAGCCGGGCGGTATGCCAATGAACCATGGATTGGTGGGTATGATCTTATCAATGAAACCAACTGGGGTTTTCAAAATACTGCTGATAAAAACGGTTGTGCAGAAACTGAAAATGGGTCTTTAAAAAAATTACTTATCGATATTACAAAGGCAATAAGGGAGGTCGATAAAAAGCATATAATTTTTATTGAAGCCAATTGCTGGGGCAATAATTATAAAGGAATTTTTCCCTTGTGGGATAATAATATTGTGGTGAGTTTTCACAAATACTGGAATAACAATGACCAGCAATCCATACAAAGTTTTTTAGATTTTCGGGAAAAGTACAATGTCCCCATATGGTGTGGAGAAACAGGAGAAAATTCCAACGCATGGTTTACTGCGGCTATCCAGTTATTTCAAAAAAATAAAATAGGTTGGGCATGGTGGCCATTAAAAAAAATGGGATCAAGCAATCCATTGCAAATAATACCTGATAGTGGTTATTATAAGCTGGTAAGTTATTGGAAAGGAGAATCTGCAAAACCCACTGTTGCTGTTGCCTTTAAAGTTTTAATGCAATTGACAGAAGATATTAAAGCAGAAAATTGTCTTTTTCATAAAGAAGTAATTGATGCCATGTTTAAGCAGGCTAATGCTGTGGAATAGGAATTTTTAAGTATAATTTTTAATAAAAATACAACGGTATTTATCGTTTTAAAAACTAAAAACAACAACATGTCCAGCACCACAACAATAAACCCTGCCAACGGAAAAGAGATAGCAGTATACAAACGAATAAATGCTGACGTTATAAAAAGTAAAATAGCACAGGCAGGCAAAACTTTTACAGCTTGGAAAAAAATTAGTTACACAGAGAGGGCAGTTTTTATGCATGAACTAGCCAATATTTTCGAAAAAAATAAAAATGATTATGCCTTATTGATTACAACAGAAATGGGGAAAACGCTGGAGCAGGCAAAAAAAGAGGTAGAAAAATGTGCGCTTGTCTGCAGATATTATGCTGACAATACTGCCTCAATTTTAAAGGATCAAAATGTGGTGACCGAGGCCAGTAAAAGCTATGTTACTTATCAACCAATAGGTGTTGTTTTAGCAGTGATGCCCTGGAACTTTCCTTTTTATCAGGTCATACGTTTTGCTGCTCCCGCAATAATGGCGGGCAATACAGGAATATTGAAACATGCATCTAACGTACAGGGTTGTGGTTTTGCTTTAGAAGATGCGTTTGCTAAAGCCGGTTTTCCTCCCGGAATATTTACCAACTTAAATGTAGAGTCTGATGATATAAAAGAAATTATTGAAGATAAAAATATCGTAGCTGTAACCCTTACAGGAAGCGATTCGACAGGCAGGTCTGTTGCATCTATTGCAGGTCAAAATCTTAAAAAAACTGTTATGGAACTGGGAGGCAGCGATGCATATATTATTCTGGAAGATGCTGATTTGGATAAGGCTGCTGAGATGGCCACTTTGGGCAGGTTACAAAATAACGGGCAAACCTGTATTGCTGCTAAACGTTTTATAGTATTAGAAGAAATTTACGATAAATTTTTAAAGCTCTTTGCACAAAAAATGAAGGCTGCAAAAATGGGCGACCCAACAGCTGCAGATACTTTTTATGGTCCGATGGCAAGAAAAGATTTAAGGGAAGAATTGCACAAACAGGTAAAGAAAACAATTAAACAAGGTGGAAAATTAATTCTTGGTGGCGAAATACCTGAAGGTGATAGTTCTTACTATCCTGCAACTGTTATTGCAGATGTAAAACCCGGAATGACTGGATTTGATGAGGAACTTTTTGGTCCGGTTGCCTGTGTAATTAAGGCTACAGACGAAGCAGACGCTATTGCACTTGCTAACCAATCTCAATTCGGCTTAGGTTCAGGCGTTTTTACAGGTAATAAAGAACGGGGCGAAAGTGTGGCAAGGCAACTGGAAGCAGGCAGCAGTTTTGTAAATAAACTGGTAGTATCAGACCCTCGGCTACCGTTTGGTGGGGTAAAAAACAGCGGCTATGGCAGAGAACTTTCAGGCTATGGCATTAAAGAATTTGTGAACATAAAATCTATTTGGATTGACTAAAAATGGTATTATTTTTCTGTAATTTTTATTTTCACTTTATAGATTTCTTAATACAATATTTTATTAGTTCACGGTTATATTGCTTCTTTAAGTACATTATTATAAACCTTTAAAAAATAATGCATAAAAATGCCCCGTTTTATACGGGGCATTTTTAAAAAACTTTTTATTTCAACATTGCCTTAGGTACCGGCTTCTCCAATAAATATTTATAGATAAACTGTGTTTTTAAATTCTGAAAATGCAGATTTTTATTTCCGCCCCAACCATGTCTGCCACCGCTGTAAAACATTTCTTCAAAATCCTTTTTAAGATCCTGCAGCTTGCTGGTAAACTGTATGCTGTTTTGTAAATGCACATTATCATCTATTACACCATGTACAATTTGCAACATGCCTTTATATTTATCAGCATAGTTTAAAACTGAACTTGTTTTGTAACCTTCTGCATTATCAGCAGGTGTACCCATGTAGCGTTCAGTATAATGTGTGTCATACAAAGTCCAGTCAACAACACTGCCGCCCGCCATACCATGTGTAAAAACATCTGCACCATAGGTAAGTGCATAACACGTCATGTAACCACCATAACTAAAACCTGTAATGCAAATCTTTTTCGGATCAGCTCCGCCATTTGTAATCAACCATTTTGCCATAGTTGAATAATCTTTCATTTCCCAATAGCCGAGGTTGTGGTACATATAATTTACACCTTCTTTGCCAAAATGCCCGCTAGCTCTGTGGTCCATAGCAACCTGTATCAAACCTTCTTTTGCATAAAACTGTTGTGCACCTGCTAAGCTCCAGGTATCCATTACTGTACCTGCATTTGGGCCACCATAAATTGAAATAAGTACGGGATATTTTTTATTTTTATCGTAGTTCATCGGCCAGGTAACCTTCATGGGTAAATCATACAAACCATCATCACTTTTTACCCGGATGATTTCTGTTTTTGCCAATGCATAATCATTCATTTCTGCCCCTTTGCTGTCAGCAATTTCTTTTATTATTTTTCCTGTATTATTTACGAGTGTTATTTTTGTAGGCGTGCTTACGTTATTGTAAGTGGTAATAAAATAACTGCCATCAGGGCTCATATTTATTACACCGTGGTTATAATCGCCAAAGGTTAAACGCTGCATTTTTTTGCCATCAAAGTTTACGCTGTACAAATCTCTGCGGGCTGTATTTTCTTTGCTGCGTGCAGTAAAATAAATGATCTTCTTCGCCTCATCAATATAATTAACATCAGTCACTGTAAATTTTCCAGGTGTGATTTCGTTAATTAATTTACCGGTCATATCATACAAATACAAATTGTTCCAGCCGGTTTTATCGCTTTCTAAAATAAAGTTTTTATTGTTTGCAAGCATGTGCATGCGCTCATAACCATCTTCTAACTGTATCCATGTTTTTTGTACTTCATCGTACACCTGCTTTTTAGAACCATTTGTAGGATCTACTGCATAAATCTTAAGGTTGTTTTGTTTTCTGTTCATCCACTGCACCCATAAAGAAGATCCATCGTTTGTCCATATAGGCGCAGCAAAATACTGGTCATCATTGGCGTTAAAATCTGCAAAAACCACCGCACCACCTGCAGGGTTTACAATCCCTACTTTTACTTCAGGGTTCTTATCGCCGACTTTTGGGTATCGCTCTGTTTCTACATAACCATGTGTACCGGGGCCGTCCGTAATAATATAAGGCGCTATCGGGCTGTCATCTGTGCGAAAGAAAGCAATTTTCTTACTGTCAGGGCTCCACCAAAAAGAGCGGTAACGGCTTGCTCTTCCTAAAATTTCTTCTGTATAAACCCAACTTGCATAACCGTTTAGAATCACATCACTGCCATCGTTGGTCAGTCTGTTTTCTTTTTGAGTGGCTATTTCTACTGTATACAAATCGTTGTTTTTTGTATAGCCAACATATTTACCATCGGGACTAAGCGTTGCATTTATTTCAGGGAAAGTATCGTTTGTAAGACGGGTTTCCACCTCATTTATTTTTATGTATAGGTCTTTGCTTTTGGTAAAAGGAGAAGCTGCTACTGATGTTTTTTGCTGGGTTTTGTTTGTATCATTCTGCTCTCTTTCCGTGCCGTTCTTTGCATCTACAACAAATGTTTTTCCATCCCGTATTAATAAAAAACGGCTGTTGTCAATCCACCTCGTTGCAGAAGGCAAATTATTTACAATTCCTTTAAAGTTGTTTTTAAAAAACTGATTATCGGTAAGTTGTTTTTGCTGTGCAAAAGCTGCAATTGAAATAATTAATACTGCGGAACATGCAGCTACATTTTTTAATAAGGACATGTATTTTATTTTGGTTGATAATATTGATTGTACAATATAGGACTTTTGTAAACATTCTTTAAATGGTATTGATGAACGGACGGAACCATTTATTTTGTTTAAAACGTTATCGAAATTTATAATAATGTATTAACTTTCAAATCTGTACATATTCAGTAAAACTTTTTTTATGATAGTTATAGCTCTGTATAATTTAAAAGGTGGTGTAGGAAAAACCGCCAGCTGTGTAAATTTTTCTTACCTGGCGGCAAAAGAAGGTTACAAAACTTTGCTGTGGGATATTGATCCTCAGGGAGCAACTTCTTTTTATTTTCAGGCAAAGCCAAAAGCTCATCCCGGTATAAAAAAACTGATCAGTAAAGATGCAGATCTGGATGCTGTATTAATGGAAACAGGTTATGAAAACCTTGATATTATACCTGCAGATAATTCGGCTAAAAGTTTTGATATAATGCTTGATGAAATGCGTGGCAATAAAAACAGGTTAAGGAGCGTATTGAAACAGTTTAACGGCGAGTATGATTTTGTTTTTATTGACTGTCCTCCGGGCTTTAGTGCCCTCAGCGAAAATATATTCAGCGCTGCAGATATTGTGTTGATGCCGGTGATACCAACAACACTTTCGGTGCGCACCTATAATATGGTAAAAGATTATTTTAAAGAAAAGGAAATAGACCCTGCAAAGCTGATGTGCTTTTTTACCATGACGGATTTGCGCAAAAACATGCACCACGAAATAATGGAACTGCTTTTTAAAGACAAGCGTTTTTTTGGCAATTACATTCCCTATTTATCTGATGTAGAAAAGATGGGCATACACAAACAGCCTATTGAGGAATTTGCCCGAAGCGGCGATGCTGCCCGTTGTTACAGAGAATTGTGGACGGAAATTACAGAGGGTGTGTTAGAATAAACTTATTACAATCACGCTTTGATTTTGCCCGACCTGTTTTGTTTCTATATTTACAGAATATTTAATTCTAAATGTTTAAATAAAATTATGAAAAAAGAGACAGCCAGTTGGTTTAGTCCTGCACTTCAAAAAGACATGCCGATTGTTGCTTATGGTGATTATGGTTTTGCTTTGTTATTGGTACCGACTGCAGCAGCAGATTATCTGGAGTACGAGCGGTTTCAATTAATGGAAACACTGGCACCATTTATAAACGGTGGTAAGGTTCGTATCTTTTCTGTAAACAGCATTAACAACGAAAGCTGGCTTAATAAAGAAATGGAAGGAGCACACAAAGCTATTCGGCAGAACCAGTTTAACAACTATATTTTTAATGAAGTAATTCCATTTATAAAAACAAATACATCTGCCGAAACGCCCATTATTATTGCAGGTGCATCGTTTGGTGCATTGCACAGTTTAAATTTATTTTTAAAGCGGCCCGATTTGATTGACGGTGTAATTGCCATGAGCGGTGTTTACGATCTTACAGAATATACCGATGGTTATTGGGATGAGCAGGTATATTTAAATTCTCCGGCGCATTATATCCCGAACCTTACAGATGAATGGTATTTAAACAATATCCGCAAAAGCAATCACATACATATTATTACCGGCAGCGGTGAATATGAAGATCCATCTGGCACCGCAAAAATCTCTGAAATATTATATGCAAAAGGTATTGACCACGATGCATCTATCTGGGGAACAGAATGGAAACATGACTGGCCTACATGGAGAGCAATGTTACCATTGTATCTGGAAAAAATAATAGGTTAATTACGAATAAGAAATTACGAATAAAAAAATAAAATATTTATGCGGCCGCACCTTGTGGCCGCATTTCATTTTATTAAACCTGCTGCAATAATTATCTTTACCCGATGGACGAAAAAAAACTCTTCTTATTAGATGCAATGGCGCTAGTATTCCGTGCATATTATTCATTGGTGCGTAGCCCGCGTATTACCAGCAAAGGCCGAAATACCAATGCGCAGTTCGGTTTTACCAACACACTTGCAGAGCTTATCAACAACCAAAAACCTACACATATTGCTGTTTGTTTTGATACGCATGCACCTACTGAACGCCATACAAATTTTGCAGATTACAAAGCCAACAGACAAGAAACACCGGAAGATATTTTATCGGCTGTGCCGGATATAAAACGGATCATAAAAGGATTTAATATTCCCTGCATAGAGTTGGATGGATATGAAGCGGATGATATAATTGGTGCATTGGCAAAGCAGGCCGAAAAAGCAGGTTATGATGTTTATATGGTAACGCCCGACAAAGATTACGGGCAATTGGTTTCTGAAAAAATAAAAATTTACAAACCCGGTTACCAAGGTGGAAGTGTAGAAATTATGGGCCCAAAAGAAGTGTGTGAAAAATGGGGAATAGAAAGGGTAGACCAGGTAATTGATATTTTAGGATTAATGGGCGATGCGGTGGATAATATTCCCGGTATTGCAGGGGTGGGGGAAAAGACAGCAGCAAAACTTTTAAAGGAATACGATAACATTGAAAACATTTTAGCCAATGCTGATAAAATAAAAGGTTCGTTGGGTGAAAAAATTCGTAACGGAAAAGAGAATGCCATTCTTAGTAAACAACTGGCAACGATTATTCTAAACGTACCCGTTGTATTTCATGAAGAAGATTTTCAACTTGATCCTATGAACAAGGAAGTTTTGCTGGAAGTTTTTACGGAGCTGGAGTTTAAAACGATGGGGGAAAGAATTTTAGGTAACCGAGTGCAGATAGCAAATGGTAATGGCCAACCTACAACGCCAACGACCGGCCAAATGGATCTTTTTGGAAATGTAACAGCAGCGCCATCAAATTTTTCAACTGAAAATGTGCAGGAAGAAGCGCCGCTTGTTGCTGATAAAAACATTGAGAATACACCACACGATTACAGACTTATACAAACAGATGAAGAAATAAAAAACTTAATTGCTGAGTTAAATAAATTTGTTGAAATAAGTTTTGATACGGAAACCACACATATAGATGCAAATTGCGCAGACCTTGTGGGGCTTAGCTTTGCAGTAAAACCCGGTGAAGGATGGTATGTTCCTTGTCCGGATAACAAAGAACAAACCCTTGCAATTTTAGAAAAATTTAAACCGCTTTTTGAAGACGAAAGCAAGATGTGGATCGGTCAAAATTTAAAGTATGATCTGCTCATGCTTAAATGGTATGGATACTCATTAAAAGGAAATATTTTTGATACCATGCTGGCGCATTATGTTACGGAACCCGAAGGTAAACGCAACATGGATTTGCTGAGCGCAAAATATTTGGGCTACGCTCCTGTGAGCATTACATCGCTTATTGGTAAAAAAGGAAAATTGCAGGGCACCATGAGAGATGTGGCAATTGGAGATGCTAAAGAATATGCCGTGGAAGATGCAGATATAACCCTCCAATTAAAAAATACTTTTCTACCATCACTAAAAATAAAAGAAGTAGAAAAAGTTTTTTACGAAGTAGAAAATCCGCTGGTAAAGGTGTTGACAGATATGGAATTTGAAGGAATAAAAGTTGATATGGATTTTCTCACATCTTATTCAAAAGAGTTGGATATAGAAGCAAAAATTGCAGAAGAAAAAGTATATGAGTTGGCAGGTGTTCGTTTCAATTTGGCAAGTCCAAAACAACTGGGTGAAGTACTTTTTGAAAAAATGAAACTGGATCAAAAAGCAAAAAAAACAAAGACCGGTCAGTATGCAACGGGAGAAGATGTGCTGGCTAAACTTGCCAACAACAATCCCATCTGCGACCAGATTTTAAGTTTTAGAGAATTGACAAAATTGCGTAGCACTTATGTAGATGCTTTTCCGGTATTGATGAATGCACGTACAGGTCGTGTACATACAAATTATGCGCAGGCAGTTGCGGTTACAGGAAGGCTGAGCAGTACCAATCCAAACCTGCAAAATATTCCAATCCGTACAGAAAAAGGAAGAGAAATACGCAAGGCATTTATACCAAGAGATGCAGACCATGTGCTGGTTTCTGCAGATTATTCGCAGATAGAATTGCGTGTGGTAGCGGCTATTAGTGGGGATGTAAATATGTGCAAAGCTTTTAAAACAGGCAAGGATATTCATACAGCTACGGCGGCAAAAGTTTTTGGGGTTGAAGAAAGTGAGGTAACAAAAGAAATGCGCTACAAAGCCAAAAGCGTAAACTTTGGTATTATTTATGGGCAGGGCGCATTTGGACTTGCAGAAAGTTTATCTATACCTAGGGCCGAAGCAAAAGAGATTATTGATAATTATAAAAAGGAGTTTCCGGGCATCCAGAAATACATGGATGATACTATTAATTTTTGTAAGCAAAATGGCTATGTAGAAACTTTAATGGGCAGAAAACGCTGGTTGAAAGATATTAACAGTGCCAACTTTACGGTACGTGGGTTTGCCGAAAGGAACGCTATTAACTCACCTATACAGGGTACAGCGGCTGATATGGTTAAACTTGCCATGATTAAAATAAGCGCTGCTTTAAAAGAGGGAAATTTTAAAAGTAAAATGTTGTTACAGGTTCATGATGAATTGGTGTTTGATGTGTTGAAGGAAGAATTAGAAGCTATTAAACCTTTGATACTGGAAAGCATGAAATCTGCGTTGGTTTTGCCAAATGAAATACCTGCAGATGCTGAACTCGGGGTTGGTAATAACTGGTTGGAAGCGCATTAAGAAAACTGAGATGTGCGTATTTAGTATTGAGATGTGATCCTTATACTAAGATGATTTTATATTGTTTAAATGTCAATATTTCTGTCAATAGATATTTTTCATTTTACTTTTCGTTTGTTTAATACTAGCTTTTTTTTATACCATAAAAAATGTAAATAATTTTAATGACAGAGAATAATCTCAATACTAATATCTCAATACTCAATACCATCATTTATTGTTACGATGCTTATTGCGGTTGGTGCTATGGGTTTAGCCCGGTCATAAAAAAAATAGCGGAGGAATATAAGGATATAATGCAGACTGAAGTTTTGAGTGGCGGAATGGTATTGCCCGAAAAGCCTACGCATATTGGTGTTTCAGCAAATTATATTTTAAGCGCATATAAAAATGTTGAAGAACGTACGGGCGTAAAATTTGGTGAAGATTATTTGTGGCATATAAAAAATCCTGAAGAAAGCGACTGGTACCCACACTCAGAAAAACCCGCAATAGCCATGTGTATCTTTAAAGAATTCTATCCGGACCGTGCTGTAGAATTTGCGGGCGATTTGCAAAACGCATTATATGTTGAGGGAAGAGATTTAACTGATAATGAAGCTTACAGACAGCTTCTTGAAAAATATAGTATTCAGCCTGAAATGTTTTATGAAAAACTGAAAAGTGAAGAATATAAAGAAATGGCTTACTACGAATTTTCACTGATGAAACAACTACAGGTAACGGGTTATCCTTGTGTGTTTGTGCAAACTGGCGATTCAAAATTTAATATGGTTGCACGTGGGTATACTAATTACGAAATATTAAAAGAGCGGATAGATGCTGTATTAAAAACAGTCAAATAAAAAAACTCTTTAAATAGAGAAAGATTTTTTTGCTACTTATTTTAATTTTATGAAGGTATTCCTTGTTAGCGCAAAGCAGGTTTATTTTTCCCTGCTTTGTGTTTATCTGTTAGGTCTGGTCATCATTTTATAAAAACCTGTATCAAAAACTGCACGTTGTTTTGCGGTACACAAATTTCTGATTTCTTTTAAATGGTTCAGCATTTTCATCTCCAGATTTGTTTGCTGGGTTGCTGCATATTCCGTGGCATTTATAATGGAACTGTCGCTAAAATTTTGCGCACCAATATTTTTTAAATTTAATTGTTTGCGGGCTCGCATTTCATCAAACATAGGTTTTACTTCAGCTCTGTGGTGGCTTTTTACAGAATCAAAAGCAATTATCTGAGCATCTGAAAAACCAATTTCGGTTTTTAAATAATTTCGCATACTGTTTTTATGCTCGTCGTAATTCGTTTTTTTATCAATAAGTAAAAGGCTTAAAGTAACAATGTTTGCAACCAGTAATAAAGCAATTACAATGATGAATATTTTATTAGAAGGATTTTCAGTTCTCATTTATGGCTCGTGGTTTTCTGTATCATATAAAACAGATACGTTAATGGCAAAATCATATTTTTGAGTAGTTGCAGTTTTCGCAATATTTTCTATCTCACTTCTATTTTTAATGCTTTTAATTACCAGAATATTTATAAATAATAAAAGCAAAATGGTGAAACCAAAAACAATCGGTTTTTTTAAAAAAAATGCTATCTGAGCCCACACAGTTTCAGCAACAACACTATTTAAACCGGCATTTATTCGGGTAAGTAAAAAAGGTTTGGGAGAAGCCTTGGCTATTCCATCAATGCTACTTAAAATAAAATCGATTTTATCATTTAATATATCTTTCATAAACACATTATATTTTAACTGAAATGTTTCTTATAATATTCTTTTAAATGTGTTCTCAAATTATTTTTGGCTCTTACCTGCAATGATTCTACTGCAAGCAAACTCGTTTCCATTATTGCTGCTATTTCTTTGTTTGTAAGCCCTTCTATTTTATGAAGTAAAAAAGCTGTCCGTTGTTTTTCAGGCAATTTTTTCAAGGCCATAAAAAGAACTGCTGCATCTTCCTTTTTATCTAAAGCAACACCCGGATGAAAAAAATCCGGCTTCTCAACTGCCTCTGCATAACCAAATACACGCTGCATCAATCCACCTCTTTTTTGTCTTTTTTTCTGTTTTTCAAAATCAAGAGCAGTAGTAATTGTTATTCGGTAAATCCAGGTAGATAAGCTGGATTCATTTCTAAAACTTTTAAGCCCTTCATACACTTTTAAAAAAACTTCCTGTGTTACATCTTCGGCATCTTCTTCATTTTGTACAATAATTAATGCTGTATTGTAAACCATTTGCTCACTTTCATTTACAATTCCTGCGAAATCATCTTCACTGGGTTGTACTTTCTCAAAAATAGCCGGTTGGTTCAAAAATGATAATTTATTCCAACTAAAGATACTTACTACAAATTAATATTTTTATCGAGTTGGTATAAACGGCATCCTTCCATTTTTATAAAATATATTTATTAAAACCCCGGTCCTCCCCTGTAACCACCTTCTGCATTTTCTCTTTTTATGGTAGGTCTTGCGGCTACCCCAAAATTTTTAAGGTTATAAGTAAATGTCAGTAAAAAATATTGCTGCAAAACCTTGCTTTGTGCATCTTCAATATACCTGGCATCTACAGTTCTAACAATACTTTGGTTTTGTTTTAAAAGGTCAAATACAGAAAGTTTCAGTTCGCCTACTTTATTCTTTAAAAACTTTTTGCCAATGGCAGCATTCCATAAACTGTATTTTTGATTAAAGCCTGCACTTAAGCCTGAATTTGCCTGATAAGAAACATCATTTTGTACAAACCAGCCGGTTTTACTTAAAAGATTTATTTGCGCCCCTATAGCCTGGTTTATATAATTATTATTTCCACTTCCGGCACCCGAAGTCTGGTTAAAATTTGAATTGTACGATAAATTAAAATCAACAAATTCGCTTATGTTACTTGCTAATACAACTCCTGCATTGTAAACAATATTATTGGTAACAATATTGATATTGTTTGTAAGACCGGGCAATCTGCTGTAGGCAAAACCTGCATTTAAATTAAGGTTTGTTTTAATGGCTTTTAAAGGCATGCTGTAATTAAAGAAGGTACGTGCACTTCTATAACCATTAAGGTTTACAGGTTTGGTAAGTTGAGATCCTCTTTGAAGTTTTATACCATTTTGAATAATAGAATCCGTCTTAGGAATATAGGTTGCGCTTGTTATATAATTATCTGCTGTTTGTAAAAATATATTGGCGAAAAAGCTTTTGCTGGTTTTAGAATTTGTGTAACTATATCTTGTTGCAACAAACTGCGTGTAAGATTGTTTTAATGCCGGGTTTCCGGTGCTTACTACTAATTGGTTGCTTTGGTTCACCACATCCTGCAACTGATTTACTGACGGAAAATTTGTGGAGGTTCTGTAAAAAACCCTGATGTTGGATGCTGCTGATATTTTTTTTCTCCAAATTAAATTGGGTAAAATATTAGAAAACGATTGACTGATATTCGTTTTGCTAGGGAATGTTCTGTCACTTTCCAACTTAGCGTTTTGAAAACTTACACCCACAGAAAACATATTGTCTTTATCAGGAACAAACCTATAGGTTAAGCCTGCATTGTTGGTGGTAATCGTGTTATTAAATTTGTTGGAAAGAGATTGATCAAGGTTTGAATATTTTTGCCCGTCAAAGCCGAATGTTTGCTGGTCTGCATTGTTTTTTTGTACAGAAGGATTATAGTCAAATTGCAGTTGTGCTTTTTTACTAACCGGTTCGGTGTAAGCAATTGTTCCACCAACCGTATACCCATTACTAACATTATCGTAAAACTGGTTTTGCAGCGAATCAAAAATGACAGTATTTTTAAAATACCTGTAATCTGCGTTTGAAATACTTTGAGAATTATTTTTTGAGAAGGTAGTATTTAAGCCGAATGAAATTGATCTGCCTTTTTTAGGGAAGGAGTGACGGTACAAAATATTATTGCGAATATTAAATCCGTTTCTGTCAGAAGTATTTTTTCCCAAAGAAGTATTTGCTGTATCATAAACTGCACCGCCGCCTCTTGCGCCATAAAAACTTTTGTAATCAGAAAAAGAAGTGCTGTTATTTTGTTGAAAATTAAAACTCGGAATAATAAATAAACTGTTGCTGGAATCAATGGTATATTCCAATCTTAAATTTATTCTGTTATTTGTATTGTTGGTTATTGAATTGCTTATTTGTTTTGTAAAAAGACTTGTATCTTTTCCACCCAAAAATGTTTCTCTTGTTGTGGTTGATTGGTTTGTATTTCTGCTGTTGTTGTAAAAATAACTGCCTGCAAGGGTAACTTTTTTTCCGTACTGGTTGCTAAAGTTTAAACCTGCTGCATTGGTTCTGCTTATGCCGTTTGACTGGCCAACATTAAAATCCCCACCACCTCCGCCCGGGCGACCGCCGCCCCCGCCACCTTGTTGTCCCCCGCCTCTGTTTCCTCCGCCGCTGCTTGTTAAACCAAGTAAATCCTGCGATGCAAAGTTTTGCTGGTTGATATTATTAAAATTTCCGACCAAAGATAAACGCCTGTTGCCTTTAAAAAAACTTACGTTTCCACCTGCGCTGTATCTGTCATCTGTACCGTAGCCGCTGTAAATTCTACCAAACCTGCCGTTTTTTAAACCTGCTTTTGTAACCACATTAATTGATTTGGTAGAGTTGCCATCATCAAAACCTGTTAACCTTGCCTGATCACTTAATCTGTCAAAAACCTGAATTTTATCTACCACTTCTGATGGTAAATTTTTTAAAGCGGCAGATGCATCATCCCCAAAAAAATCCTTACCATCAATGGTTACTTTTTTTACCGTTTCGCCCTGTGCTGTTACAGTTCCATCTTTTGCAACTGTAATACCGGGCATTTTCTTAATAAGGTCTTCGGTTGTAGCATCGGGGTTTACTTTATATTGACTGGCACTAAATTGAGATGTGTCTCCTTTAACAACAACCGGCGGTGTTCTCGCTAAAACCGTCACGGTTGATAAATCTTTATCCTGTCTGTCTAGCACAAAAGCTGACAATGTTCTAACAGTATCTTTTAAAATAACAAATGAAATATATTCCTGATAATTTAAAGCGTTCACTTTAACGATAAAACTATCTGCAGGTAAATTATTAAAGGAAAATGATCCTGTAGCACTTGAAACAGTAGTGGAAACTACTGATGAATCTCGCTGTTTTAAAAGCGCTACCGTTGCAGCTATAATCGGCTTTTTATCTGTTCTATCTTTTACATTGCCCTTTATACCAGCATTTTGTGCCGATGTTGCCTCCGAAAATGCTGTTAAAAACAGCAAAAAAACTAAAATTGACTTCATATAAAACTTTTCTTTGTAAACGTTGGACGATGTACTGCCCTTAAAACATTCGCATTCCTTTTAATTTGTTTTTGTTAAATAAGGTAAACAGCAAGAGGTGTAGCAATTTTTCCTTGTTTCTCCCTTAAATTGCAATTCTAAAATTTTTGTTTAATATGATCTATAATAAAATAGTATCTGTGACCGGCCTCGGCGGTTTGTATGAGTTGGTGTCTTCAAAAGCAGATGGCGGTATTGTCCGTTCGCTGGAAGATAAATCCACAAAATTTGTAAGCAATCGTATCCATAGTTTTTCTCATTTGGAGAGTATAGAAGTATTTACTACTAAGGACAATACTAACCTGGTAGATGTTTTTAATGCTATGAAAGAAAGCAAAGAAGCCAAGCCTGATGCCAAAGCAGATACTAAAGCTGTAAAAGCATATTTTGAAAAGGTATATCCTGAAATGGATTTTGAAAGAGTATATGCCAGTGATATGAAGAAGATGGTAAAGTGGTTTGAAATTCTGGTAAATGCTGACGTGGAAATTAAACTGACTGAACATGCAGCAGGTGAAGAGGCAATTGAAGGCGAAGAAAAACCGGCAATGGTTACAGAAAAAAAAGTAACAGCTAAAACGGCTACACCAAAAGCAGCAGCTATAAAAAGTGGACCTGCAAAAAAGATTAACAGCCCAAGGAAGATGGCGTAAAAAAGATATAAGACAGGAGATACAAGATAGAAGAAAGTTACGAGTTGAGGGTTGGGAGTTGCGTTAGCGTAATGATAGACCATGTATTCTTTTGTATTATAATTACTGTTATTTATGAATCCCGAAGGGGTTCAACTTAGGATAACCTGGGCCGCAGTCCATGGAATATAATAAAAGCTCAAAAAAGAAATATTGCTGAAGGGCTGCGGGATATCAGTGGAAATACTTTTTATATCGCTTCTGCGAATAAAAAGATTACAACGAATAGCCCGAAACAATGTTGATTATTTTCAACTGTTAACAGCCCCAAGCCTTATTCTTAATACTAATATCTCAATACTCAATACTCATTTATGTACACAGCTGATATAAAAAAACTTGAAAGGCATTTTCTTCCTAAAGATTTTTCCGTAACTGATTGGACTTCGCTGGAACCCTATTTTAAATTATTGGTGGATAGAGAAATTACGGATAAAGCCTCGCTGGAAAAATGGTTGCTGGACATGAGTGAAATTGAGGCGGTTGTAAATGAAGATGCTTGTTGGCGGCAGATAAAAATGACCTGCGATAATGAAAACAAGGCGCTGGAAGATGCGTTCAATTTCTTTTGCATGGAAATACAGCCGCAGGTGCAACCTTACAGCGATGCCTTAAATAAAAAACTGCTGTCCTCACCATATTTGCAGGAGCTGGATCAGGAAACATATCATACTTATATAAGAAGTACACAAAACAATGTGGAGCTTTTTAGAGAAGCAAATATTCCAATACAGGCAGAAATTGCTGTGCTGCAGCAACAGTTTGGGCAAATTACCGGTGGTATGATGGTTACTGTAAGTAACCAAGAGTATACGTTGCAACAGGCGGCTAAATTTTTAGAAAATGAGGATAGAAATTTAAGGGAAGAAGTTTATTTTAAAATACAACAAAGAAGGCTTGAGGATAAGGAAAAGCTGGATGAATTGTATGACAAATTAATAGCGCTTCGCAACAGCGAAGCTACAAATGCCGGCTTTGATAATTACCGTGATTACCGTTTTAAAGAACTTGGCAGATTTGATTATACAAAAGATGATTGTTATAAATTTCACGATGCAGTAAAGCAACATGTAATGCCGCTGGTAAATGAAATCTATAAAAAGAAAAAAGAAAAGCTGGGGCTTCAAACACTTCGCCCATGGGATTTAGATGCAGAACCTGCCGGTACAAAACCGCTTCGTCCTTTTGAAAACAGCGAGGAGTTATTAGACAAATCAGTTGAATGTTTTACAAAATTGCGCCCTTTTTTTGGTGAATGTTTGCAGCGCATGAAAGAAATGCAGCACCTTGATTTGGAAAGCAGAAAAGGTAAATCGCCGGGTGGTTATAATTGTCCGCTGGCAGAAAGTGGTGCACCGTTTATTTTTATGAATGCAGCTGGACAAATGCACGATGTAACAACGATGGTGCATGAAGGTGGACATGCAATTCATTCATTTTTAGCACACCCTTTACCTCTTAATGGTTTTAAGGAATATCCGATGGAAATTGCAGAAGTTGCAAGTATGGCTATGGAGCTTTTTAGCATGGACCATTGGGAAACATTTTTTGATAATGCCGATGACCTTGCCCGTGCGAAGGAGCACCAGCTGGAAAGAGTAATTACTATTTTTCCGTGGATAGCCATAATTGATAAATTTCAACATTGGATTTATGAGCATGCAACGCATACACACGAAGAACGAACTGCTGCATGGGTTGCAACGCTGGCAGAATTTACAGATGATGTAATTGACTACACTGGCCTGGAAACTTTTAGAGACAATGCCTGGCAGCGGCAACTGCATTTATTTGAAGTACCTTTTTATTATATTGAGTACGGGATTGCACAGCTTGGAGCAATTGGTATGTGGATGCAGTATAAAAAAGATGCTGAAAAAGCCTTGGATAATTATGCTTATGCCTTGAGCCTTGGCGGTACAAAAACATTGCCTGACTTATACAAAGCTGCTGGCTTGGAATTTGATTTTAGTCCTGAAAAAATTAAAGTGTTGATGGATTTTGTGAAAGCGGAAATGTAGGATGTTTATATTTAAAAAAATGATTTTTTCTTAAACTGAAATTTAAAGCAGGATTTAATTCATGAAAAATCTATTTATATTTTTAGCTTTCTTCACTTTTTCTTTTGCTTTGATTTCCTGCGGCAAAGACGGCGCAGGACAACCGGTTGCTGTTGGGGGCGATCTGCCTACAAATTATATTATTATAAGTGATGGTGCATTTTCGCCAAGCAGTGTTGCTGTTGTTAACGGTTCATCTATCACATTTGTAAATCGCTCCGGAACTGCAAAAGGAATTTATTCGTCGGATAGTGTTGTTATAAACAAGCAAAATATTATGGATAATACTTCTTACTTTTTTAAAAAGGATACAGTAGGTACCATTAATTTTAAAATGGCCGGCAAGCCTTCTGCAACAGGCTCCATCATATTTACTCCTTAGTTTTTTTTATTATTTAAGAAAAGATAACCGTCGACAAGCATGTATTTTTGTATACTTATGCTTTTACAAATTGCTCCTTATTTTGGTTACCTAGCTTCTCTCTTTTTAATTATTGCATTGCTGGTAAATGGCGATATTAAATTTAGAATTTACAACATACTCGGAACGATCTCTTTCATTATTTACGGAATCATTTTTAGTGCATGGCCGGTATTGCTTACCAATGTAATTTTATTTTTTATAAATATTTATTATCTACGCAAGCTTTACGTACACAAAGAAGATTTTGAGCTTATAGAATTTAGCGGAGATGAGAAACTGGCGCTGAAGTTTTTACATTTTTATGCAGTTGATATTAAAATTTATTTTCCTGATTTTAAAGAAGAGCAACTTAAAGGCAATTTAAATTTTGTTATTTTAAGAGACCTTGTTATTGCAAATATTTTTAGCGCACAGGTTTTAGAAAATGGTGATGCGGTTGTAGCATTAAATTATACTACCAAAAAATACCGAGATTATAAAGTGGGAAAGTTCATTTTTGAAAGAGAGAAACAATATTTGATATCAAAAGGAATAAAAAGAATTATTTACAAACACGCAGCTAATAAAAGCCACATACATTATTT
>JANXTG010000158.1 GCA_025352525.1 Ferruginibacter sp.
GTGGGAGCACACGGGTTCGAACCGCGGACCCTCTGCTTGTAAGGCAGATGCTCTAAACCAGCTGAGCTATGCTCCCTTTTTTCTTTGGGAGTGCGAAGATAGGCGTATTTTTTTCTTGACAAGATTTTTTTAAAAAAATAAATTACTTTTTTTAATTTAAACTTTATAGTACGATTGTTGTTAAAATAAAGAAGACCAAATTTTAGAAAAAAATAATTTATGACTGCAGAACCTATTACGTATAGAATCTTAATTGTAGATGATGATGAGGATGATTTTTTTATTACCAACCAATACATTAAAAATATAAAAGGTTATAATTTTAATGTGGAATGGCGTTACGATTATAAAAGCGCCATGCAGGATGTTTGTAAAAAGAAATATGATTTGTATCTGGTAGATTATTATTTGGGTGCAAAAACAGGATTGGATTTTATTAAAGAAGCATTTGAAAAAAAATGTGATGAACCAATTATCATTCTTACCGGTAGAGCTGCACCTGAGCTAGATGCTGAAGTAATGCATGCAGGTGCAGTAGACTATCTCATAAAGGGAGAAATGGATACTGAAAAACTTGAAAGATGTATTAGACATGTAATTGAAAAAAGTGTTTCAGTTAGAACTTTAAAATCCAACGAAAGAAAGTTCAGGCATATTTTTGAAAGATCTAAGGATGCAGTTTTTCTGATAGATGTAGAAACCATGCAATTTACTGATGTAAATGAAGCAACTAATATGCTTTTTGAATTAGACAATGAGCAGATTAAAGAGATTTCAATTTTGGATTTAGTGGTAAATGAAGTTGATAAAATCATGATTAAGGATCAGCTTCAATCTGGTGAAGTAAATGACAAGGAAATCCAGATGAATAACAAAAACAAAGAATTGATTTTTGGTATTTTATCTTTATCAAAAGAGTCAGACAGTGGCGGCAAACCTTTCCTTCAGGGAATTATTCATGATATTACTGAATTGAAAAAAATTGAAAAAAATAATGTTAGGATTGAAAAGTTGGGAATGGCAGAAAGGCTTGTTCGAACACTGGCTCATGAAGTAAGAAATCCACTCAATAACATTAATTTATCTCTAGAGCAATTAACCGAAGAAATGCGTTCTGAAGATGCAAATCTTTACTTAGAAATAATAACCAGAAACAGTAAAAGAATAGAAACTTTAATAACAGAATTACTGGGTGCATCAAGACCCGAAATTATATTGAAAGAAAATGATTTGGTCGATATTTTAAAAGAAAGTATTGATACTGCTTCGGATAGAATTATATTAAGACATATTAAAATTGAAAATTCTTTTCCTGATAAAGTTTTAAAAATAAATGCAGATAAGGAAAAGTTGAAAATCGCCTTCCTTAACATTATTATAAATGCAGTTGAAGCAATGGAAGAAAATGGACTTCTAACATTGCATCTCGAAGAATTAAAAGAAGAATACACATTATCTATTTCAGATAACGGTTGTGGCATAAGCGAGGATAATCTTTCCAGATTATTTGAGCCTTATTTTACCGCAAAGAAAAACGGTATGGGTTTGGGGTTGGCTGCAACCATGAATATTTTAAAGTCTCATAACGCAACAATAGAAGTGGCTTCAAAGTTAAAAGAAGGAACTACGTTTTTAATAACTATTCCAAAAACTATGTGATTAAAAATTTAAATAGTAATCTTTTAAAAGTTCTATAAATTCTGTTGAATATTCCTTTTCGCTTTTTTTTATTGATAATGAATATTCTAATAAATCTTCTTTTATTGAGGAGATTAGCAACATACTTCTAAAAAAAGGGTGAAGAGATGAATGAGCAATATTTAATTTTTCTATAATAAAAAGTTGTTGTGTAAATAGAATTTCTTCAAAGTTTTTTACGAAAGTATAGGGTAATAATACAGCTGCGAATCCTTCTTTAGTTACATTATTTTTTAAAACATTTGCTAATTCTATAAAAGAAAGTTTTGTTGCATGCAATGCTTTATTTCGAATATCGCTATTGCTTTTTAATTGGTTCTCATAAAAAGGTGGGTTGCAAATTATTAATTCATATTTGTTAGATGATCTAAAATTTGTAACGGAATTATGGTAAATATTAATTTTTTCTCTCCAGACTGATAAAGCAATATTTTCTTTGGCCTGATCAAATGCATCTTTATCTATTTCTACAGCATCTATTTGTGCTGTTGATTTTTGTGCAATCATTAATGATAACAAGCCTGTTCCACAACCAATATCCAAAATATTATCAGCTTTAATTTTATTTTCTTCAATTTTTTTTGCTACCCAAGCCCCAAATAAACAGGCGTCAGTACACACTTTCATAGCAGACTTTTCCTGATGAATTGTAAACTGTTTAAATTGAAACCAGGTATTCATCTTGATAATTAAAGAAAAAATATAATTAAAATGAACTGTTTGCTGTTTGCGCAATATCGATTACCGCAAACTCTTTTGCAAGATATTTATGGTATCCGGTAACTGCAATCATTGCAGCGTTATCTGTACAATATTCAAATGCCGGAATAAAAGTTTTCCATCCAAGTGCTGTTCCTGTTTCTGTAAGTTTTTTACGTAACGCACTGTTGGCACTTACGCCACCAGCTATACAAACATTTGTAATACCCGTTTGTATAACAGCTTTTTTTAATTTATTTATAAGGATACTTATAATTCTATCCTGAACAGATGCACAGATATTATTTAAATTTTCATCAATAAACCTTTTTCTTTCTTCTGCATTTACTGCCAATTCTTTTTTATAAACATTAGCCGTACCGGCATTATTCAAAAAATAAAGAATTGATGTTTTTAAACCTGAAAAACTAAAATTTAAACCTTCAATTTTTGGTTCAGGGAATTTATATATGGCTTTCCCCAATTGTGCGTATTTATCTATTAATGGTCCACCAGGGTACGGCAAGCCTAATAATTTTGCTGTTTTATCAAATGCTTCACCAGCCGCATCATCAATGGTTTCGCCAATAACTTTTATAGAAGTTGCAGATGCGCACAAAACTATTTGTGTATGACCACCGCTAACTGTTAAACATAAAAAGGGAAATGCGGGAGCTGGATCTTGCAACAAATTTGCAAGCACATGCGCCTGCATATGATGTACAGCTATTAATGGTTTGTTGAGTGCCAATGCAAGGGATTTTGCAAATTGCCCACCAACAAGCAAAGCCCCAATTAAGCCCGGCGCCTGTGTAAATGCAATGGCATCAATATCTCTTAAATCTAAGCCTGATTTTTTCATTGCTGCATCTACAACAGGAACAATATTTTCCATGTGTGCACGGCTTGCTAGCTCAGGAACAACGCCTCCATATTGTTCATGAATTTTTTGTGTAGCAATTATATTGCTTAAGATTTTGCCTTTGCTGTAAACTGCTGCAGCCGTTTCATCGCAAGATGATTCTATTGCAAGAATATTTGGTTGTAAGTTGTTCAGAGAGTTTGAGTTTGGTGTTGTAATTCTTATGATTGAAATTTCGTTTTATTGGTTACGGATTTTTAATAGTTGTTATTAACTGTCTGTTGTTTAATGTTTATCCTTTGAATTCAATTTATAGAATGAATCTAAGCTTAAAAAATCAGCACGTTAGCATATTGAGAAATTATTACATTAACTTCTTATTGCTACCACAGGGTCCATTTTTGCTGCCTGCCTTGCCGGAATAATCCCCGCTAGTATGCCAACAACAATACAAATTATAACGGTTGCAAACATAAGCGGTACCGAAATAAATACTGGAAATTTTAGCGGACCCGAAAGAACAAGTGTTAGCAGCCACACAAAAAATAATCCTATAGCGCCACCTAAAATGCACATCAGTGCGGCTTCCATTAAAAACTCAAGTAATATGGATGAGCTCTTTGCACCAATGGCTTTTTTTAAACCAATAACAGAAGTTCTTTCTTTGACTGTTACAAACATAATATTGGCAATACCAAATAAACCGACTATTAAACTGATTCCGCCAATAAAACCACCCACAATATTCAGCGTTACAAAAAAACCGGATATTGCTTTGCTAAAAGCTTCCACACTATTTAATGAAAAATTATCTTCTTCCCTTGGCCCCAAACGCCTTACCTGCCGCATAATTCCTCTTAACTCCTGGTATAATGCATCTGTAGTTACACCATTTTTTCCTTTTACTATTAATACCGGATTGGCATTTTTTTCGTCAAACAATTGTCTGCAATATTTGAACGGCATCATTATGCAATGGTCATAATCCCAGCCTATCGTATTTTTTCCTACTTTTTTTATTACACCAACAATCGTCATTACTTTCCCTTTAACTTCCACCTGTTTTCCGGCAGCTCTTTCTGCAGATCCAAATAAACTTTCTGCATTTTCAAAACCAATTATACAAACATTGGTGCCGTTGTTAAATTCGTTCGAAGAAAAATAGCGACCTGCATCAAACACCAATGGCTGCAATGCAATCTGCGGTTCATTTATACCATATACAGCCACATTACTCAATACATCATTTTTGTAAGATAAACTTCCACCAGTTTGCATTAAAAAAGTTACGTCTTGTGTAAGCTCCGATCGCTCTTTCACCATATTCTGTTCTTCATATTTCATTACAGGTCTTGCTCTAAGTTTCCAGAAAGGTTTGTTAGGACCACCACTGTAATCCCATTTGTCAATGTAAATAGTATTACTGCCGAGGCTGCTTACCTCATTCTGTATGTTTTGCTCCAAACTGTTAACTGTTGCCAATACCCCAATAATACAGAATATACCAAACGCAACACCGGTAAGGCTAAGCGCAGTTCTTGTTTTATTTACTTTTAATTCCTGTAGTGTAAGCCGTAGAGAATTCCCAAGTATCTTTAGCATTTTTGCCATGTTGTAAAGTTAACAACAAAAAATACTTCGCGTTATCCGGAGAGATATTTAAAAATGCCGTTTATATAATTAATAGCTTTTCAATTGTTAGAAAGAATACTTAATCTATCATATTTTTAGTTTGTTTAAGAATTGTAAGCCACAAACTTTTTAAAAAAATTTTGTATCTTTTTTTTGTCGACAAAGAAATAGCCATATTTAACTTCGGTGGCGTCGCACATTTCATCTTCAACTAAATGTTTGGCTTTTATTGTGCAATAGATTAGAGGTTAAATACTCTTATCGGCTCTTCTTTGAGCCTTGCACTTCAAAGCTTACCTTTGCGCTCGCAAAAACAGCAGATGAAATACACTTCAGAAATTAACCGCCGCAAAACTTTCGCTATCATTTCTCACCCCGATGCAGGAAAGACCACACTTACAGA
>JANXTG010000178.1 GCA_025352525.1 Ferruginibacter sp.
ACCGATAATTGCAGACGCTAATATTTTACTTTTTTCTGCATTTATTATTTCATTATTTGCAACATATACATTGATACCGGAAACTGTATTCCATTTCTCTTTTGGCGTATTGTCTAAATGAATTGAAATGAACAAATCAGCGTTATTGGTTTTTGCAAAATCAGCCTTTTCCCTAGGAGAAGCATATACATCATTATCTCTGGTCAAAATTATTTGTATATTCTCATCTGTTTTTAAAGCTTTAATTTTTTTTATAAGTTGAAGCGTTAAATCTTTTTCTGCAATTCCATCTTTATTAATCGCTCCCTTATCTTGTCCGCCATGCCCTGCGTCAAGTACAACTATTATTTTATTTGATAGTTTTTTCGAAGCATAAACTTTGTCAATTTTCTCTGCAATCTTCAATGTAAAAGCACCAAACACAATTATTAAAAAGGGAAGTACAAGCAACCTGCTGAAATAATTCACACGTGGATGTTGATTTTTTGTAAGCATCATAAGTCTTCTTTTTATTGGTGAATAGAAAAAATTATTTGTTATATAAAAGTTTTTTTGTGGGTATGTGGCTTGTAAAATCATTGCAGCAAAGGCCGTAGTATCGCCATTATTAACCGCATTTTTATCTGCAATAAATTCGTGTATCATACTCAATTCTTTTCTTATAAGCCAAAATATAGGGTTACTCCAAAATGCAATCAGGATAATATTAATAAACATTTTATCCCAACTGTGCCTTTCCTGAACATGCGCTATTTCATGTTTAAATATTTTGTTACCGCTCGGGCTGTTCATGTCAATCTGATTGTTCCAAAATATATATTTAAAAAAAGAAAATGGTGTTCCTTTTGTTCCGTTCGTATTTATGATCTGAAAACTTTCGAGATAAATCTTTTCATTCTTTTTTAATAAATTAAAGATCGTAACCAGCATTTGTACAAGCATTATTAAAAATACTGCACTGATTAAGGCATATAAAAAAGGTAAATAATGTACCAAGCTCAAATGACTTTTTGTTGGCGCGCCGATAATAATTTCATCTATATAATCATCTCCGGCAGTTACAACCTGCAACATTTTTACAACATTTGTTCTATTAGCTGCTTCATGAAAAATATTAAATTTAATTACCGGTAATCCTACTGAGAGAACAATAATTGCAAGCAAGTAAAACCTGTTGTATGCATGAAAAACTTTGTTGCGCAGAAAAAACCAATAATAACCAAATAGTACTGCGGAGCAGATAATAACTTTAAGCAGATAATATGAAAATGGAAGCATAGTTGATTAGTTGAATAGTTGATTATGAAATTCAAATCAGTAAAAAATTTAACCTCAAATCGTCACCCTCCTTGAAAAAGTTTAGGGGAGGCTCTTATTTCTTTTTTAATTCTTTCAGCAGTAATTCCAAATCGTTTATGCTTAAATTGTTTTCTTTAACCATAAATGAAACTGCATTGCTAAAGTTGCCTTCAAAATAACCTTTTACAAATGTTTTCATAGTGGCTTTGCTATATGCATCTTTATCTATAAGTGGATAGTATTGATGCATTCGTCCAAAAACCGTGACACCAATAAATTCTTTTTCAGTTAAAATTTTTATTACGGTGGCTACGGTATTATTATGAGGTTTTGGTTCGAGTAAGCCATCAATTATTTCCCGTAAAAAAGCTTTATCCAGCTTCCATAAAACCTGCATTATTTGTTCTTCTGCTTTTGTAAGTTGCTTTAACATGTTATAAAATTAATTCTATAAAACTATAAAGATAGTTTTATAACTACAAATATAGTTATCCACATGATTTAACAATCAGGTATAAAAAACATTTTAAAACAGCATTTTGAATATTTACATTTGCTTTAATCAGAAAATTATAAACTATTTATGTCTCAATCTATTATAGAATTAAAAGGAGTAAATATTTACCAAAGTGAAACGCTTATTTTAAGTGATGTAAACATATCGGTAGATAAGGGTGAGTTTGTTTATCTCGTTGGTAAAACCGGTACAGGCAAAAGCAGTTTACTTAAAACCTTGTATGGCGATCTTGAACTTAAAGAAGGGCAGGGTTGGGTTGTAGGGCATAACTTAAAAGAATTAAACTGGAAAACAATTCCTTTTCTTCGCAGAAATTTAGGGGTGGTTTTTCAGGATTTTCAATTGCTAACAGATAGGAATGTAAACGAAAATTTAAAGTTTGTATTACGTGCAACAGGTTGGAAAGACGAAAAATTAATGGATGATAAAGTGTCGGATGTTCTGGAAAAAGTGAATTTAAAAACCAAAGGTTTTAAAATGCCCTTTGAATTAAGTGGCGGCGAACAACAAAGAATTGATGTAGCCAGAGCCTTACTTAATTCTCCAAAATTAATTTTGGCGGATGAACCTACAGGAAACCTTGACCCTGAAACCAGTGATGAAATCATGCAGTTACTGTTTCATATCTGCAGAGATTTTGGAACTACCATTGTTATGGCCACACATGATTATGTGGTCATAAATAAATTTCCGGCACGTACCATAAAAACAGAAGAGGGTAAAGTTTGGGACAATGCTACTGTATCATATCACTGATAATAAGTGCATTTTGTTGATTGTTGTATAATCTTTTTAATGCAGTACCTCGGTACTGCATTTCTTTTGCTGTAAAAGGAATTATAAAAAGTTCATTTATTTTTTCAATAAAGCCATCAGCAGTTTCTTCTATAAAACAAAGTTCATTTAACCCTGAACCTTCAATGCCAGCTTGATTTACAATGCAGTGTCGGCCATTGTACAATGCATTTAATAATTTTAGCTTTACGCCAGTTTTATTAAATGAAGGCAAAATGTTTATCTGCGCATTTTGTATGAGCAACTGCATATTTTCTTCTGAAGGGTTTTCTATAATACTTATAAATTTATTTTTTTTGGCGATTCTTTTTATTTTGTTAGAAGGATTACGGCCCGCAATTACAAATGGAATTTTTAGGGTTTTAAATATATTTTCCATCAACCAACAAACAGCAGTTTCATTTTCATTAATGGATAGATTCCCATTGTATAAACAGTAAGATCCTTTGCCGACAAATGTTTGCACTTGCTCGTAAGGCAAAAAGACGGGGATAAATTCAATATTTTTTACTGCAAATTGTTCTTTGTACAAAATGACATCTTCACTATTGACAGTCCATATCGGTACTTTATTCGCAATTTTTTTTTCATACTTTTTCAGCAGTTTTGCCTCATGTAGATAATACATTTTTTTAAAGAAATTGTTTTCAAACTTTCCAAGTTGCTCGTAATATTTGTATTCTACATTGTGTAGTCTTAAAAAAACTTTTCTATCTACAAATTTTTCTTGATGTAGATAATAAGAACTGTGAATTCCTTCCAATAATATTGAATATTGGTCTTTTTGAAGTTCTTTTAAAAGTATTTTGCTTCTTCTGCTGTAAACAATATATGGGAGTGAAAAAGAAAAACCACTTAGCTTTTTTCTTTTATAATAGTTTACAGAAACACAATATTTTTCAAGTTCCTTTTGTTTGGGTCTCTCATTTAAAAAACAATGTAAGTGTATTTTAATGCCAATGTGGTGCAGCCATTTTATTTTATACAAAAGATCCACAACTCCACCAAAATCTGCAGGATAAGGCACATCATGTGTTACAATATGTAGATGTTGTTCGCTCACAGGTAAGGCTGATAAATTCTTTCTAATTTTTTACTTTCATTTTCCCAACAAAGTTCCTTATAAGCATTTATGCAATTCAATTTATACATTTCGTAAATAACTTTATCACCCAAAATATTTATAACCGCAGCAGCAATCGTTTTAGCATCATTCGATTCAATTAAAATACCGCATTTGTATTTATCAATAATAAATTTTACTTCAGGTATTGCTGTTGCAATAGTTGGTACACCGGCATGCATATAATCGAAAATTTTATTGGGTAAGTTATAAAGGCAATTTAAATCATTAAACGAATCTAAACTGAAACCGATATGCGCAAGAGCTGTGTATTTTTGTAATGCTGCAGGAGGCAATCTGTCAATCATTTCTACTTTGTCCTGCAGGTTCCATTCAATTCTTTTTTGTTTTATAGTTTCCCATTGAGTACCGCTGCCAATAAAAACCAATAAATAATTTTCCGGTAAATACTTCATGGCTTCCAGCAATTCAAGTCCGCCTCTGCCCTCATTTACACCAGCACCTTGCAGCAACAGTATAATTTTGTTTTCCCATTTTTTCGATAATTTAATTGAGTTATTTTTTCGTGTGACAGGTACATTTCTTACCACACTAATTTCATTTCTGTATTCATCAAAATATTTATTTTTGACTGAATCATTTACTGTATATACAACCGATAATTTTGGAAAAATACGATCCTCAAAAAATTTCCAGACCTTTCTTTTTATATGAGAATTTTTAAGTTCAGGAACACCGGTAAAATATTCATGTGTATCGTAAAATAAAAACTTGTTTTTTAATTTACTGATGATGTAATTTGGAATGAGAACATCAAGATCATTGGCAAGTAAATAATCTGTTTTACAAAACATCAACTTAAAGAAAAGTTTGATATTAAATTCTGCATACTGCATAATTCCTTTTCTAAAAAAGCATTCTATTCTTGTTGCTTTAAAAGGATATTCATCTAACGATAAACTGTTTTTAAAAGATCGGGCAATTACAGACACATTAAAACCCATTTTTTGTAAAGTGGCGCAAATTCTTATTACCCTTTGGTCTGTAGTAAGATCAGATATGACTGAAACGGTAATTGTTTTTGAAGACATTTTAAAAGGAATCAGTTTGTTTATTGTGCGAGATAAATCGTTAAATGCTTGCGTATATTTTGAGCTGCATTGCCTATGCCAAAAATATTCGTTGTAAAATCTGGCTGCAGGTGGAGGAGTAAATTAAAATTTTGGATGATAACATCGCTTTCAGCAGCTGTTTGTAAACTACATTTTTCATTAATTATTTCCGGCCAAAACGGATGATCCATAATAATTAATGATTTTTTTTGTAAAAAATATGCTTCTCGACTTGTGCCACCACTATCTGTAATTATATATTCTGCATTGCTTAGAAGCGCTTTCATATCAGGATAACCGAGTGGTTGCAATAAATCAAAATTTGTCTTTAGTCCATATTCTTGCAATCTTTTTTTTGTGTGCGGATGAATAGGCATTACAACGGGAGTAACTTGATGGATTTGATTTAAAGCACTGATGATATTTGTAAGTTTTTGCTTGCTGATTAAATTAGCTTCCCGATGTATTGTGCAGAGAACATAATTTAGATGATCGACTATTTTCGTTTTTGACGGGGCAATATTTAAAAATGCATCAAGCATAAGGTCTCCTGTGAGCTTTAATTCATTTTTAATAGCCATACCGTAGCCTTCGTTTTGCATGATATTAAAATTGTTTTCTGTGCAACAATAATTTACATCTGCAAGCCTGTCTGTAATAATTCTGTTCAATTCTTCAGGCATACTAGTGTCGTTGGTTCTTACACCAGCTTCAAAATGAATTAATGAAAGTGAACTTCTTTTAGCTGCCATTGCAGCTGCTAAAGTTGTATTTGTATCGCCGTAAGTAAAAACTACTGCATTCTTTTGAGTTAAAAAATAGTTGTAGAGTGATTCTGCAGCTTCTCCAATAAAAATATGTGGAAAGTTATTTTGTAAATTAAAATTTACGTCTGGTGATGGAATTAGTAATTCTTTAAAAAAAATATCACTCATATTAGCGCTGTAATGCTGACCGGTATGAATTATTTTTTGAAATATATTTTTATCCTTTGCTAGTTCGTTGTACAAAACGGCCAGCTTTATAAACTGCGGTCTGTTACCAACTATATGTAAGATTATTTTCAAATTATTGCGCGGAATAAATTTTTTCTATTATTTCTACTGTTTTCAATCCTTCTTCTCCTGAAGCAAAATCATGCGAGGGGTTCTGCAAAACCTTTACGAGATTTTGATAAACCTTGTCGTGGTTGCTCATACTGCCCTGGTAAAAACCATATCCATTGGCAGCATTACCTTTTGGTAAAGTTGGAAATTTTATATCCTTTACGTTACAGTATTCCAGCTCATTTAAATACTGCCCGCCAACTTTAACCGTTCCGTTTTCTCCAAAAACAGTAAAAGAACCTTCCATGTTACTTGCAAAACTATTCACCGTATAATTTAGAGTACCAATAGCACAGTTTTTCATTTTAAAAAGCACAACGCCGCAGTCCTCGATTTCAATATTTGTGTGTAAGTAATTTTTTAAAATTGATTTTACTTCTGCAATGTCTCCCAACATCCAGGATAATAAATCTATAAAGTGACTAAATTGTGTAAACAGTGTTCCACCATCCAGGTCTTTTGAACCTTTCCATTCTACATAATACTCATCCGGTCTGTTCCAAAAACAGTTAATCTGAAAACTTAAAATCTTGCCCAGTTTTTTATCCTCTATTAATTTTTTTAAAAAAACAATAGGAGGGTTGTAGCGATTCTGTTTAACAACAAACAGTTTTTTATTAGCTTCTAAAGCTGTTCTTATCATCAGTTCTCCGTCTGTTACTGCTATGCTGAGCGGTTTTTCACATAATACATTTATTCCTGCCTTTAAAGCAAGAATGGTATGTTCGGCGTGAAGGCCATTTGGTGTGCAAATACTTATAACTGATAAATCCTCTTCATTTTTTAATAGGTCTTCGACTGAATAGTAAGGTTTTGTATTAAAATTTAATGCGAATGAGTTGCACTTTTCAATATTTTTATCGCAAACCGCTGCAAGATTTCCAAATTTTATGATCTGCTCTGCATGTCTTTTGGCAATTCGGCCACATCCTATTATTGCAAATCGTAAACTCATAAGGCGCAATATTCAAAAAAAAGCTTGATTTTCCATATTATTTAGCAATTATTATATACTTTTGCAATCAATTATTATACATAAAACAAAACCGTTTTAAACAAAAAATTAATGTCGCATTTAACTTTAGAGAGAAAAGCAACTATTTTCTCAACTTATGGCGGAACCGCCAAAAACACGGGCTCTATTGAAGGGCAAATAGCAATGATTACGGAGCGCATCAACCATATTTCTTTGCATCTTAAAACCAACAAAAAAGATTTTTCTTCTCAGCGTGGTTTAATGATAATGGTTGGTCAACGCAAAAGATTGCTTACTTATCTTAGCAAACATGATCTTACAGGTTACAGATCTTTAATCGAAAAATTAGGTCTTCGTAAATAATTTATATTATGTAATTATTAGAATTTATTCCCAACTGTATTATACTGTTGGGATTTATTCTTTATACCTACTATCTTTTTAACGTGTTGAAAAATTTTATTTCAACCCAAAAATATTCAATTTAAATGTCATTACTACATCCAAAATCAATTACGTTCGATATAGGTGGTGGAAGAATGGTTACCATCGAAACGGGCAAAATGGCTCGCCAAGCAGATGGGGCTGTTACTGTTCGCCAAGGCAATTGTATCTTATTAGCTACAGTTGTTGCCAATAAAGAACCCAAGGATGGCCAATCATTTTTTCCTTTATCAGTAGATTATCAGGAAAAATTTGCGTCTAACGGTCGTATTCCGGGTTCGTTCTTTAAAAGAGAAGCTCGTTTAAACGATTATGAAATACTTACATCAAGATTAATTGACAGAGCACTTCGTCCATTGTTTCCTGAAGATTATTTATGCGATGTTCAGGTATTGATTTCTCTTATTTCATCAGATGATGAAGTTATGCCTGATTCACTTGCTTGTCTTGCAGCATCTGCAGCATTGGCTGTTTCAAATATTCCCATCCAGGAAATTATTTCTGAAGTACGTATCGCCCGAGTAGATGGTAAAATCATCATCAACCCAACACGTACAGAATTAGCTACGGCGGATATGGAATTTTTGATTGCAGCTACCGGCAAAAATATTATGATGGTAGAAGGAGAAAGCAAAGAATGTAGCGAAGAAGATTTAATTCTAGCTATTGAAACTGCTCATGAAGCAATTCAGGTACAGGTAAAAGCACAGGAAGATTTAAGAGACTTGGTAGGCTCTAATGTAAAAAGAGAATACACTAAGCCTTACAGAAACGAAGAATTAGATGCAAAAATTACAGCTTTTGCAAAAGATAAAATGTATGCAATTGCTTCTGCAGCATCTGCAAAGCACGAACGCAGCGCATCTTTTAGTAAATTATACGATGAAGTAAAAGCACATTTTGCTGCAGATGAAACCTTAACTGAACAAGACAAAAAATTGTTTGGTCATTATACAGGAGAATTGCAATACAATGTGGTAAGAGATATGATCTTAAACGATCGTGTAAGATTGGATGGAAGAGGTACAGAGGATATCCGTCAATTGGAAATGGAGACTGATATCTTACCAACTCCTCACGGTTCAGCATTATTCACAAGAGGTGAAACACAATCACTTACAACAGTTACTTTAGGTACACCATTAGATGAGTTGTTGGTAGAAAGTGCTCATCATTCAGATTATACCAAATTCATTTTGCATTACAATTTTCCTCCATTTTCAACAGGAGAAGTAAAAATGATGCGTGGTGTTGGTAGAAGAGAAGTTGGTCATGGTAACTTGGCTATGCGCTCGCTGAAACAAATGATGCCGGGTGCTGAATATCCCTATACGGTTCGTGTAGTGAGTGACATTTTGGAAAGCAATGGTTCATCATCAATGGCTACAGTGTGCGCAGGTTCACTTGCTTTAATGGATGCAGGCGTGCCGCTCAAGAAACATCTTAGTGGCGTTGCAATGGGCTTAATTAAAAAGGGTGATCAGTTTGCAGTATTGACAGACATCTTAGGAGATGAAGATCATTTGGGAGATATGGATTTTAAAGTTACCGGTACTCGTGATGGTATTTGTGGTGTTCAAATGGATATTAAGGTTGATGGTTTGAGTATGGATATTATGAGAAGCGCTTTAGCTCAGGCACGCAAGGGTCGTTTGCATATTTTAGATGCGATGTACGCGACTGTTGAAGCTGCTCGTGCAGATGTGAAGCCACACGCTCCAAGGATGATTAAATTTACTATTGATAAAGAGTATATTGGTGCAGTTATAGGGCCCGGCGGTAAAGTTATTCAGGAAATACAAAGAGAAACCGGTGCGACTGTAAATATTGAAGAAGTAAATAACGCAGGCTCTGTAAGTATTTTCTGTAAAGATAAAACAGCATTAGATAAAGCATATTCCTGGATTCAGGGTCTTGTAGCAACTGCGGTTGTGGGAGAAACTTATGAAGGAACAGTAAAAAGTATTAAAGAATTTGGTGCGTTTGTTGAGTTCCTGCCCAAAAAAGAAGGTTTGTTACACATCAGTGAAATAAGCTGGAAACGTTTAGAAACTATGGATGGTATTTTTACAGAAGGTGAAAAAGTAAAAGTGAAACTGATGGAAATTGACCAGCGTACAGGTAAATTTAAATTAAGCAGGAAAGCATTAATGCCAAAACCAGAAGCTCCGGCAAGACCTGAAGCTCCACAATCTTAAAATTATAAAACTAAAATTTAGCTGCAATCTTAATATAGATTGCAGTTTTTTTATTTATGGAATACATTGAAATTTTATTTGAAAATTTAGCAGACGACGAAAAAGAATTCCTGATTGCACTTTTGGCTGATATTGGATTTGAAGGTTTTGAAGAAGAAAATAAAATGCTTAGAGCATTTATTCCATTTATAGAATTTGAGGAAAAACTATTGATTAAAATAGTTGAGATAAAAAATATAAAATATTTAAAATCAATTATTAAATACAAAAACTGGAATGAAATATGGGAGTCGGATTTTCAACCTGTATTGATTAATTATCCGAATACCGACATACCTTTTGTAAAAATATTAGCTCACTTTCACAAACCAGATCCTTCATTCTTATTAAATATTTCTATTACACCAAAAATGAGTTTTGGTACAGGTCACCATGAAACTACTCATTTAATGGTTGCGCACATGAGCGAAATTGATTTTAAGGAAAAGTCAGTTATCGACTTCGGAACAGGTACAGGTATACTTGCAATTTTAGCAGAAAAATTAGGGGCCGCTCATATTGTTGCGATCGATAATGATGAGTGGAGTATTAAAAATGCAATTGAAAATGTTGAGGTTAATAATTGCAGCAATATCTTTTTACAACACACAGAAACTATTTTATCTAATTTGAAAGCTCAGATAATATTAGCTAATATTAACCTAAATACCATCAGGCAAAATATTAATGCAATCATTAATGCTGCTGACACAGATTCGATTTTATTGTTTAGTGGAATAATGTTGCATGATGAAGAAAAAATATTACAATTGCTGCAAACTGCTGAATTAAAGGTAAAAGCAGTTTATAAAAAAGATAATTGGCTTTCGGTTATGGCAACAAGAACTTAAAGTAATATTACTTTTAATATAACATATTGTTAAAAAAAAAATTGAAATATTGTACAACCTGTGGAATTCTTTTTGAGTTTTTAACATTGTAAAAATACTAATTTGTATATATTTGTTTCGTATTTATTTAAAAATTTAGGATGAAAGAACTATTTCTAATATTATGTGCATATTTGATAGGTTCAATACCTACAGCACTAATAGTGAGCAGAAAATTTTTTGGAATTGATATAAGGGAGTTTGGAAGCGGCAACATGGGTGCCACCAATACTTTTAGGGTGCTGGGTTCCAAATACGGAACCATTGTAATGGTGTGCGATATATTAAAAGGTATGGCAGCAGTAGCTTTGTATAATTTTCTTCCATATTATCTGCAACAAGGGAGTGGTTTGGATAGAACCAATTTAATGATTGGTTTGGGTTTATCAGCAGTGCTTGGTCACGTGTTTCCTGTATGGGCAGATTTTAAAGGCGGCAAAGGTGTTGCAACGTTATTTGGAATGATCCTCGCCATTCAACCTGTAATTGCAGGTAGTTGTGTAGCTGTTTTTCTATTAGTTCTTTACGTTACTAGATTCGTTTCTCTAAGTTCTATATTAGCTGGTTTAATGCTTCCAATTTCTGTATTATGGATTTGGAATGAGCACGAAATTCTTTACAGAATTTTTGCTTTATTTGTAGCATTACTTATCATCATAACTCACCAAAAAAATATTGGTAAATTATTACGTGGGGTGGAAAGTAGAATTCCTATTTTAAAATATAGAGATAAGCGAAAAAATCGCCAAAAATGAATCTCGTGTCATAGGGTTCTCAAAAGCTGGTACGGGTATTGTTAAGTTCATTTTAAACTTAAAAATCCGAATAATGAAAAATTTAATTTTACTTTTCTCCGTAACAATAATGATGGCAGCCTGCACCACCAATGCAGTTACAGGCAGAAAACAGTTAAGCCTTGTACCTGAAGAGCAACTACAGGCAGATGCGGTACAGCAATACCAAAGTTTTTTATCTCAAAGTAAAGTTGTAAGCAGTTCTAATAACAGGGATGCTGAAATGGTAAAGAGAGTAGGCTCTAGAATTGCAAATGCTATTACTTCTTATTATGGATCTCAAGGAAAAACAGATGTTTTAAATGGATACAAATGGGAGTTTAATTTAGTTGACAGCAAGGATGCAAATGCATGGTGTATGCCAGGGGGTAAAGTTGTAGTTTATACAGGATTGCTACCTATTACACAAAATGAAGCAGCGTTAGCAGTTGTATTAGGTCATGAAATTACGCATGCGGTTGCTAAACATAGCAACGAATCAATCAGCAAACAATATCTTTTACAAGGCATTGGTGGTATAGTTGGTGCATCAATTGGCAATGAGCAAAAAGCTTCCATATTTAATAATGTGTTCGGATTATCATCAGGTGTTTATGGTCTAAAAAATTCTCGGAATAATGAATATGAAGCTGATCATTTTGGACTGATTTTTTGCGCAATGGCAGGTTATAATCCTAATGAAGCTATTACATTTTGGAATAGAATGGCCTCAGCCAAAGGTGAAAACGGTGCTCCTCCTGAGTTTCTATCTACACATCCTTCTGATGCTAACAGGATAAGCAGATTAAAAGGATATATGCCTGAAGCCTTAAGTTATTACAAACCTGTAAAAAGATAATATTTAAATAAAAAAAACTCCTTTTTGAGGAGTTTTTTTTATTTAAATATTACAGTACCCAAACGTTTTGTTATTAGCTGCTCTTCCATTTTAAGTTCTACATGGGTTTTTAAAAATAAGAACTGATCAGCTTCGTCAATCGATTTTTCAAGTTCTTTTTGATTTTCATCAATAAGTTTCTTTATTTTTCTGAGTTTAAAGTAAGATAAGGTTGAGGTTACTTCTTCCTTAAACAGATCGTTTCTTGTTAAAATTTCTCCCTCTAAATGCTCCTTCCACCTAGAGCTTATTTCAGTTTGTGTATCCATTAAACTAATAACAAGCCTACTTACAATTTCGTCTTCAAAATATAAAAAATCATTTTTAGTAGGATTTTCTCCCCTGCTAAACAAGTCTCTATAATTATTTATTATTTTTATTAATACAGTGTTCTCTATCATTACAACCAAGTCATTTTCATCCATCTGTTCAAAAATATATTCAGCAACAGTAATTTCTTCATTCCATTTTTTTAATCCAAATTCCAACAAACTTCTTACAATTGCTCGCTCTTGAAATTCATCTTTATTAAACAGAGAATCCAATTTATCTCCCTCAGATTTTTGAACTTGACTTAATTCATCTTCCTTTTTTAAAATAATATTTGTCTGTTCTCTATTATCTTCTTTTTGTATTTTTTCTCTGATAAATTTATTTACAAGATCGTTTAGCCCTGCTTCTTCAATCTTGAGCATTTCCGAAACCTGTTGAATATAATCCTGCCTTTTGGTAAAATGTTCAGCCTTTGTAATTTTAGAAATCGTTTCTGCAATTCGATTAACAATTGCCGATTTTTTTACAGAATCTGTTCCGGCTTCTTTTAATGACAACCCAAGCTGAAATATGACAAAATCTTTTTTATTTAAATCTATAAATGCTTTAAATGCTGAGGGACCAATTTTATTTACATAACTGTCGGGGTCTTCATTATCGGGTATGAGCACTAGTTTTACATCTAATCCTTCTTCAAGAGCAAGATCCATTCCTCTTACAGCAGCTTTTATACCTGCACCATCACCATCATAAATAATAGTAAGGTTATTTGTATATTTTTTAATCAACCTAAGCTGATCCGGCGTTAGAGATGTACCACCGCTTGCAACTACATTTTCAACACCGGCCTGGTGAAGACTTACAACATCTGTATAACCTTCAACTAATAAACATTCATCTGCTTTATCAATTGCCATACGGGCAAAATAAGAACCATATAAAATTTTACTTTTTACATAAATTTCATTTTCCGGAGTATTAATATATTTTGGAGCTTTATCATTTTTTTTAATAAGTCTTGCACCAAAACCTGAAATTTTACCACTCTGGTTGTGAATAGGAAAAATTATTCTTCCCCTATAATTATCCCGCAGTTTTTCATCCCTTAAAACAACCAATCCACTTTTTTGTAAAAGTTCAGGATTAAATTGTGATACGACAGCTGCCTTGGCAAAACTATCTCCTGTTTCAGGATTATAACCGAGCTGAAATTTTTTGATAATATCTTCCCTAAACCCTCTTTCTTTTAAATAACTTAAAGCAATATCCTGTCCTTCTTCCGTTTCAAAAAGCGCTTCTGAAAAAAACTTTTGACCGAAATTATTAATTATAAAAAGACTGTCAGATGATTGTTGATATAATTTTAGTTCGGGAGTAGTTTCTGTTTCTTCAACCCCAATGTTATATTTATTAGCAAGCCATTTAAGCGCCTCTACATAACTGTATTTTTCTAAATCCATTAAAAAACCAATGCTGTTGCCGCTTTTACCGCAACCGAAACATTTATAAATTTCTTTTGCTGGTGAAACAGTAAAAGAAGGGCTTTTTTCATTGTGAAAAGGACAGAGACCCAATAGATTAGAGCCTCGCCTTTTTAAATTTACAAAAGAACCTACAATCTCTTCAATTTTTATGCTGTTTTGTATTAATTGTATCGTCTCTTTGCTTATCAACTATAATTTTTAAAGGTTGTAAGTAAAATTAAACTTAATGAATGTTATTAGGCTTAAATAGTTTGATTTACTTATGCTGAAAATAGCAATTCATATATTCTAAAAAACTTTTAGAATATAAATTGATAGTGAATTATGATAACTTTTAAGATTATTCTAATAACTTTATCGCCTAATTTAAAATAGTATTACATGAAAAAATTATGCTTTTTTTCCTTTGTTTTATTCGTTGCTGCTAGTGCAGGAGCGCAGTCTTTGGATGATATTGGAAAACTAATGGAAAAAAACAAGTACGATGCTGCAAAAGTTTCTATTGAAAAATATATTGCCGATCCTAAAAATGTTGCGAGTGCAGAAGCCTGGTACTATAAAGGTAGAATCTACAACTCTTTATCAAAAGACAGCACTGTAGCAAAACTAGATGCTTACAATTACAAGCAAACAGCTTTTGATGCCTTTAAAAAAAACCAACAGCTAGATAAACTTGATTTGAGAATGAAATCTGAGTTTTTTAAATCCTATCTCGATCTTTATTTAGGGTTTTATGATTTAGGCGCACAAAATTTTAATCTTAAAAATTATCCTGCTGCTTACAATGCATTTTCAAAATCTCAGGATATGGAAAATTTTATTTTATCAAAAAATTATTTATACGATGAAATAAAATTAAATAAGCTGGACACTGCGTTGGTAATGAATATTGCAGCATCTGCCTTACAAGCGTCAGATACATTAAACGCTGTTATCAATTACCGAAGAATAACAGATGCTGGAATTACAGGACTTGATTATGAAAGAGTATATGAATATCTAGCCCGTTATTATTTAGACAAAAAAGATAACAGCAATGCACAAATGATATTGACTAAAGCAAAAACTGCTTATCCTACAAATAATTTTTGGAATGCATTGGAAGTTGAACAGATTTCTAAAAGTGGAGATATAAAAGCATTGTTAGCACGGTACGATGAATTGTACAATAAAGACCCACGCAATTTTGCCAACAGTTATAATTACGCAGTTGAAATGTACAATAGTCTTTGGGCAAATGATAATAAATCTCCTGATACAACCTTATTTTTAAAACTGACTACAGTTTTAAGATCAGCTATTGCTGTAGATGAAAGTATGGATGCAACAATGCTTTTAAATAATCATTTATTTAATGTAGCAGCAGATTATAGCAATAAAGCAGCACTTATTAAAGTTACCAAAATCACAAAACCTGATGAGCTAAAAAAGAAAAAAGATCTAAATGCATCTTCAATAAGTTATATGAACGAATTAATTCCTTACGGAGAAAGTATGATAAAGTTTCTTAGTGCAAAAACAACACTTACTACAAAACAAAAAATAAATTACAAACAGGTTGCCAATTATTTAAGCGACGCTTACAGAGTGAAAGGAGATCTTAAAAAATCTGCGGAATATGATAAAATTACAGACAGTATAAAATTTTAATAAATAAAAAACCCTCCCGATTCTTGAGGGCACTGAAAAAGTAATTTAAGACTTATTAACAAAGGGGAGTAAAAAGATGAAAGTTTTTTTATTCCCCTTTTGTACTTTGTATCAGATTCAAAAACTTAATCTAGATGCTGATACAACAAGTAGAATTTCAATTTAG
>JANXTG010000222.1 GCA_025352525.1 Ferruginibacter sp.
TGATATTTTGCAATACCCGGTACATCAGGACATTTGTCACTAATATCAGGGATACCATCTCCATCTCTGTCGCTTACAACGACCGGCACTACTTTTTCTAGAACGGGAATAACTATTGGTGCTGCTATTTTACCGGTACCAAACTTAAGTGCAATACCTGCACGTACTGTATAAATAGCCCATGATTCTATCTTTCTTGGACTGCGACCCAGGTCTGATTGAAAAGAAGCAAAAGGAGAAAGGGTAAACTGGGTAGCATTTCCTTTAGAAGATACCGGAATATCAAATCCCGCACCTACCTGACCAGAAAAAACAGGCTTTTTAATATCGCTCCAATCGTCCCTTACATCATTTTGTTTTTCCTGTTTGTAGATAAATTTGTTGGTAACATTAAAGCTAATTACTGGTCCTGCAAACACGTAAAACGGAATTGAAAATGGGTTAATTCTTAAACTTGGTTCTATTGTAACATAACTAAGGTTGGTTTTTAAATTAGCCGGACAATCGCATGGCGCCTTCACTTCATCAAATTCACCGCCTCTGTTGTCGTAAGCTACATTAAGCATTCCACCAAATGTCCTTCCCGGGCGATATTCGGCCAATAAAGAAGCATAAGGTCTATACCCATTTCCTTTGTGAAAAGCTGTCGGGGTTGAAAATTCATTGTTTAGTTTTTGCGTGGTACCACGGAAGGTATTATAATTTACCGCAGCAGATTGACCAATCCACCATACCGGTTTTACTCTTTGTAAAGTTTGCGCCTGCAATTTTTGAATGCATAGAATGGATATTGCTATAAAGCCCAGCGATTTAAGATTTTTTATATAATTGTATTTCATAAATATATTTTAAAAAGAAGGAAATGTTAAAAGGGAGAAAATACATGCTACCTATAGGGCAGCATGTATGAAATTTTATATTTTAATTAAGGAACATTTACTGTTGTATTAACCATAGTTACAGATGCATTTAAAGAAACTGCACGACCATTTAAAACAGTTTGAACTGCATTACCTGCGGTAGAAAATGTAACACCTGCAGAAGAAATAATATTGCCCGTCATTATACCACCTCCGGCTCCATTAATTACTGCGGCGCTTCCTACATACCAGAAAACATTTTTAGCCAAACCGCCGTTTATCAGCAATACGCTCCTTGCACCTGCAGGCCCTGCTACACCTACTGTTAAGCCCGCTGCTGTTTGAAATTCCCATACTGCATTTGGGTTGCCTTGTGCATCTAAAGTCAAATCACCATTGGTAATTTTAAATGTACCGCTTGCTGATTTGTAAGTTCCCGGTGCAAGTGTCAAGCCACCTAATTCTCCTGCGCCTGGGTCAGTACCACCCGGGCTACCTGCCGGAGAAATACTGTTATATAAAACGGTTGCATCAGCTAAACCCTGTGCTGCAATTGCTGCAGACATTATGGTGCCGGGGAAAGGTGGTGCGGTATAAATTCTGCCGGTTACCAATCCTCTGTTTAAAGGGGTTTCGGTGTAAACATCTCCTGTCGTACCATCATGAAAACCTGTTATTAAAGTAGATGCTCCGGTTGTACCGATACTGCCATTATTGATAACTGTATTTAAACCTTGGTTTGTAATACCTGCGCTACCTCCAAAAGCACCAAACAATGCTACACTTCCTAATGGTGGAGCAATAAATGTTGTGCCTGTGGTAGTAAATGTCCACGTGTAATTAGCTACCAGGGAATTACCAGCAACATCTTTTGCACCTGTTGTAATGGTTGCTGTATAAACAGTGTTAGGTAACAGGTTTGCATTAGGTGTAAACCTAGCTGTTGTACCAGAATACGTAACTGTTCCTGCAACCGGCGTAGTGCCTTGCGATAATAAAAACGTAGATGAATTAATTGTCGATGGATTCATTGCTTTGCTAAAAGTTGCAGCAATAACTTTTGATAGTACAACTCCTGTAGCAGCATTTGAAGGGTCCGTTGAAATAACATTTGGGGGTGTAACATCTGCTGTAGACTGCCCTGTTGTGAAGCTAAAAACATAATTACTAACAAGCGCATTACCTGCAAGATCTTTTGTTCCGGTAGTTATAGTGGCTGTATAAACGGTATTAGGTATTAGGATGGCATTTGGTGAAAAGCTTGCCGTAACACCTGAATATGTTACAGTTCCTGCAACTGGGGTTGTACCTTGAGACAATAAAAAGGTAGTGGAATTTATAGTAGCCGGGTTCATTTCCTTACTAAAATTTGCGGAAATGATCTTTGAAATAACAACACCTATTGAAGCGTTTGCAGGGTCAGTAGAAATTACTGTAGGCGGAGTAACATCTGCAGGAGCCAGACCTGTAGTAAAGCTCCACACATAATTACTTACAAGTGCATTGCCTGCCATATCTTTTGCCCGGGTTGTAATTGTTGCTGTATATGTTGAATTAAATGAAAGACTTGTGGTAGGTGCAAAACTTGCTGTGTTACCTAAATACGTAACTGACCCTATAACAGCCATTGTGCCTTGTCTTAAAGTAAAAGTTGCTGTGTCAATAGTAGCCGGGTTCATAACCTTGCTAAAGGTTGCACTGATGATTTTTGTAACCGATACATTTATATCACCATTATTTGGGTCGGTAGATATCACTCTTGGTGGAATTGTATCAGGTGCAACACCTGTCGTAAAAGTCCAAACATAATTTGCTTTAGGTGAATTGCGAGCTTTATCTCTAATTCCGGTTGTTACAGTACCTGTATAAAGAGTGTTGGGTAATAAGTTTGCTGCAGGTGTAAAAATTGCAGTCATGCCGACATAACTAATGCTGCCCGCAACGTTTGTATTTCCTTGCTTAATAAAAAAAGTACCGCTGTTTAGCGTTGTAGAATCTATGCCCTCATTAAATGTAGCAGAAATCAAAGTGTTTAAAGCTACTGCTGTTGCACCATTTGATGGAACTGTTGAAACAACAATAGGACAGAGACCAGTAGTGCCAGGCTCTTCAAAAACTTTTTTACAACCTGCAATTAATAAGAGCGGTAAAATAAATGCTAGAGAAATTTTTAAAATAGAATTGGTAAAAGATGATTGACGCAAATGGATTGCATTAAAAAAGAATAACTTTTTTTTCATGGGATGTAATTTGGGTTAAAGATTTACTTACTTATTTGAACCGTCATGCCAACAATAAAGCCATGTTATCACAATAAAAAAAAATTGGATTTGATCAAATTGTATGTTTAAGCCATCATTTGATATGAAAATGATGTATTTATACTTGAAAAAATTAAAAAGGAAATCCCTCACAAATTCTTTTTGTTGAAAAAAAGAATCTACACACATTACTTAAAAAAAGCCTTTGAGAATTTCCCTTTTCTCACATCGGGAAATATATCATGTTTAAAAACGTGTAAAAATTTATTTGCAAACCTTAACAGATAATAAATAATAAACATAAAATAATTTTTATTGAATGTGTATAACTTAATTATAACCCACCTTCAAATCAGCATCAACGGGATTTTCTGTTATGTCATGTATTAAAATATATTTTGTATTAACTTCATTTTACAAAAAAATGATATATGCAAAAATTTTTTCTTTATTTAAAAACAGGATTGCTGTTGCTAGTTATTGCTGTTTCTTTTAATGTCACAGCGCAAGACGCAGAGGGGTACCAAATTCCACCGAAAGATATTGCCGATTTATTGCTTGCAAAGCCAACGCCAGCTGTTAGTGTAGACAAGAAAGGGGAGTGGATGTTACTTAGCGAACGCAACAGTTATCCAACAGTTGAAGAATTGGGGCAGCCGGAAATTAGAGTTGCAGGGTTGAGGTTAAATCCAAACAACTTTTCGCCAAGTAGGCAGACGTACATCACCAACTTTTCTATCAAAAATATAAAGACAGCCAAACAATTTGATGTTACAGGTTTACCTGCGAATTTACTTGCAGGTAATGTGCAGTGGAGCGATGGGCAAACCAAAATATGTTTTACAAATACAACAGAAACAAAAGTTGATCTGTATGTGATAGATGTAGTTACTCATGCTGCAAAAAAAATAAATAAGCAGGCGTTAAATATTGCCTACGGTACAGGTATAAAATGGTTTGATGAAAATACCATAATGTATAATGCTGCAGTAGCTATGCCATCATCCTTGATCAAAAAGCCCATCACTCCAAAAGGTCCTACAATTCAACAAAATGTAGGCAAAGCCGCACCGGGCAGAACGTATCAGGATATGATAAAATCTCCTTACGATGAGCAGGTTTTTGAGTTTATGGCAACTGTACAATTGGTGATGAATAGGAATGGTGTCGAAACAAAAATCGGGAAGCCAAACATTTATTC
>JANXTG010000226.1 GCA_025352525.1 Ferruginibacter sp.
GAAATCGCTCTTAGAGTAATCCGTACCTGTCGTGAAATGGGTATTAAAACTGTTGCTGTTTATTCAACTGCAGATAAAGACAGCCTCCATGTAAAGTTCGCAGATGAAGCCGTATGTATTGGAAAGCCTGCCAGTGCAGATAGTTACTTAAACGTAGCACACATAATGGCTGCAGCCGAAATTACTAATGCAGATGCCATTCACCCAGGCTATGGTTTTCTTGCAGAAAATGCAAAGTTTGCAAAAATATGTGGGGACCATGGCGTAAAATTTATTGGCCCAACACCTGATATGATCAATAACATGGGCGATAAAGTAACCGCAAAAGCAACCATGATTACTGCGGGTGTTCCTGTTGTACCAGGTGTAGAAGGTTTGCTTAATAATGTAGAGCATGCAAAATGGGCAGCTAAAGAAATTGGCTATCCTGTCATCATGAAAGCAACTGCCGGTGGTGGCGGTAAAGGAATGAGGGTTGTTTGGGCCGAAGAAGATATTGAAAAGAATTTTGACAATGCAAAAGCAGAAGCTGCAGCCTCATTTAAAAACGATGGCCTCTACATGGAAAAATTTGTAGAAGAACCTCGTCACATAGAAATTCAGGTTGCCGGTGATCAGTATGGAAACGTTTGCCATTTAAGCGAAAGAGATTGCTCTATACAGCGCCGTCACCAAAAATTAGTAGAAGAATCTCCTTCACCATTTATGACAGATGAATTGCGTGAGCGCATGGGAGATGCAGCTATCAAAGCAGCACAATCCATCAACTATGAAGGCGTAGGTACCATTGAGTTTTTGGTAGATAAGCACCGCAATTTCTACTTCATGGAAATGAATACAAGAATACAAGTGGAACATTGCGTTACAGAAGAAGTTATCAATTTTGATTTAATAAAAGAACAGATAAAAATAGCTGCGGGAGATAAAGTAAGTGGTAAAAATTATTACCCACAAATGCATGCAATTGAGTGCAGAATAAATGCAGAAGATCCTTACAACGATTTCCGCCCATCACCGGGAAAAATTACAGTGCTACACCAACCGGGTGGACATGGTGTTCGGGTAGATAGTCATGTATATGCCGGCTATGTAATTCCTCCATATTACGATAGCATGATTGCAAAATTAATTACTGTTGCACGTACTCGTGAAGAAGCCATCAATACCATGTACAGGGCATTGAGTGAGTATGTAATTGAAGGTGTAAAAACTACCATTCCTTTTCATCTACAGTTGATGCAGAATGAAGATTTTAGAAGCGGAAATTTCACAACTAAGTTCTTGGAAGGTTTTACAATGAAATAAAAAACCACGAAGGACACGAAGGAAAAACACAAGGTTTACAAAGAAGAAACAAAATTTACTTGGGCACTTCACTAAAAAGGAAGTGCCCTTTTCCAACTCTTTGTTTTTCTTCCCCTCTTTGTTCTCTTAGCTTTTCAACCTCACTGTTCCCCTTTTTTACTTTTTGTTCTCTTAGCTTAAAAAACCCCTTGTGCACTTTGTGTTTAAATGATTCCAATAATGTACTCCAATAAAGATGTAGAGCAATATTACGATCTCAGCCAAACGCACTATAAACGTGTGTGGGATTTACAACGTAGCCGCTCTTTACATTATGGCTATTGGGATAGCAGCACAAAAAACTTTCATGAAGCTTTATTGAACATTAATAAAATATTAGCTCAAAAGGCGGGTATTAATAAGCAACACAAAGTGTTGGATGCAGGTTGCGGCATTGGCGGTTCCTCTTTATGGCTGGCAAAAAATATTGGCTGCAATGTAACAGGCATAAGCCTTAGCGCAAAGCAGGTGCAAACTGCTAACAATCTTGCAATCGCCGAAAACTTACAAACCCTTGCTTTTTTTGAACAACAGGATTTTACTGCAACTAATTACGAAGCCGAAAGTTTCGACGTTATTTGGGCAATAGAAAGTGTATGCCATGCAAGCGATAAAAGTAAATTTATAAACGAAGCTTACAGGTTATTAAAAAAAGATGGCAGATTAATTTTGGCAGATTTTTTCAAACAGGAAAACCTCACAGAAAACGATGCCGCACTCATTAAGCAATGGGCAAACGGATGGGCTATTGATGATTTTGCAACCATCAAAAATTTTACTGAGCAGTTAAAAAATGCAGGCTTTGATAATACCAATATAGAAAATGCAACTGCTAAAATAACCCCCTCTGCCAAAAGGTTGTACCGTGCTTATTTCCCCGGCGTTGTCGGTGGATTTTTGTACAAACTCTTTAACCCGAAGCCCACTATTTACGGCAAAAAAAACATTGATACCGCATACCTGCAATACAAAGCCCTAAAGCAAAATTTGTGGACGTATAATATTGTGTTGGCTGAGAAATAGAAGGATTAGGAGCATGAGCATTTAGGCTTTTATGAACATTTGTATCACGCTGTCTGTAGTAGTGCCGCCACAAAGTTTATTTGACTATTGAATTTATTATTGCGGCAGCTACTACTGCCCATCGTGGCTATTAGGAACACGAGAACATTTTTCAGCGTTTATTGCGGAGAAATTTGTAGAGAAAGTTTTGTTAGCACATGAGACATAGCCGAAAGCATTGTCTTTATTAGAAGCAATTTCCCCTTTCAATTAATTCTCAATTTTGATTCAAACAAAAACTGTATGTTTAATTTAGCAATAGATTTTTATCATTTCAAATACATTAAATGTTAGATACCCACACAGACACAAAAGTTATATCAATTATAGAAGTCTTGAATCATAAAACAGCGACTTATACCATATCATCAACTTCTGTAACATTAGAACATATAATTAGTATCCCAGTTTACAATATGGGTGAGATGTTAAATATTATTACTAAAGTCAACTACAAGCTATCGTATAATTTTTTTGAATTTAAAGATTTTGAAAATTTACTTTTTCAACCAGGGAACCCCCTTTATTTAAATATTACATTAATTAAATCCTAAAATAGACATCAATTATGCTGCCCAAACAAGAACTTAATATTTACTCAAAAAGTGAAGAAAATTTGAATGATTTGCTTTCATTTTATTTTGATAAACATGATATACAAAGAGGAAATATACTGGAGGAAATAAAAAATAAATCGTCTCTTTCATTAAATCAAGTTGAATTTATTATTAGAAAATTGTCTGAATCATACAAGGAGATATTTGAAACTTTTTTAAAAATTTCTAAAAATGCAGCCCCAATTCTCTTTAACTATGGATTTGAGGCATTAACTATAAATGAAGTACGATGGAATGGTAGCCAATATAGACTAACTAAATTAAAGGCATTTTTAAACTTTGTTCAAAAAACAGAAAAGGATTTTAATTTTTTAGAAAAATATAATTAAATATTCCAACAATTTTTTGAACAAAAAGTAAATTATTTTGAAGTACTTTATGACAGACGTTAAACAAATGCTTTTACAGGCAGCAGAACAAGAAATGCTTGAAAATGAGCTTGATTCTTTTGCCCAAAAAATAAAAGAACTGTATGATTCTTATATTACTTGCAATTGTTTTTTTAAGAAACAACCAATGTCACTATGGGTATCTCTTCTTAATAAAGTTGAAGAATTACCGAGTGATTTTCAAAACTTCAATTTAAATTTTATATTAGGGTTTCTTTATTTAAGAAATGAAAAGAACGATAAAGCTTATCAACATTTATCTATCGCAATAGACCTTAATCCTAAGTCAGATATTTGCTTTGCCTTAAGATCAACAGTGCAACAACATAACAGGGATGGCATTAAAGATGCAGAGCAAGCGGTAGCAATAAATCCATCCGCAAGGAATTGTTTTGTACTAGCTTGTATTACAAATGAAAATAATAAGAACAGTCTTGGCTATAATATTGAATGGGTGCATTCTAATTCAATGAAAAATATAGTAAAAGGTATTAGACGATATGAAAGAGCCATATCTTTAAATGATAATTTTCCGTGTGCATATTTTAATATGGGGCTTTTGTACGAGGCTATAGAATATTATGTTGAAGCCATTGAATCATTTTTAATTTGTATTAAACTTGAACCCACACATTGGTGCTATTATAATCTCTGGTTCTGTTTTTACCAAATAAAAAAATATGATTTAGCTTCCCATTACCTCAATGTTGGTATGACCAATAATCCATCAGATTATCGTTACTTTTTTGCATTAGGATTACAAAATGATAGGCTTGGTAATTATGAAAAAGCAATTGAAAATTATGAATCTTATTTATCAATGTGCCTTGATCCTGAATATCCTGTTTCAAGAAAATTAAAGGAGGTTGAAAATCGAGTCTTACAAAGACTTTTAGAGAATGCCTATTTAGAATTCGATACAGCAAATTATTTACGATCCACGCAAAACTTTGAGTATTATTTTTTTCAAGGAGGTGAACAAACAGAAGCTATCTCGGAGATATATTATAAGGCAGTATTATACTTAAAACACCCCGCAAAAAAAATCAATCATTCTAATCCTAATTATATACGACTAAACTCCTATAGACAAAGTTACAAGTCTAAAAAAGACACGAATGAATTATTATCAATTGATGAAGAAAATATCCAAAAATTAATTAAGTATCGAAAGAATTATAAAATTGGTTTCGGTACTTATCAGGGTGAAGAAATTGAAAAGGTACTTGAAGAAGATGTAGAATATATTTTCTGGTGCATAATAAACCTTCATCATTTCATGATAAGCATGAATCTTTTTTCGTCAAGTAATTTCCAAACTGAAATTAGTTTTTATGAAGCTGTTGAGATTAATTTAATTAAAGGAATAATATTAGCTGAGAAATCAAAAGAAATGAAAGAGGAACGAGAAGAAGAATATGGTTACGGTTGTTACGAATCAAGTTATGATCAATGGATGACTGATGAGTTTGATGCTGATGCAGAAACGGCACATTGGAATATGGACTAAGTGTCATATTTTATTTAGAGTTTGAGATCTTTAGAAATTTTTAATCCTGTCACTGAACTATCAAATCATAAGTATCCTATTGAAAAGTTTTAAATATAATATCCCTTTCTGCAAAGCCGCCACCTTCACCTGCCATTGCTGCTCCTATGCCACAACCATCTATTCTGATAGAGAATGGTTACAATTTACGGAGAAACTATTTGGTAATGAATCCAATAGAGATTGTGATCGAAATTATGATGCAGGCATAATTTACAGAGATGACATAGATGAAGAAATATCATTGCACATCCAGATGACACAATTGCCCGAGAGTAAACATCATTGTGATAATTTTTCTAATAACAACAGCCGGATTCACTGGACAGAACAATTAGTAGACTGCCTTGTTTGTAAAAAGAATTCTATGCTTTTTACAAAATATACAACGGGCGAAAATATCCTGTTATTTTATGAACTGTGTGTTGAGTCTGCAAAACCAGTTCATCCATCAATAGAATGGATAGAAAAAAACGGCAACAAAATAATTGTAATCAGCGGAAATGGGCAAGGATTTTCCGCAACATAAAACCATTTTTAATTTACACCACCATGCAAACAGTTTATCTGTTATTATTTTCACTTTTTGTATCCGCTTACCACAAACCAACAGCGCCTCTTAGGATTGGAATATTATATTATGCAGCTATTGATAATAAACTCAAAAACGAACTACAGCAGAATATAAAGGCTACCTATAAAAGTACAGTTACAGAAATAAATGGTTTGGCAACATTACCCGAAACTGCCTTATATAAACCTCGTAATCGGTATCGGGCAAAGGTTCTATTAAAAAATATTGATTCTTATAGCGGATATAATAAAATAATTGGCATTACCACAAAAGATATTTCTACCACAAGCAACAACGTATATGACTGGGGAATTATGGGCCTTGCAAATAGCCCTGAACACCCAATAAAGTCTTATTTAATGATCGTTTTATTAAAGTAGCATTGCATGAGCTGGGTCACACAATGGGTCTATCTCATTGTACATTTAGCCGAACCTGTTTTATGGAAGTAGCAGAAGGTACAGTTAAATCCGTTGACAGAGAAACAAGATATTTGTGTTCGAATTGTAAAAAATTAATCAGTCAATATATTAAGTAATATGAACAAAATTTTTAAATGGTGTGTAGATCTCTTGGAAGCCTTAGCACTAAAGCTACACATGACTTATGAAGAAGTCAATATCTGGATATTCGTAATTATAGAGCCTATAATATTTCTATTAATGTTATGGATTATTTATAAACAATACAGGATAATAAAATCTTACAAGCATTCTCTATAACCATAATTAAAATACACAATGTCTAAAAATATTGAAGCTTCTTTTACTGTTACGATTAAAGAGTTAAAAAGTACTCTTATTACATTATCCAAACTATCAGGCAGGTTTACCAAAACTACGATCATACAAATAAGGGTATTAAGAACTGGTATTGAAATAACTTCAAACGGTATCACTAAAAAGATAGAGGCGCATACTAATGGGGAAGCAGATATTTCTTTACCGGTTACCTTACTAAAAGGTTATTTAACCGGTAGTATTATTACTGACAAAACCTTTGTGTTTCGTAATGGTGAGCTGGGTTGTGGTTTATCTATCTACAGTTCTTATGCAATAAAAGTGGAACCTATTTTTACGACAAGGGAAAATGTTTTACCTAACAACCTTACAAAAAAAACTATACTTACATATTGGGTAAACAATACAGAAAAAGAAAATGAAAGACTTGGTCTTACTGCTACAATAGAAGTGGCAAAACATCATTTAAAAACGGATATTAATGAGGCTCTATTATTATTAAGTCAATATAATATTGAGTACGATGAGTTAGAAGGTATGATAAAAAATAAATTAAAACTTTAACCAATTGCTTACTAGTAATTGTTTGTAATGTTAAATTATATCCTAGCTCAGATGCGATGCAAACGCAACATCTCAACTATTTAATGTTTATTTAATCATTTTACATTTTATCACAGAATTTCTAAAAATCCGTATTCTTTTGATTCCTTTAAATCATTTATATCTACAGCATGTTTTATAAGTAATGATTCAATGAAATTATTACTTTGATTGCCTGTTTTTAGTAAAATAATCTTTGGTGGAAATCCCTTCTGGTTAAGCAGATAATAAAAATCGGAGTCATTAGTAACGATAATAAGGTCATGTTGTTTAGCAAAATTCCATATTTCAATATCTTGAGCAGGTAATTGCAGATCTATATAATCTACATGGTAACATGCCTCAAAATGAGAAAGGAGTTTTGTTGTTAACCTGTGTGATAAATTAGCATCCAATAATAATTTCATATCAGGCTGCAATAATTTTAGAAACCTGTTCCCTATGGGCAGCAAATTGCAATGCAGCCAATATGTCTTCTTCTTTTAATAAAGGGTAATCGAGTAAAATTTCTTTGTAAGTCATACCCGAACCAAGCCATTGTAAAATATCCACCACCGCAACTCTTGTATTTTTTATACAAGGTTTACCAAATCTGATATTTGGGTTAATTTCTATATGCGCTGAATAATCTTGCATAATGTAAATTAAAGAAAAATTGTGGATATGGGATATCAAAATCCCTTTGCTCAATCGCCTTCATCACGCAACGTTTGCTTATATCTCCTCCACAATAAAAGTTAAAAAAAGTTCATTAGCCCACGGTAGCCCTGATAGAAGTGGATATCCTTTTTGCTGCCTTTGAGCAAAAAAGATAGTAACGAATAGCAGGATGCAAATGCCCAATAAAGCTTCTACTGTTCATGCTTCTAATCTATTCACTGGTCCAACGGTTCTTAATCATAGAAACTTTTCCCTCTTAGAAATAAATATTTTTACCCCCGCAGCAACTTAAATTTGCAAAGCAAAAAACAAGTTTTTTCATTACAACCACATTCTCTTTTGGATCAGAATATTTTATTAAAAGCTTTCACACATATTTGCCAGGCAAAAGCAATGGCAGCAATATATGAAGCCAACCGTACCATTTGCAAATATGTGCACAGCACAAGTCGTGGGCACGAAGCTATACAACTTGCTACCGCATACAACTTATTGCCCTGTGATTATGTAAGTCCGTATTACAGAGATGAAAGCATGATGCTCGGCATGGGTTTTCCTCCATACACTTTAATGTTGCAGTTGCTTGCAAAAGGGGAAGATATTTTTACAGGAGGTCGGTCTTATTATAACCATCCAAATTACAGAGGCGATGATAATCCAACCATCATACACCAAAGCAGTGCAACAGGCATGCAGGCTATTCCTACAACAGGTGTGGCGCAGGGGTTGAAGTACATGAGAAGCCTCCCTAAATCCCTCCCGGGGAGGGACTTTAAAGTCTCTGAGAAATCAGCGTCTATGAATGAAATAGATGTGCCCAATTTAAAGGAATCAACTTTGAACCTTGAACTTTCAACTTTGAACCCCATTGTCATCTGTTCTTTAGGCGATGCATCCGTAACCGAAGGCGAAGTAAGCGAAGCATTTCAGTTTGCAGCTTTGCACCAGTT
>JANXTG010000047.1 GCA_025352525.1 Ferruginibacter sp.
TTCTCAAGCCATATTTCACTTTCGGCACTCAATATTCTTTGCACCAGTTGGCTGCTGCTCATTTCCAGGCTAAAAAAACCAACCGCTGTAGGTTTTGTAGGATGTAAGGCTGCTGTACGTGCAAGGTTTAAGGCAAAGGCCGTTTTACCTACTGATGGCCTTGCGGCAAGGATAATAAGATCGGTAGCCTGCCAACCATAAGTTAGTCTGTCAAGTGATGGAAAACCTGTTGGAACACCGGTCATTTCATCCTGTCTGTTCCGCATTTCATCAATACGGTTAATAGTTTTAATGAGCACATTTCCAATATCTTCAAAATTTTTACGCAGATGATTATTGGTAATTTTAAACAACTTCGATTCTGCCTCATCAAGAAGGTCGAAAACATCAGCACTTTCTTCGTAAGCCTCTCCTATTATTTCCCCACTAATTCTTATCAGTTCTCTTTGTATAAATTTTTGTAAAACAATTCGGCTGTGAGCCTCAATATTGGCGGATGAAACAACAACATTGGTAAGTTTGGTGATGGCATAAGCACCGCCAACAAATTCTAATTCTTCATTATACTTTAATTCTTCAACCACAGTTAACAGATCAATCGGCAAATTTTTAATCTGCAGATTTTGCATAGCCTTGTAAATTTTTTGATGTGCTTCTATGTAAAAACATTCGGGCTTTAAAATTTCGACAACTACATCAAATGCAGATTTTTCGAGCATTATTGCTCCCAAAATAGCCTCTTCTAAATCCCGTGCCTGGGGAGGAATTTTCCCATAAACCATATTCCCTGTTTCTAACAGTGGTTTTCTTCTTAGTTTATCTTTATTGAAGTTTTTAAGTTCCATGTAACTCTTCTTATTTTATTGCTAATAAACGTATTATTTAATTTTTAAAAGTTTAAAAAAACTGTTTGTCTTTTTAAGGAGGGCTAAGGTAAATGCTATCAGGTAATATTAAATTAACATTCAGTGTTATTAACTTTAATTGTATAATTGTTAACCCTCAGTTAACAGGTAAAGTTAGTTTATACACCTCTTTTACCCAACTCTATTAACATACTCCCATCAACAACCATTTGAATATTGATAATTTTATCAACAAATAAAAATCATCGATATATTTTTTTACACTTTAAAAAAATAATTTTTGGGGAAATAAATGTCCATTGTTTTTTAAATATTGAAAGAAATTATTTAAGGGGTTATGATCAATTTAATTGACAAATCGAAACGCTTATATTTGCAATCAAATTTTTAAAGAAAAAATGATCATTTCCTACAATTGGCTCAGCGAATATTTACCTGTTTCCATCGAACCTCAAAAGTTAAGTAAAATACTTACATCTATTGGGCTTGAGGTTGAAAGCCTGCATAAATACGAATCATTAAAAGGTGGATTAGAAGGAATTGTAATTGGCGAAATTCTCACTTGCCTTAAACATCCTGACGCTGATAAATTAAAAATTACCACAGTTGATATTGGTGGAGCAGAACCTGTTCAAATTGTTTGTGGTGCAGATAATGTAGCGGCAGGGCAAAAAGTAGTAGTGGCCACTGTTGGAAGTATTCTATACCCATCAACGGGAGAACCAATCAATATTAAAAAAGCAAAAATAAGAGGTGTTGAAAGCTTTGGAATGATTTGCGCCGAAGACGAAATTGGAATTGGAGAAAGCCACGCCGGTATAATTGTACTCGAACAAACTGTAGTGACGGGCACAAAAGCTTCCAATGTTTTTGAAACTTATAATGACTATACTTTTGAAATTGGTCTTACCCCAAACAGAATGGATGCAATGAGCCACCTTGGTGTTGCTAGAGATGTTTGTGCTTATTTATGGCACCACGACAAAACGGAAATGCGTGCAGTTTCGCCATTTAAAAATGGTTTTAAAACGGATACAAGTAATTTACCAATAAATGTAATTATAGAAAATAATAATGCCTGCAAACGATACTCGGGCGTTACTATCAGCAACATTAAAGTTCAGGAAAGTCCTGTCTGGCTTCAAAATAAATTAAAAAGCATCGGTCTAAAGCCAATTAATAATATTGTAGATATTACCAATTTTATTTTACATGAAACCGGACAACCTTTGCATGCTTTTGATGCTGCTAAAATAAAAGGGAATACC
>JANXTG010000245.1 GCA_025352525.1 Ferruginibacter sp.
GAAAAAATACTAATAATTATGTTTCTCTTACGTTGCAAAATAAAGATCAAATATTAGCTTTAGAAAAAATACCATTTATGAAATCTCTAATTGTTCCATTTGTTATGGGTATATTTTTTTTACAAATAGCATCATGCAGGCAGTCAGAAAAAAATACCTTAACGAAAACAAATACAGACAGCGTTCAAACCACAGCAAAGCCTGAAATTGCAGGGCTTTATGACCTTGCACACCCATTAAGAAAATGGCGGCTGCCGGAAGAGTTGCTGGAAATATCAGGCAATAGTTATATAGATTCAACCCATTTAATGGTAATTGAAGACCTCCACCCCAACCTTTATGTGGTTGGCTTAAAAGATACCTCTGCCGTTATTGATAAAAAAATTGCTTTTAAAGAAGATGTTTCAGGAAAAAAATTTGATGTAGAAGATGTTGTACTTGTAAACAATACTGCATACGCTTTGTGGAGCCACGGTACCATATATAAAATTACTGACTGGCAAACCAAGCCACAGGTAAAAGAAATAAAAACATTTTTATCAAAAGAAAATAATACGGAAGGCATCTGTTACGATCCTGTAAACAAAAACATACTGATAGCCTGTAAAAACGACATTGCCCAAACGGATGAAAAAAAATCTTCGAGAGGTATATACCAGTTAAATATGACTACAGATTCAGTCGCTGAAGCACCGTTTATGGTGATACATAAAAAGGATTTTAAGGAATTAACGGGAGAAAAGGAAAGCTTTTATCCTTCCGCTATTGCTGTGCATCCCATCTCGCATGATGTATATATTCTTTCTACAAAAGAAACAAAATGTATGGCTGTATTTACGCATGAAGGGTCATTAAAAAACTTTCAGCTTATAGACAGAAATATTTTGCTTCAACCCGAAGGAATGTGCTTTGCTCCTGATGGAACGCTGTATATTAGCACAGAAGGTAAACCTGGAGGGTCTGGGTTTATTTATTCTTTTAAGATGGGTAAATAAAGAAATGAATTATATTTTTAAAAAATAGAGCACAAAAAATGGGAGGCAACTTTTAAACTTTTTGTTGAATGATCTAAAGTTTCCAACAGAATGTTTAGATGAACCTGTCTTATGTTAGTCTTCAATTCCCATTAAATTATTTCCATTGAAAATCCTATACCGATAAATGGATTATCAAATACAAGATGAAAAAACTTGTGTAAAAATTTAATATTGTTGACAAAATATTTCCAAAAAGTATTGCCTAACTGCATCTACATTATTGGATTTTGTGCAAGCGAATAACAATAAGTATTTATAATATTTGTACAGATGGGTTCGGATTTGCCGAACTTTCTAATTTAACTTTCAATCTTGAGTTATAGCAGTTAGGGCGGATGGAATTTTTATGATACAGCAGATACCGAATACTATTGTTTCTGCATTCTTACGACGTTTAAAAATCTGATGCTACTTTTAGTGATCCAAAAAATTCTATAAATATTTAAATAAAAAGTAAATGAAACGTATACTTCTTGCTTTGATAGTTTGCTCGCTTTTTTCCTGTAAAACTTCTCAAAACACTACGACTAATCTTAACAAAATAAAGTGGATTAGTGGGTCAAGTAATTGCAAGGAAAATAATGATTCTTTAATACAGGTTGTAAAATATAATGATAATACTTTTATATTACGACAAAACAAATGCACCAATTATGAGGCTCCTTTCCTTTTTCTTTTTTTAGGAAATAAAAATGCTTTATTAATGGACACAGGTGCAACAGAAGATGAAATTCAGTTTCCATTATACAAGACCGTTAAAAAAATTATTAGTGAATGGGAAAAAAGTATAAAAAATCCCATTGATCTTATAGTTGCACATACACATGCCCACGGCGATCATATAGCTGGAGATATTCAATTTAAAAATAAGGTTCGTACAGTAGTAGTTGGACTAAATGTTAGCGACATAACTTCTTATTTTAAATTAAAAAACTGGCCTTTACAAAACGGACAAATTGATTTAGGGAATCGTATAATGGAGATTATTCCAATACCGGGTCATCAACAGGCTTCTATTGCTGTGTATGATTATGCTACTAAAATATTGTTATCAGGCGACAGCTTTTACCCAGGAAGACTGTATGTTCATGACTGGGCAGCATATAAATTAAGTATACAACGATTGACTGATTTTGCAGGCGCTCACAAAATTTCTTACTTTTTGGGTAACCATATTGAAATGACGAATATAGCCGGGAAAGATTATCCCACAGGTACAACCTATCAGCCGGAAGAGCATATTTTACCTTTATCTTTTAAAGATTTAAAAGAACTCAATAAAGCTTTACATATTGCAGGAGATATTCCAAAACATGAAATACACAATAGTTTTATTATTGATCCCAAATAGCCCTATAAAAGCAAACAGCTGTATACCGTGAGCATTGCAAAAAATAAAAAAAATACGGCTTTTTGTTCTTAAAATGGTCTGCTATCTTAAAATGATTTAAAATTTTTACTAAGTACCTCTTATATTTTTATCAAAATATTCAGCCAGTTTTTCTTTTCCCATTTGATGAAAGGGCACCCAAATTTCTTCAAGCGGAAGAAAAACTTCTACGACTTTTTTATCAGAAAAAAGTTTATAATCAAATTTGTTACTTCCGGTGCTTATGTATCCCGTGTAATAAAATTCTATGTTATTGGCTCGGGCATAATCGAGTTTTTTTAGCATGAGGTATTTACCTAAGCTGTATTTTTTATATGCAGGGTTGTAAAAATTTAAAATGCCGGCCATGCTGTTTTTCCCCACATCAAAATAACCCGCAGCTATTAAAGTTTTGTGATCTTTAATTTGAAGCATTTTAGAATTAAAAGGATTTTCAATATAGTTGTCATGCAGGTAACTGCTGCAACTTTCTGCAGCTTCAAAATCAATACTTTTTACATAGTTATTGTACAAATTATTTATACCATTATTTATTTTTGCCTTATTACAAAATATCGTAAAGGCAGCACATTTTTTTCTGATGGATGTCGCTGCTGTGTTTTCAATAATATTTTTTACTGGTATGCGAAGCCAAAAAACAGGATAATTTTTTTGTTCATTACTGATTTGCGTTTGGTGTGTAGTAAATAATAGATGTTGCGTTCTGTAATAGCCGGCTGCAAGGTAATTATCCAGCGTGCTGTCTTTAAAACCTTTCTCATCAGGAAAAATAAAATCAGGCCATACATTCATTGTTGGACAAGTTTAGCGGTTTTATTATGCAGTAAGAATTTATGCCATTTTTGTTGAATTTCTTATAATTAATTCTGAATTGAGCACAACATCGCCACAACGCTGCAGGGTTCCTTTGTTTTCCATTAACTGAAAAAGTACCGATGCAGCTTCTCTGCCAATTTCGTATGCCGGCTGTGTAATTGTTGTAAGGGATGGATTAAGTATGGCTGCGGTTTGCAAATTAGAAAAACTTATTATTTTAATATCCCGGGGAATATTAAGTTTTAACTCCTGGCAGATGACATAACTGGAAACGGCAAGCTCTTCGACACACGCTAAAATAGCATCAGGTCTGTCAGGCCGCTGCAATAATTTTTTAATTAAAATTGTGTTTCCTTCTTTATCAGTATCACAGTTAATGATCTGTTTATAATCAGGGGCAATACCATGTTTTTTTGCTGCATCAAGGTAGCCGTTCATTCTTTTGTTTGCAATAGAGAGCTTATTGGATATAGAAAGAAAGGCAATTTTTTTACAACCGTTTTCAATTAAATGTTCTGTTGCCTTAAACCCACTTTCATAATCGTTGGTTGTTATTTTAGGGGCATTAATATTTTCTGCAACCCGATCAAAAAAAACTATTGGTATACCTTTATTTTTAATATCTTTTAGATGATCGGTATTGGCGGTTTGGCTGGAAAGTGAAATTAAAATACCGTCTACACGACCATTCTGCAAATGTTTTAAGGTGGATATTTCCTGCTGTAGATTATCGTGTGTTTGGTAAATGAGTACGTGATAATCTTTTTTTTGAGCGTAAGATTCTGCACCGTTTATGGCCAATGAAAAAAAATTGTTGGCAATTTCGGGTATTACAACAGCAATGGTTTTACTTTCCTGCCGCCGAAGATTACTTGCAAATGGATTTGCGTGGTAATTTAATTCCTTGGCTTTTGCCAAAACAATTTTCTTGGTAGAAACACTTATTTCCTTACTATCCCTAAGTGCTCTTGAAACAGATGAGATGGATAAATTAAGTTCTTTTGCAAGTTCCTTTAGATTCATAATAATTTTGCAATTCTAATTAATTTTTATTTAATGCTGCTTAAAAAAAATAAGTAAAAAAATATAGTAGGCTTTGAAGCTACATAAAGAAACAGTATGTACTCATTATTCCACAAGATCTTTAAACAATTTCTGCAACATATCTGCAGGCTCTTTACACAAACCGGGATGTGTTTTAGATGTTTGAACAACTGTGCTGCGGGTAGCTGTAAGCCAGCGAAAACGAGCTGCAGCGGGCAATAAACTTATAGGCCCCGCATCGCCTTTCCCTTTGCAGATATTTTTAAATGCAATTAAATAGGTTTCTATTTCCTGTATATCGCAAGAGATGCAAAAAGCGCTGAGACGTTGATGGTTTAATGTATAAACCGCTTCTAAATATTTTTTAGAATTACAATACAATACCACACCAACGTTTAAAAATTCTTCTCTTTCTACACGTGGCATTACTCGTATAACCGCATACTCATATAACTGTTTCTCTTGCATGTATTGCTTCGTTTACAAATATTTCTGCATGTGCCAGTCTGGTTATTAAAAAGTTAGTGTAAGCTTCCCTGTGTTCTTCGGCTGTAGTAAAAGGAGTATCAGTCAACAGCCATTCAACTGGCACCATCGCTACAATATTTTTTAAAAGCTCTGGGTTTAATATGTTGTTGAAAAGTTCATTAACCGTTTTTAATTCTGATGCCAATGATAATAAAACATGGTCTTTTACATAAGTAAACGGCTTAATGGCCTGTTCCGTTGCATTTTGCCATGAATGATGAAAATACAGCGACGCCCCATGATCTATTAACCACAAATCTTTTTGCCACAACAGCATGTTTGTATTCCGAACCGTGCGATCTACGTTTGTAATAAAACAATCCAACCAAACGATTTTAGAAGCCAGCAATGGATTTACAATGGTAACTGCTGGGTCGTAGGTAATAGCACCTGATAAATAATGTAATGCCAGATTTAACCCTTCGCTTGACCGTAAAAGATCCTGTATCTCTTCATCTCCTTCCGTTCTGCCAAAGGCTTCATCTAAATTTGCAAATACAATTTCAGGAATGCGTAACTGTAATGCTCTGGCTATTTCGCCGCTTATTAATTCTGCTATCAAGGCTTTTGCGCCCTGCCCCGCACCGCTAAATTTTAAAACATATAAAAATTCATCATCAGCCTCTGCAATAGCAGGCATGGAGCCGCCTTCCCGCAAGGGTGTTACGTAACGGGTAACATTTACTTTTCTTATTGGCTGCATTATTTTTATTTAGTGTAGCTTTTAAAGTTGCGGGTAATAGGTATACTTAATTATTTGTAAGAATTAGCCAGCTCTTTAAGCTCTAAAAGATTTGATACTTTTAATTTTTGAAAGATGCGGCCTTTATGAGTACCAACGGTAGATAAACCAAGCGATAAATCTGCAGCTATGAAGCTGATAGTTTTTCCGTTAAGCAACATTTGCACAATTTCAAACTCCCGGGGAGAAAGCAAATCAAACAAATTGTTGGTGGCACCGGTATTTCCTTTGGTAAGTTCCATTAAAATATCTTCGCTAAAATATTTTTTATCATTCATAACCTTTTCTATAGCAATTTTCATTTCATCCAGGGGAGCAGATTTACTTATAAAACCTTTTGCACCTGCTTTTGTAAAACGAATGGCATAAATACTTTCAGGACTCATAGAAAACATCAGCACCTTAGCCTGTGGATATTCTTTTTTTACATACTCCATCAAAGCAAAACTATCTGTATTCGGCATTTGTACATCCAAAGTAATAAGGTCGTATGTATGCGTTTTTAAAAGCGCCGTTGCACTGTTGCCATCTTCTGCTTCATAAATTTCTACATCTTTATACATGTCAGTTAACAGTTGTTTTATGCCCGATCTTACAATCAAATGATCATCAATAAGCAAAAATCTTTTCATGCTTTCTCCTTTTTAATTCATACAAATTTAAGAAATATAGAACCACCGTTAATTACCTTACAAATTAATTGAAATTTATTTATTTTTATATCATTGTTTGCCAAAAATGAACTTTTGAAGAAAGCACTTAATGAAAAATAATTTGACTTTTAAGGATATATCAAAAAGGATGAAATATGCATTGGCTATATCAATTGGTTTTTTACTAATGCTGTTAATAGCTGTATTTGTAAACATGTGCAACAACAATATCAATCTAAAAAAAGAAAGTACGGTATTAGGGCTAATACAAAACATTGAAGCTGTTCAATTCAATACCGAACATTTAAAACATGTTAAAGAGGTTTATTTAAAAAGCAGCGATGAAAATTATTTAAATGAAAGCTCCGCTGTTATCCAAAAAATTAAGGGAAATAAAAATAATCTGCTTGATAATTCTATTAAAAATAATTACAGAAAAGAAGATATTTTGCTACTTGCAACTACTGCAGGAAGAACTATTACAACAGTTAATAAAATACTCGATGGTAAAAAATATCAGGAAAATAACCTTAGCGAAATATCCTTTCATGACAGTATTGCCAATAACCAAATTGATTCTGTAATAAAGCTCGCGGCTAACCTTGAAAAAGAGGCTATAAATATTTTACAGATTACTACAGCGCAGCAGCAGCGTAACAATAATAAACAACTAGTGCTTGTTGTATTGCTGGGAACAATTTTTTTTAGCAGCTTAACTTTTGCATATTTATATGTAAAACGGGATACAGAGAAGGCTAAAAATTTAAACAAACTGTTGTTGTACAATTCTGCCCTTTTAAAAAATATTTATGATGCTATTATTATTACAGATAATAATTTAATTATTACCGATTTTAATGTTCATGCTGAAAACCTTTATGGATATACGGTTGAGGAAGTAAAAGGGAAATCACTTTTAAGTTTATTTAAGAATCATGAAGAGGGGAATATAAATTTAGATGATCCGATTTTCGTTAATGATATTTGGAAAGGGGAGGAAATGCATGTTAATAAAGTAAGTACTCCAATTAATGTAGAGGTAAGTAAAATGCCCATTAAAGGAAATGTCAATACAAAAAGCGGCTATATTTTTTTGGTTAGAAATATTACTGAAAGAATTCAGTTACAAAAAGATTTAAAAGCGTTGTCTGAAAATCTTCAGGAGCAGGTTAATTTAAAAGTTTCGGAACTTAATTTCTTTTTTGAAAGAATTGTAGATCCAATTATTGCCCTGGATAATGACTGGAATTATACTTATTTAAACAGATCTGCACTTTTGCTGCTCGGCCAAACCGAAAGTGAAATTATAGGTAAAAATATTTGGGAGAAATTTCCAAAATTAATTGATGAACCTTTTTATGAGACTTTACAGCTGGCAAAAAAAACGCAGCAAGCGCAGCGCTGCGAACTTTATTATTCAGCAGAAGACAAATGGTTTAATGACTTAATTTATCCTTCTGAAAATGGAATGTCAATTTATTACCGGGATATAACGAGTGAAAAGAAAGCAGAAATTGAACTTGCAAACGAACAGCAGCAAAGATTAAATTCAGAAGCAAGATTTAGGGCGCTTGTAGAGCGATCGATGGTAGGCGTTTACATAAGAAAAGGAAAAAAATTGATTTACGTAAATCCTCGCTTTGCAGAAATATTCGGTTACACAGAAGCAGAACTTTACAATGATTTTGATATAACAAACCTGATTGCGGAAAGCGACAGACATTTTATTATTAAAAATTTAGAGGCGAATGCTATCCATAATATTCCTTCGCATAATTATGAATTCAGTGGACTGCATAAAACGGGTAAAATAATTTATGCAGAAGTATTTGGTTCTCTTACAACATATAATGGTGAAGATGTAACTATAGGGCCTGTTTTGGATATTTCTGAACGCCAGGCCGTATCAAAAAATCTTTTAGTGGCAGATGAGGCTTTAAAAATATCTAATGAACGTTTTGAGCTTGTAGCAAAGGCCACCAACGATGCAATATGGGACTGGGATATTATAAATGATGCATTAACAGGCAATCACAGATTTAATAAGATGTTGGGTAACGAAGAACATGCTATTTCAAAATTTGAGAATTTTTTTGAAAGAGTACATGAAGATGACAGAGAAAACCTTTTAAAGAATTTTAAACATACCATTAAAGAAAAAATATCTGTTTTAACAGAAGAGTTTCGTTTTAAGGATAATGATGGAAATTATAAGTTTGTTTACGATCGTGGTTATATCCTTTACAAAAATGGTATGGCATACAGAATGCTGGGTGCCATGCAGGATATTACAGCTTTAAAAGAAGTAGAAAAAAAATTAACGGTTGAAAAAGACCTTTCTGATTCAATTATAAACAGTATGCCGGGTATATTTTTTCTTTTTAATAAAGAAGGAAAATATTTAAGGTGGAACAAAAACTTTGAAATAGTTAGTGGATATAGTCCAGCAGAAATAAAATTACTTCATCCCCTACAATTTGTCAGTGATAGCGAGACAAAAATTATTAAGGACAAGATTGAAAAAGTTTTTATAAAAGGAAGTGATACAGTAGAAAGTCTTTTTAGATGTAAAGACGAAAAAATCATTCCTTTTTATTTTACAGGGATGCAAATATTGTACGAAAATCAGGAATGTTTAATGGGAATTGGGATTGATATTTCTGAAAAAATACAATCGCAAAAGGAGCTTTTTGAAAGTGAAAAGAAATTTAGGACGCTTGTGCAGCAGGCATCTGACGGCATAATCATTACCGATGAAGAGGGGAATTTTATTGAAGTAAATGAAACTGCAGCTACATTAACAGGATATAAAAAGGAGGAGTTGGATAACATGAACACCGACGATATATTTTTTGAAGAAGGGGGAGTTAAAATCCCCTTGCGTTACAATGCAATGGCAAGTGGGGCTGTTGAAATATCGGAGCATTTTATTAGAAGAAAGGACGGCAAAATGATAAATGTAGAAGTAAGCGCCAAGCAACTTTATGATGGGCGTTTTCAAAGAATATTAAGGGATATAACTGAACGGATACATGTTGAAGAAGCATTAAAGGCATCTGAAAAAAAATACAGATTACTTTTTAATGATAATCCTTTACCGATGTGGATAAACTTGCAGGGCGATAATAGTTTTATAGATGTAAATAACGCAGCTCTAATTTCTTACGGTTACAGCAAAAACGAATTTTTCAAAATGAAGCTTGCTGACCTGGATTCATTAGGTAACAGTTTAAAAAAACATTTGCCAAAGGAAAAGGCTGACAGTATAAAAATGCAAAGTGTCTTCGAACATGTAAAAAAAGATGGTCGAAAAATAAAGGTAAACATACTAACGCACGATATTATTTTTGAAGGTAAACCCGCCATTCTTTCACTTGCCAACGATATTACAGCAAAATTTGAGGCTGAAGAAAATTTACAAAAATCCAATGAAGCTTTGCGAGATCTGGCTTCTCATATTGAAACGATAAGGGAAAACGAACGCAGCCATATGGCTCGTGAAATACATGATGAACTGGGGCAACAGTTAACCGGGTTAAAAATGGATATTTCATGGTTGAACAGAAAA
>JANXTG010000051.1 GCA_025352525.1 Ferruginibacter sp.
TGTTTTATCCTCGCTCTTGGAATTATATACACATTGCCGGATACTGAATAAGCCATCGGGATATATACTGCAACAAAATCTATCAGTCCAAAATCACTCATATCTTCTTTAGTTATGAAGCCCATGCGCCACACATCAATGCCATCAACATTTGCCAATACATTTTGCGTAAATTTTTTCTTATCGCCAGCAAAGGCCTCAAAAAAATCTCGGGTGGTGCCATAAATATGTTTTATGCCGGGGGCTTTCTGCATTACTTTGTCCAAAAAACTGATAATGCGGCTTGTAATAAAAAACGAACTGAAATAACCGATTAATATAATGGCTCCAAGAATAATAATAAAGCCAAGCCCATAATTCTGTACATGTGTAACGCCTATTTCATCTTTATATCTAAATATTGGTATCCATCCGTCAACAGTAGACACAAAGAAAAACAACGCATAAATCGTTATGGCAACGGGTGCCATTATTAATAATCCCTGTAAAAAATATTGCAGAAACTTTTTATAATTGAAAGGCTGTTCCATAATGCGCTAAGTTGAATTACAAATATAATTTATTGTAGACGGCACAACTTAATTCTCTTTTTAAAAGATTAAATATGATGAGTGGTAATAATTTATTTACATGGAAACTTGTGTTACATAAAAAGTTTCCATAGTTTTGCATCCGATTATGGCAGAAATAGTAACTACCGGCGAAAGAATAAAGCACACAGCACACGAATTGTTTATGCAGTTTGGGCTTAAGAGTGTAAGTATGGATGATATTGCTACCAAACTGGGCATAAGTAAAAAAACTATTTATCAGTTTTATGCTGATAAAGATGCGCTGGTGGATGATGTAATACAATCGCTTATACAGCATAACCAGCAATGTTGCGACATGGACCAGCAAAAGGCTGATAATGCAGTGCATGAAATTTTTCTGGCAATGGATTTTATTATGGAAATTTTTCGGTCAATGAATCCGTCCCTGCTGTTTGATATGCAGAAGTATTATCCAATAGCATTTCAAAAGTTTTCTGATCATAAAAATAACTACCTGTACAGTATTATTAAAAAAAACCTGACAAGGGGCGTTGCAGAAGAACTTTACAGACCTGATTTAAAAATAGATATTCTAGCACGCTTTAGAGTGGAGAGTATGCTGTTGCCTTTTAACCCGGAATTTCATACAAAAGTAAAACAAAACCTTGCTGATGTTGAACAAGAAATAACCCTTCATTTTCTGTTTGGGATGGTATCTCCAAAGGGTTATAAGCTTGCCGTTAAATACCAGCAGGACAGATTAAAAAAGAATAACAAATTTGAAAAGTAGAACAATGAAATTATTTACATTTAGTTTTTTGCTGTTGCTTGCTTTAGTTGCAAACGCACAAAAAATAAACAGTCTTACTGTGCAACAGGCAGTAGATTATGCAAAGCAAAACAGTGTTCAGGTAAAAAATGCTTTACTGGATTACCAGGTACAAAAACAGACAAACAGAGAAATAACTTCAGTTGCGTATCCACAAATAAATGCATCCGGAAATTTTAATGATTATCTGGTTATTCCAACAAGTCTGTTACCGGCTGAAATAGCCGGTGGTCCTGCGGGAACCTATTTCCCGGTTAAGTTTGGAACAAAATATAATGCATCGGGAGGGTTCGATGTTTCTCAACTGCTGTTTGACGGTCAGGTTTTTGTAGGCCTTATTGCCCGGGGTGTAGCTTTAAAATTTTATGAAAAGCAAACAGAGATTACAGAAGAAATGATTAATGTAAATGTCCAAAAAATCTACTATCAACTGGTAGTAGGTAAACAACAGTTGACTTCTGTTGATGCAAACATTGGGCGGTTTGAAAAACTGTTAAAAGATACCAAAGAAATTTACAAACAGGGTTTTGCAGAAAGGCTTGATGTTGATAAAGTGAGTGTTCAGCTTAACAACCTTCAAACAGAAAAAATAAAAATACAAAGTCAGCTGGATGCGGGGAATGCAGGGCTTAAATTTTTAATGAACATGCCCCAAAAAGATTCGCTGCTGCTTACAGATTCTATAACAGAAGATAAAATAAAAGAAAATATTCTTGCAGATAATTATAAGTATGAAGACAGAAAAGAATACCAGTTTTTAACCATTGCAAAACAGTTAAACGAGTTTAATGTAAGACGGTATAAATTAAGCTATTTACCCGTTCTGTCTGCATTTGGTAACTACAGTAAAAATGCGCAACGTCAAAGATTTGATTTTTTTAAAGGGGGACAATGGTTTACAACCTCATTAATTGGATTGAAATTGTCGGTACCCATTTTTGATGGTTTTGCAAAAAGCTCAAGGGTGCAAAAAGCAAAAATTGAAGTACAACGTACCAACAATAATATAGAGCAGTTAAAATCATCCATAGATAATGATGTAGCACAGGCGAGGTTAAAAATTACTGCCTCAGTGGTTACAATGGATAACCAGAAGAGAAACATTGAGCTGGCAGAAAGAGTGTACAACACTACAAAAATAAAATACGAGCAGGGGCTTGGTAACAACCAGGAAATTTACAATGCGCAGACTGAACTTAAAATTGCACAGAACAATTATTACAGCGCATTATACGATGCCATTATTGCAAAAATAGATTATCAGAAAGCCACAGGAAAATTATAATAATTACCAATAAATACAACAGCAGATTTTATGCAAAAGACAACTTTATTAACCATGTTACTCACTGCTTCCCTTTTTGCAGCTTCTTGTGGAGGAAGTAAAAAAGACAGTAATGCAACACTTACTGACAAACGCACACAATTAGAAAAATTAAAAGGCGAAAAAGATAAAAAAGAAGCAGAGATTTTAAAGTTGCAGGAAGAACTCTCAAAGCTTGATACAACGAGCAGCAATCCATCAAAAATAAAATTGATAGCTTTTGCGCCTGTAGTTTTGGAAAACTTTGAGCATTATATTGAACTTCAGGGTAAAATAGATGCAGAAAACAGCTCTTACATTTCGCCAAGAGGAATGGGTGGACAGGTAAAAGCAGTGCTTGTAAAACAGGGACAGTTTGTAAAAAAAGGTCAACTGCTTTTAACGATGGACAATGCCGTACAAAGCCAGCAGGTGCAGGCTGCAAAGCAACAAAGTGCAGGTATAAGAACCCAACTTACTCTGGCAAAAAGTTTATACGAACGCCAGAAGAATTTGTGGGATAAAGGCATCGGTACAGAAGTGCAATTACTTACGGCAAAAACAAATGTTACCTCCCTTGAAAACAATTTATCGCAGGTAGCAGAGCAGGTAAAACTTTCCCAGGAGCAAATGAACAGTGCCAATGTTTACAGCGATGTAAACGGTGTTGCAGATGTGGTAAATATTAGGGTTGGAGAAATTTTTCAGGGAGTAACAGCAGTGGGACCACAAATAAAAATAGTCAACAAAAGCAGCCTTAAAGTAATAGGAAATATTCCTGAAAATTATTTAGGAACTGTGGGGAAAGGTACGCCGGTGTTGGTAACCATGCCCGATACAAAAAAGACTTACAACAGTACACTCAGTTTTATTGGCGCATCTATAGACCCTAACAGCAGAGGGTTTTCGGTAGAAGCAAAGTTACCATCTGACCCTACTTTAAATCCAAACCAAACAGCCCTTTTAAAAATCAGGGATTATGTTTCTGCCAACAGTATTGCCATTCCGTTAAAGACTTTGCAGAACGATGAAAAAGGAAAATTTGTAATGATAGCATCATCGGAAAAAGGGAAACTGTTTGCCCGCAAACGGGCAGTAACGGTAGGTATGATTAACGATGCATTGATTGAAGTAAAAAGCGGTTTAAAAGCGGGCGACCAGTTAATTGTTGACGGTTATGGAGGCCTGTATGAAGGGCAGCAATTAAAAACAGCATTATAAAACAATCATCGGGTTGTTGAAAATATTAATCTACAAAATAACTGTATGAGTGTTTTAGAAAATGTACAAAAAAAGTTTAAAGAGTTTAAGCCCACATCATGGAGTATAAACAACAAAACTTCTATTTATTTAATCATGTTGTTTGTAACGCTGGCAGGTGTTTACCAGTTTCTTACTTTACCAAAAGAGCAGTTTCCTGATATTGTTATTCCTACTATTTATGTGCAGACAATTTATGTGGGTAACTCTCCAAAGGATATAGAGAACCTTGTAACGAGACCCATAGAAAAACAGATAAAAGGAATTACCGGTGCAAAAATTAAAAAGTTTACCAGCACTTCCCTTCAGGATTACTCTGCCATACAGGTAGAATTTGATACAGATGTGAAGGTGGATATTGCCCTGCAAAAAGTAAAAGATGCCATAGATAAAGCCAAGCAGGATTTACCCAATGATCTTACGCAGGCTCCAACCGCCCTTGCAGTAAACTTAAGCGACCAGCCCATTATGTACGTAAATCTTAGTGGCGATTATGACATGACCAAGCTTAAAAAGTTTGCCGATGACATGAAGGATAAACTGGAAGAGATACCACAGATAAACAGGATAGACATTGTGGGTGCACCGGAAAGAGAGTTTCAGATAAATGTAGATAATTACAAAATGCAAAGTGCGGGTATTACGTTTGATGATATCAGCAATGCAGTGGCAAGAGAAAACACAGATATATCCGGTGGGTTGCTGGATGTAGGAGACATGAAACGTAACCTGCAACTGAAAGGACAGTTTCATACAGCATACGATATTGAAAAAGTAATTGTAAGAAATACAAGCGGTAATCCAATTTATTTAAAAGACATTGCTACCATAAAAGATACTACCAAAAATGTAGAGAGTTTTGCCAGGCTTGATGGTAAAAATGTGGTGACATTAAACATTGTAAAGCGCAGTGGCGAAAACCTTATAGAAACAAGTGATGCGGTGCAGAAGATGGTAAAAGAAAGCAAGGGTGTTATTTATCCTGAGAATTTAAAAGCCGTTGTTACCGGTGACCAGAGCACTAAAACAAAAGCATCTTTTAATGAACTTGTAAACTCTATCATTATCGGGTTTCTGTTGGTGTTAATTGTGCTCATGTTTTTTATGGGTGTTACCAATGCATTCTTTGTGGCATTAAGTGTGCCGCTGAGTATGTTTGTGGCATTTGTATTTTTACCCGCAGCAGATCTAATTGTGGGTACGCACGTAACGCTCAACTTTATGGTGCTTTTTGCACTGCTTTTTGGGCTTGGTATTATTGTGGATGATGCCATTGTGGTAATAGAAAATACGCACCGGATTTTTGTAGATGGTAAAGGCCGAATACCGATTACCACTGCAACTAAAATGGCTGCAGGCGAGGTTTTTGTGCCGGTGCTTGCGGGTACGCTTACCACATTGGCGCCATTTTTTCCGCTGTTGTTTTGGCCGGGAATTATAGGAAGGTTTATGGTGTATTTACCAACCATGCTCATCTTTACCCTGGCAGCATCGCTTGTTGTAGCATTCATAATGAACCCCATTTTTGCGGTAGATTTTATGAACCATCCTGAAGGTGAAAAAAAGCCTAAGAAAGCCGTTTTTAGAAGCCGAATTTTTCTGACAATGATTATAGGAGCAATAATATTGTATTTATCAGTTCTCCTTCCCGAAGCAACCGGCGTAAAAATTAATATAAATGCAAATGGAGCAACATTAAATATTTTCTTCGCTAATCTCTTAGTCTTTGCTGCATTAATGGTAGTGTTCAATACTTATGTTTTAGAAGATGCCATACATAAGTTTCAAAACAAAGTATTGCCGTGGATAATGAGTCATTATGAAAACCTTTTAAATTGGTCATTAAAAGGCTGGCGACCTGTGCATTTATTATTAGGCACAGTAGGGCTTTTAATATTATCAGTTGCCATATTTGGTATTTCAGTAAAGACAGGTAGAATTGGCATTGCCTTTTTCCCTAAGGGAGATCCTAACCAAATTTATGTATATGTGAAATTGCCTGTAGGAACGGGCGTTGAATACACAGATTCTATTGTAAAAACATTGGAGAATAAAGTTAACGCAGTATTGGAAATTGATAATTCAAAGGGTAAGAAAAATCCGATAGTGGAAAGTGTTATCAGCAATATTGCTATCGGTGCAAGCGATCCATCTTCGGGTGACAGAAGTACAAGAAGTGAGCTGGGAAGAATACAGGTTTCGTTTGTAGAGTTTCAAAAGCGTCATGGTAAAAGTTCCAAGCCTTATCTTGATAAAATACGTGCCGCCATAAGTGGAATACCGGGTGCAGAAATAAGTGTAGATCAGGAGAGTGGCGGTCCGCCAACTGACCCGCCAATTAATATTGAAATAGCCAGTGAAGATTTTGATAACCTGGTAAAAACATCTGTGAACTTAAAGAATTATTTAGATTCAATACAGGTGCCGGGCGTGGAAGAACTTAAAATGGATGTTGACCTGAACAACCCTGAAATTACTTTAACGGTTGACAGGCAACGGGCATTGATAGAAGGTGTATCGTCTGCACAGGTTGGACTTGCCATACGAACTGCTTTATTTGGAAAAGAAGTATCTAAAATAAAAGAAGGAAAAGACGAATATAAAATACAGTTGCGCAACAACGAACTGCAGCGTAAAAGTTTGTCGGAATTATTAAATATGCGCATTTCATTCAAGGATTTTGCAAGCGGCGGACAGGTAAAAAATATTGCCATCAGTTCGCTTGTTACGGTGGAGCCCACCAGTACTTTTGGCAGTGTAAAACGTAAGAATCAAAAACGACTGATTACACTTCGCTCGAATGTATTAACCACACAGGGTTATAACGCAACAGCAGTAAACGGTGTACTTACAGGCTACCTTGCCTCGTTTACAAAAAAGGCAGATGGGGTAACTATAAAGCAAACAGGAGAAGGAGAACAGCAGGCAGAAACAGGTGCATTTTTAGGCAAGGCATTATTGATTGCACTTGCGCTCATTTTACTTACGCTTGTGCTTCAGTTTAACTCAGTAAGCAAATCAGTTATTATACTTACTGAAATTGTTTTTAGTGTGATAGGTGTGTTGCTTGGCTTTTCTATATTTGGAATGGAAGCATCTGTATTAATGACTGGACTTGGTATTGTGGGTCTTGCAGGTATTGTGGTAAAAAACGGTATTTTGGTTATTGAATTTGCTGAAGAGCTGCGCAGCCGTGGTATGAAAACCAGAGAGGCAGTAATACAGGCGGGCAGAACACGTATTATACCTGTGTTGCTTACAGCACTTGCAGCCATCCTTGCATTTATACCCATCGCCGTAGGCTTCAACATTAATTTTGTAACACTGTTTTCTGAATTGAATCCGCATATTTTCTTTGGAGGTGATAATGTGGCGTTTTGGAAACCATTGAGCTGGACTATTATTTTTGGGCTTGCATTTGCATTTTTTATGACGCTGATTATTGTGCCTGCCATGTATTTAATTGCAGAAAGATTACGCCGCCCAATGCGCAATATGTTTGGTGGTAAATGGATAAGTTTTCTTGGTATACCGCCACTAATTTTTCTTTTTATTCCACTGATGATTGTTGCAGCATTTAAGCAAATAGGCAAAGTTCACAGAAGAAGATTAAGAATGAGGGATACAGACAAAACCTTTACAGGAAGCTGGTTTTAAGAGGTGCTTTAAATTTAAAAGATGCCGGCTTTGTTAAGCCGGCATCTTTTTTTTAAACATTAAGGGGCTGTCAGCATTTCTAATGATTAAACTCTTGTTCCGGCTGTTGTCGGCTACGCTTCGCTGCGGTAACGCCTTTGGCAGCTTTCCGTTTTCACATCCGGCTGCCCTTCACCCACATATCGCTTTTAAACTTTTACCTAAGCGTATTGTTTCTTATCATAAAATGGTTAACAAATAATTTGTCGTAATTAAAAACCATAATTTTTAATCATATATATATTCTTCTTTATACTTTTATGCTGTACTTTCAAATTCTTAATTATGAAATTGATATATACGCTCTTCATCCTGTTTTTTTGTGCTGCAAATATTTTTGCCCAGTCAGCCGATACTGAATTTCCAAAAGGTTTTATAATGCATGCCAAATTGCATAATGGTATGATTACAAATTTTAAAAACTCTCCCGATCTATATGTTGGAGGCATACAACTTATTCCACAATTAACTATAGTAGAACACAGGTTAAGAGTAGGTATTATTGCAGGTGGTTTTTATGGAGGTAAAAAAATTGAAGGGCAATTTGGTCCCACAGTGTCTATAAAATTAAAAACAATTAATGCAGGCCCATTTGGCAGCGCTGCAAATGTGCACGCCAGCATTGATCATATTTGGGGCACTGGAGGGCAAAAATTAATAGGTGGCGGTTTGCATATTGATCTCTTAAATAAATTGATACTGGGTTTAACCGCTCACCGGGAATACCGGTTTAATACTTGGTGGTTGCAGACAGCCTTCGGCATCAGGCTTAGTAAAAAAAAGAAAGTAAAAGAAATTTTTAATGAATAGTAAAGCCGCTTTCAGCATTATTAATTTATACCATTATTTAAAACTTTTATTATGAGCAGAGCACTGGTAATAAGTGGTGGAGGTTCTAAAGGCGCGTTTGCAGTAGGCGTTTTAAAACGTTTGCTTGGCGAATATCCCAATCTTGATTTTGATACCTATGTAGGAACGAGTACGGGATCGTTAATAGCACCGCTTGCAGCATTGGGCAAATATGATGTACTGGAACAATTATACACTACCATAAAAACAAGCGATGTCATAAGTAAAGGAAATATTGGTGATAAACTTAACGAACATTCTATTTTTGATGCAACGCCTTTATGGAACCTGATAGAAAAATATTACAACGATGCTAGCTATGACCTTCTTCAACAATCAGGTAAAAAAATATACCTTGCTACGGTATGCCTGCAAACAAGTGAGCTGGTAGTTTTTACCAATGATGTAAATGCGGCAGAGCCTAAATATTATGAGATAAAACAAATTACATCTGCAGTTCATTTTCGCAAAGCTGTAATGGCTTCCGCATGTCAGCCTGTTTTTATGCCGCCCATAAAAGTAAATAAGGATATACCCGGCGAAGCATATCCGGATTTTCAGTTTGTGGATGGTGGTGTACGAGAGTATGCCGGCGTGCAAATGGCCATTGACAGCGGCTCTACAGAGATATTTACTATTTTATTATCAAGTGGGCAAAAAGTGATTATAAATGCAGAATTTAAAACCATCTTCCCCATACTGCAGCAAACCATTGATATTTTTACAGAAGATGTTGCCAAAAATGACCTGATTATTCCGCAACAATACAATGAGGCTTTGGAATATATAGATGCTGTAAAAAAGAAAATGAAACTGTTGGGTGTAAATGAGGTTCAGGTGAATGAATATTTTAAAGTAAAAGGAAAAGATAATCCTTACGAAGATAAAGTACCTATAAAGCTTTTTACTTTCAGGCCTTCAGTACCATTGGGTGGTGGACCAGGCGGCTTAACTTTTGACAGCGATGAAATGAAGCGCATGATAGCCGCAGGCCAAAAAATAAGCAACGATTTTATTGCAGGCTTAAAGCCTGCTGACATTAGCTGGGCGTAAATGTTATTAAGCATCTAAATTTTTTTAATCAAACAAACGATTTATCGTTCCGTTAGATAGATCATTTTTTTAATGGAAATTTTTATATTTTAAATTGTACATCTTCATTAGCCTGCCTAACGTAGTTTTAAAATAATAAGAAATTAAATCTAATTGTTTTTTTAGAAGCTTATATCATACAACCTTTATTACAGAGCCATTATCAATATTTTCATACATTTTTAAAAGATGTTGTCTCTTTTATTAATTTGTAATATGAAATTATTATTGCCTGATCATAAACAGAAAATAATTCTATTATTTTCATTCGGATTTTATATTATCTATACAACCTTTTGGAAATTTTGCTGCTTTTCTTTCGGGGAATATTGCAGCGTATAAATATCATATTTCTCAAAATGGCATTTTATGCAAAGTTGCATTGTCAGCTACAAATGCTGCAAAGCATTTTTTTTTGCACTTTTAATAATAAAATTTATACCTCAAAGATCAACCCCCCTATGTTTGCAAAACACATTACAGACATGTGAATCTTTCCCTGATACACTAATAGATTTGAACTTTAATAAGTGAAAAAGTGTGAGAGTGAAACCACGCCTAAACAACTTTCACAGTATGTTGCTGCCGAGAAATCACCTCACACTTTTTATCTCTTCGAGTTTGAACAGAATGTAAGGAGTTATATAAATTATAACATCCAGAATATCCAACAGGAGACAAAACGAAGGGAGATTTTTTCATTTATCATTTTTAAATAAATTGATATGAAAAAGATTGTAAAACAGGTATTGGGTATTGATGTGGCCCAGAAAGAATTAGTTGTATGCTTTGGAAAAATGTATGACACCTGCATTCCTGCATTGGTAGCGTACAAGGTTTTTGTAAATAATAAAAAAGGGTTTGTTGAATTATTTAAATGGGTAACCAAGCTAGCAGATTCCAATGTTGCAGTAAGGTATGTAATGGAAGCAACCGGTGTTTATCATGAGAAAATTGCTTACTATTTATGTAATAAAAATTTAGAGGTAAGTATTGTATTGCCAAACAAAATAAGCAATTACAGCCGCTCATTAGAAACAAAAACAGTAACAGATAAAACATCTTCCGAGGCAATTACATTGTTTGGTTTAGAGAGAGTTTTAGACCGATGGTTGCCCGCTAAAGGAATCTACAAACAGTTGCAACAGCTTACCCGAGAGCGGAACCAGATCATAGAAGAACGGACTGTTATAAAAAACCGGTTACACGCAGAGCTAACGGAAGCTAAGTCAAATAAACGAAGTATAGAAAGGGCAAAAAAAAGACTTTTATTATTGGATAAACAAGAGAAAGAAGTAAAAAACGATTTAATAGAATTGATAAAAACCGATGAAGAAGTAAAAGAAGTAGTAATGCTAATATGCACTATAACAGTTATTGGACATCTAACAGCAGTGACGGTTTTGGCAGAAACTAATGGCTTTGAATTAATAAGAAATAAAAGTCAGCTTGCAAGTTATGCAGGCTTAGATGTAAGAGAAAAGCAATCAGGCACATCAATAAAAGGGAAATCTACGATATCTAAAAGAGGTAATAAACATTTAAGAAAAGCCATGGATATGCCTGCACTTTCTGCAATAAGAAGAGATGAAAGGTTCAAAGCTATATTTATAAGATTAGTATCTAAACATGGAATAAAGATGAAAGCAGTGGTAGCTGTACAAAGAAAATTATTAGAGAAGAATTATACAATTTTTAAAACAAAAAAAGCATATGACAAAAATTATTTTGCAAGAAATATTAAAATAGAAGAACAGCAATTAACTGTAATATAAAATTAGGGGACAGCAAAAATTATCCCATTAAACAGGCTAGTATAAAACTGCCTAAAGCGTAAAATTAAACAAAAATCTTTTGGATATAAACACAGAATATAGGCATAGAACCCTTGCGGGAAGATGGTTTTAAGAGATATTTAATAAGCATTAATAACAAAGGCTACAATTAACCGGCAGCCTTTTTTAAATTTTGTATTGCAAAAGCAAAAAATTAATCTGCCAGCATTTCTTTCATTTTTTCTACCAGCTCTGCTTTGGTAAATGGAATACCCATTATTTTATTATAAGGCACAGCATCTGTAAAATAAACATCCCTTATTATTTTTACCAATTGCCCGTTGTTTAATTCAGGTATTAAAACACGCTCGTAATTTTTAATAATATCTCCAAGGTTTTTGGGGAAAGGCCTTATGTAGCGAATTTGTGCATGCGCTATTGATGCGCCTTCTGCCTGCAATTGCGCACAGGCACTTTTAAGCGAGCCATATGTGCTGCCCCAACCAAGTACCAGTACTTTTCCTTTCTCCGGACCGCTGTCCAGCTTTTGTTCAGGTATGTGGTCAGCAATTTTATCAACTTTTTCCTGCCTTATTTTTACCATCAATTGGTGGTTCTCGGGGTCGTAACTTATGTTACCTGTAATGTTTTGTTTTTCCAGACCACCAATGCGGTGCTCCATGCCTGGCGTGCCTGGTATTACCCAGGGGCGTACAAGTTTTTCATCTCTTAAATACGGTTGAAACTTTTCTTCATGGTCGCCAAGCTGTGTTTTAAATTCCGTTTTTATTTCAGGTAAATCTGCACTCTGCGGAAACTTCCATGGTTCGGCACCATTGGCAATATAACCATCGCTTAATAAAATAACGGGCGTCATGTGCTGTACCGAAATGCGTACCGCTTCAAATGCTGCAGTAAAACAATCGCTCGGTGTGCTTGCTGCAACAATAGGCATTGGGCACTCGCCGTTTCGGCCATAGTATGCCTGCATTAAATCGCTCTGCTCCGTTTTTGTTGGTAGACCAGTGCTTGGGCCGCCACGCTGCACATTTATGATAAGCAAAGGTATTTCCAGCATTACCGCAAGCCCCATGGCTTCTGCCTTTAACGCCATCCCCGGACCACTCGTTGTTGTAATACCAAGCAGTCCGCCATAGCTTGCGCCAATGGCACTGGTAATGGCAGCAATTTCATCTTCTGCCTGAAAAGTTTTTACACCAAATGCCTTGTGCCTGCTAAGCTCGTGCAGAATATCTGATGCCGGTGTAATTGGGTAGGAACCTAAAAATATCGGAAGTCCGCTTTTTTGCGAAGCAGCAATTAACCCATAACTCAAAGCCTGGTTGCCCATCATAGAACGATAAGTGCCGGGCTCCATAACGGCTTTTTGCACGGAGTAGCGTGCAGAAAAAGTTTCGGTAGTATCGCCAAAATTGTAACCACTCTGTAATGCCTTTACATTGCTCTCCAATATCTCAGGTTTTTTACCAAATTTTTCTGTAAGAAAACGAACGGTATTGTCCATGCTTCGGTTGTACATCCAGTATAAAAAACCAAGTACAAACATATTTTTTGCCCGGTCTTTTTCTTTTGTGCCCATGGTAATTTCCTTCAATGCCTCCCGGGTCATTTTGGTAACATCCATTTTTATCAGTTCATACCCATCAAGGCTATGATCTTCTAACGGATTTATTCCATCGGGATAATTGGCAAGCCTTAAATTCTTTGTATCAAACCCATCTGTATTGGCAATTATTTTTCCGCCCTTTTTAAGGCCTTTTAAATTTACTTTAAGGGCAGCGGCGTTCATGGCTACAAGTACATCGCAATCATCGCCGGGTGTAAAAATGCGGTCGCTGCTAAAGCGCAACTGAAAACCGCTCACACCGGGCAGCGTACCTATCGGCGCACGTATTTCTGCGGGAAAATCTGGAAACGTAGCAAGGTCTAAACCCATCATAGCGCTGTTATTGGTAAACTGTGTGCCCGTAAGCTGCATACCATCGCCACTGTCGCCGGCAAATTTTATTACTACCTCCTGTAATACTTCCTGTGTATCTGCCATGGTTTTATATTGTTTTATTAAGTGTGCAAAGGTAAGAAATGTAAATGGTTGAAGGGGGATAGCAGGAGTTGCGAATTACGAATTAGAAATTACGAAATACGGGGAATTGTAAGAGTGCCAAAATTGTTGCTTGGTAAAAGATGGGTAACAAGCGGGCGCTGCAGGGAAGACTAGGCGCTCGAAAGAACTGCATGGCACTCAAAGGTAGTTGCGGGTACCTGCCATTTTGTTTCTATAGGCTTTTAATGAAGTATCCTAGGGTAAAGGTAGGCTCTGGGTAGGGTGAGTGGTAAGCAAACAGGGAGTGGCTAGTGGCTAGAGGGTGAGGTGCTCACATTCTCATTCTCAGCAACGTCTTCCATCGGGGATATTGCGTTTATTATAATAAAGATTTCAGACTATTGAACTCATTCTCAGAACGGCTCTACCCGTGAAGGAAGTTGCGTTTTTTGTGATAATGATTTTAAACAAACGGACACAATGTTCGGCAAGAACCTAGATGCTGTTGTGAAGTAGTGAAACCTATTTTTATATTTTATAAGAACTTCCTAAAATTCTCTTTGTTTATAATTTCTGTTTGAGCATTGTAGGTTTCATTAAATATTTTATGTGTTTTTACTTTAGCATTTACATTCCATTTTATTTCATAAGCGATAATATTTCCATTTAAATCCTCTACATAATCTATTTCCTGCTGTTGCACCGTTCGCCAGAAAAAAGGTTTGGCAGTACTATTTTCGTAGCTGTTTTTTTTCAACCTTTCGCTTATTAAAAAGTTTTCCCATAATGCACCTTTATCCTGTCGCAGTTCCAGCGAGTTAAAGTTTCCTATGATCATGTTTCTAATACCGTTATCGTAAAAATATATTTTCTGATTGGTCTTTATTTCGTTTCTCAAATTGCGGCTAAAGCTTTTAAGTTTAAAAATTACAAATGCTTTTTCCAATATATCTATGTAAGTACTAACCGTATTTTTATTAATATTTAATAATTGCGATAGTTCATTATAACTTACTTCACTCCCTACCTGTAATGCCAATGCCTGTAATAATTTTTCTAGAACCTCAGGTTTTCTTATACTGCTAAGCCCCAAAATATCTTTATACAAATAACTATTGGTCAGTTCTTTTAGTACATCAAATGCTTCGCTGCTGTTGTTTATTACATCTGGATACATTCCATACAGCAGACGAATTTCTAATTGTTGTTCCGCTTTTAAAAACCCGATATTATCTTCTAACTCCTTCCACGATACAGGATATAATTGAAACTCCCATTTGCGACCTGTAAGCGGTTCATTTAATTTATTATTTAATTCAAATGCGGATGAGCCGCTTACCAATAACTGTACATCTTTAAACTGATCTGTAATTATTTTTAGGGTCAGGCCAATGTTTTCTATGCGCTGCGCTTCGTCTATAAATACAAATTTATTTTTACCTATAATACTTTTTAATTGTTCTGTATTGGGGTTGGTCAGCAAGTTTCTTACCGTTGGGTCATCCCCATCTAAAAACAAATACACCTCATTCTTTAGTATAGTTTTTACCAATGTTGTTTTTCCCACCTGCCTCGGTCCAACTATTATAATAGCTTTTCCCTTACCTATTTTTGACACTATAGCAGTCTCTATTAGTCTTTTAATCATAATATTTGGTTATCGTATTAACCAAATATACTTATAATTGGTTAATATAAAGGCTATTAATCATCCAAGAAATCAGATTCGGCGTTAATTAGTCATTCGAGTTCCAGATAAGATAATATGATTAGGGATTTCTTCTCTTTCATTTTCAATCATTAAAACCTGAACTACTCCGTACATAATATCTATATCTTGCTCACAAAACCAAAAACATGCAAGCATTAAAAAGTAATATTGTAAAGGCTAGTGACATTGCAGTATTAATTCATGGCGGCGTTGGCAGAATTCATAAAGAACCGCTTTCCCCTCAACTGGAAATACAATACAGAGAAGCCATTACGCATGCTTTAAATGAAGGTCTGAAAGTAATAACCACGGGTGCTAAAAGTATTGATGCAGTAGAAGCGAGTATTAGAATATTGGAAGACTGTCCTTTATTTAATGCCGGTAAAGGAGCAGTTTATGCAAACAACGAAATGATAGAATTGGATGCAGCCATCATGGATGGAAAAAGCCTGAAAGCAGGTGCTGTAGCAGGCGTACGAACTATAAAGAATCCGATTTCGGCAGCACGTAAAGTTATAGACAACTCACCGCATGTAATGCTTGTGGGTAAAGGTGCAGATGAATTTGCAAAACACAATTCACTTGATATTGTTGACCAGACCTATTTTAAGGTGGAAGAAAGGTGGCAGCAAATTTTGAAATTAAAAAAAGGCAATAACATAGACCAGTTTTTCACAGATCATCCTACAAAAATGGGGACTGTGGGTTGCGTTGCAATAGATGATGGCGGCGGTTTAGCAGCGGGCACATCAACCGGCGGTATGCTCAATAAAAAGTTCGGTAGAGTGGGTGATACGCCTATAATAGGTGCCGGTACTTATGCAAATAATATATGTGCAGTTTCATGTACGGGGCATGGAGAATATTTTATTCGCCACGCCGTAGCCCACGATATTTGTGCCATGATAGAATATAAATCAATAGCTGTAAGTGCAGCCGTGCAGGAAATGATAGCCCAAAAGCTTACAAACGCAGGTGGCAGTGGCGGCCTCATAGCCATGGATAGTAAAGCAAACATTGCTGTAGATTATAACACAGAAGGAATGTTTTATGGTTACATAAAAAGAGACGGAACTATAGTTGTAAATGTGTGCAACATGATAATTGAATGAGGTTCATTATTCAGCAACGTTTGCCAAAGGGGACTTTTCGTTTTTAATGATGTAAGACCATTGAACGCAACGTTCGGTAAGGGAGAGATGTTGCTGCGAGGTAGGGCTTTGGGGCTGTGAAGTTTGGAAGCTTTGAGGAGCATTTGTTCGCTGCCCGCCTACAATCTTTGCCTCAAAGGCAGGCAAAGGATTTCCGGCTAAGCAGCGCAGCCCTTGGTCGGTTGAATATTTATTTAGCTTTTATTGACGAGGAGATAATAGCGAACGTTGCGTGAGCCACGCACCGAGGCGGAGGAGTGATGAATTACGATTTGCGGATTAGGAATAAGGGTTGTGATTTTTACACGTTACCATAAACTTCATGCAAAATAATGTGTAGGCTTCTAATGGCTTATGGTAGGATAACCACCGAAGGATGGTTGGGTATGAGGTGGGTGAAGGTTGGTGATGGCAGGGATAATGGGGGGGCAGTGCATACAGCAAGTAATGTTATTATGATCGTTTCGGGAGAACGAAACAAGGCATTGGAAGAAGTGATATGCCTTATATTGAAATAAGCTATCTCTGATCATGTAAAAGATATGTCCTTCATTTATTCAATTTCCTTATAAACTATTTAGGATAAGACAATGGGGTGAAGTAAGTTTTACAATTTGCCGAAAGATTAGGTAAAGTAATAAATAGCTTTTTAATAAACTATGTGAGGTTAACCAGAAGTAAGGCCTGTACTAAATATATTAAGGATGCACAGAGGAGGAAATAATAAACAGTCTTTTTCATTAAACTTTTTTATGTTTTTTAACTATGATCTAAAAAAACAGTTTTTCGTACATTACAAATTCACCCTCAATACTTTTGCAATAACTGTTCAGTTATATTTAACTAATAACAGTGTGTAAAGTCTAACCAACCTAATGAATATTCTAAAAGAAAAAATACTTATTTTATTATTTGCTTCATTATTTTTTTGCCTAAATACTTTGCTGGCACAAAGTGAAACTTCCGCTATAAAAATCAAACATTTTGATACATCCCAAAATAAAGATTTGCTAGATGTGTACCATAAAATTTTTAATAACCACAAGCAGCAAACAGCAAAGCAAACGACCAAAAAAAATTATTACAATATAGCTATTGTGCCGTCTGCAGCATACACAATACAAACAGGGGTTGAAATAGATCTATCGGGTAATATTGGGTTTTATACAGGTGATCAGAAAGAAACAAATTTGTCCTCCATTGTAGCCAATATTGCATATACAGCTAAGAACCAAATACTGGTTCCGGTACTAACAAATATTTGGACAAAAAAAAATAAGTTTATCCTGCAAGGGGATTGGGGATACTATAAATTTCCGGAAGATACTTATGGGTTGGGAGGTTACACAACAGAGGATCAAACCAATCCTGTGGATGATTCCTACCTTCATTTTTATGAATCGGTTCTTAAAAATATTAGCCCGAATTTTTTTTTAGGTGTCGGTTTTCAGACAGATTACCATTGGAATATTGTTGAATCAGGAAATTACGACAGCACAGTTTCTGATTTTTCAAAATATGGTTATAATAGAAAATCAATATCATCGGGGTTAACTCTAAATTTTTTATACGATAACAGACGCAATTCGATTAATCCAGAAAAAGGCTTTTATGCTAGCGGGGTTTACCGCAACAATTTTTCTTTTTTAGGGAGTGATAATAAAGCAAAGTTGATTAAACTCGATGTGCGCAAATACATTAAGCTGAACAAGCACAACAACAATGTATTGGCTTTTTGGAGTTATAACTGGCTTTCGTTTGGCGGCAAAACTCCTTATTTAGATTTGCCGAGCACCGGTTGGGATACGTACAACAATACCGGAAGAGGATATGTGCAAAGCCGTTTTAGAGGCAAGAACATGCTTTATTTTGAATCTGAATATCGATTTGGAATTTCCAGAAACCAACTTTTTGGCGGTGTACTTTTCGCAAATGCTCAAAGTTTTACCGAGCCCATCAGTAATAAATTTGAAAAGGTTTTACCTGCGGCCGGTGCAGGGTTACGTATTCAGTTTAATAAACTGTCCCGTACCAATATAGCCATTGACTATGCATTTGGTGCAAATGGTGCAAGTGGATTTTTTATAAATTTGGGGGAGGTTTTTTGAATTATTAAGGGGGCAAGTTGCATTTCTATATCTCAATCATACCGCAGGTCTTCAGGTATATAAAAAGTGGATCATAAAATTCAGGTAATGCAGTTTAATCTTTCTCATCTCCCGCAGAAACAAAAATGATCATACCTTCTCTTGCTTTTGTCAATAAAACCCTATAAGTATTTAAGAGAAATAAGAGGGCCCACAGTTGTAATTTGCTTTAGCGAATACGCTTAACATACAATCAAAATAAAAAAGAACAAATAAAATAAAAATTATGAAAAAATGGATTTTAGCATTTGCTCTTGTTTATAGTTCAGTTTATGCCCAGGAAAATAAATTTGTAAGCTATTTAAAAAACAATAAAACTGTACTTGACTTAAATGGTAAAACCCAATGGGAGCAA
>JANXTG010000247.1 GCA_025352525.1 Ferruginibacter sp.
AAAAGCAATTTTTGAAAAACAAAAAGCAGAGGGTGTTATGCAAAAGCTTGTAGGTTTCGAAATGATTGAAAAAGGAATTGCCCGCCACGATTATGAAATTAAAGATTTTGAAGGTGCTTCAATTGGCAAGGTTACATCTGGAACACAGGCACCTTCACTCGGCAAAGCAATTGGGATGGGCTATGTAGATACAAAATTTTCCGCCATAGGCTCTGAAATATTTGTAAAAGTGCGCAGCACACTGTTGAGAGCTGTAGTTGTAAAAGTGCCATTTGTATAATCAGGAGTGGACTATGTTGAACAGCAGAAAATGATTTTAAAAAAGTAAAAATTAATGAGTAACATAAAACCTTCTTTGTATACCTGTCTATCTCCGGCATTGCTACACTTGTATGATGTGAGCGATAGCATTGTCGTAATTATCGATGTGTTGCGTGCTACATCCACAATTGCAACAGCTTTATACAATGGAGCAAAAGAAATTATTCCTATAGATAATGTGGCAGAATGTATAAAGATAGGCGCAGAATTAAATGCCATTACTGCAGGAGAAAGAGACGGACAGGTAGCAGAAGGGCTACAATATGGTAATTCTCCTTTTGAATATCCTTCATCATTTATTGCGGGCAAAACATTGGTGTTGACCACCACAAATGGTACAAAATTATTGCACATGGCATTAGCAAATGGTGCGCAGGAAATCATCACAGGATCCTTTCCAAATATATCTTCTGTTTGTAACTATTTATTATCAAAAAATAAAAATGTAGTGCTTGCATGTGCCGCATGGAAAAATAAAATAAACATAGAAGACAGTTTGTTTGCAGGAGCAGTTGTAAATAGAATCAAAGAAAGGTTTACCATTCAATGCGATTCAGCTCAACTAGCCGAAAGCCTTTTTATGACAGCCAGGCCAGACCTATATGAATTTATGAAAGAACGCAATGCAACACATTACCATCGGCTCACAAAATACCATCTTGAAAAAGATATCAGGTATTGCCTTACCGAAGACGTAGCACCTTCTCTACCTAAATATATAGATGGGAAACTGGTAAATGGAATTGTGTAAAAATTGGACTAATTATAATTTATGAAAGTAGCTCATAAATATCTGCCGAATTATAAATACTAAGATTATTGCCTATGGGAAGGATAATGGGAATCGATTGAAGGAATTCCTTATGCAATGTAGCCAACGCATGAACCAATTCATTAATGAGTTAATTAAAATTCGTATGCTAATTTTGAAATCGGATTAAAATAATCTTATAATATTTTTATAAATATTTCCTTTCGCATCATCGTCATAAATATCATTCTCAAATTTTGCTCTCCATTTTATTTATCCACGCAGCGTAATAATTAATAATTAGCGAAACTGGAATTTTTTAAACCTGCTTACGTTTTACAGCTGTTCACAGCTTGGCTATTTTATCAGCAATCCATTTAGGTTTTAAACGCAATAATTATCCTGCAAATTTTGTAGGGTTATACAGACTAAAACGCCAAGGCCGTAAGCTCTTTTATCTTTACTCAAAAACTTTTATAACGGAGATAATTAAGAAAGAAATAAACAATATTAATATATCTTAACCATTTTTACTTTGTAAGCTAAGTTTACTGCCGTACCTTGCACAATGCGGTCGGTAAACAGCTGCACCAAACCGATCTTTTTACATTCAGCATATATAAATTATTTTTTCTTTGGCATTACCACATCTGATTAAGCATATTTACAACAACGGCACCGATGAAGTTATTCGCCGTGGAAAAAAAATTCAATCACTTGGCTTTGTAGAGCTGGTGGAACACGATGAATTGATGAGCAACATTGTCTTTAGGGTAAAGGATGACGTTTACAGTACTTTTTACAAAGTGTATATTGAAAAATACAGTGATGCAAAAGCAATGAATCTACGTTGCAGCTGCCCATATAATATCGGTGATATTTGTCGCCACGAAGCTGCTGCATTGCTGCGGTTGCAGGATATGGTCGATAAAAACCTGTTGCACAGCAGTGCTATACAGTATAACCAGATGCACTCTGTAGCAAAAATGAAAAACATCGATCTTAAAATGATAAAGATGCTTTCATCGCCTTCTATTTTTCATGAGGCGGAAGAACTAATGAAAACTACCAAAGCCGTTATTTTAAAAACTGCAGACGAAAGAGTAGAAGCTGAACTGGTTATAAACGGCGAAAAATTCCCACTGGTTATTCAAAAAAATGATGAGCGAAATTTTGATACCTCATGCATGTGCAGCGAAGCGATGCACCCTTTGTGCGAACACAAGGTTTTATTGTTTGTGCAATTGTTGCAAACCTATGGTTTAGATTATTTTGACAGCATAAGAAACCGGGATAAAGAGAAAAACAAACTATTGCAGATTTACGGTTATAGCCTTGAAGACGATCTTGCAGGTAAATTTGAATTTACTTATAAAGATAGTAAGCCATTTTTAAAAGTACTTGATACTACTATAAAACGGGTGGTTGCTGCTGCACCGTCCCCCATTCCTACATACCGCACAGCACCGGCATTTGTGCCCATTGCAAATGTACCTCAACAGGAAAAAATAGTTGATGTACAAAAGCTTATGCGCCTGGGATTGGTATTTAATTTTAATGCTAAAAATTATCCCGGTTTTACGGTAGATGCTATTCAGGGAGAACAAGATGAAGACAATAAAAAATATCTGGGTAAAACAGAACTGATAGATTTAACCAAGTTTGTAGATATTTCTGATTTCTCCGAAAACGATAAATCGCTTTTTCAGCAGGTACGTAAACTGCAGGAAAATGAAATAAATAAATACCTTAACCGCAACTCACCGTTCAGTGGGATCTGGGAAAATATTATTCATACCGATGGTGATGATTTACCCGAAGAAACAAAACAGCTTATCACAGAATACCTCCACCCAAAACTGCGAAAAATTTTTGATGAGCAATGCAACAACCCTTTTGTATTTATTTTACCGGCTACCAAAAAATTTAAAACTGCCAATTTGCTGGAGACAGAATTGAGCGATGAATTTTTATCACCGGTATTTAAAGTCGCTGCTAAAAAAAGCCAGTTCGAAATATCGTGCATGGTAAAAATTGGCGGTGAACCCGTTGCATTTACTGAAAACAAATCGGGCAACAGCCTAGTTTTTTTGTTTGAAGATGTAATGTATACCTGGCAGAAAACAGAAGATGTAATGCAGGCAGAAAAATTTATTAGAGAAGGAAGTATAGCTTTAAGCAAAAGCAACTGGGCAGAAAAAATGGAAAATATTATTCTTCCGTTAACCAAAGAATATGAAGTTGAATTTGATAAGTCGTTGGTAAAAGAAGTAAAAGTTTCTATGCCGGATATTAAGCTGGTATTGCAGGAACGTGGAGAATATTTGGTTTTTCAACCCGTATTTTCTTACAAAGGTTTTGAAACAAAAGCTGGTGATAAAGAAGTGTTGATAATACCTGATGGAGATAAAATTTTACAGATATACCGCAATAAAGATGCAGAAGATGCTTTTATGGCAAAGCTGGAAAGTCTACATTCAGGTTTTATTACAAAGCAGGAATCCGGCAGCCTGGTTTTGCGTGGGGCAGATGTGTTGCGAAACAACTGGTTTTTTCTTTTTGTAGATGCTATGAAAGAAATGAAAATACCTGTATTTGGTTTTGAAGCTTTAAAAAACTTTAGGTTTAACACTGCACGACCGAGTACTAATATACATGTAAGCAGCGGACAGGATTGGTTTGACGCAAAAGTAGAAATAGAATTTGGTGAGCAAAGAGTAGGTATTGCAGAAATAAAGTCGGCTTTGGCGGAGAAGCGGTCTTTTGTACAACTGGGCGATGGCACTTTAGGTATTTTGCCTGATGAATGGCTCAAGAAATATTCGCTTTTATTTAAAGTGGGCGATGGCAGAAGTGATAAACTTCGCCTGAGCAAATACCACATGAGCGTAATAGATGACCTTTATGAAAACCGCAACGAAGAAGAAATGAGTTTTGCGCTGGATGAAAAATATGAGCGTTTAAGAGAATACCGTAACATACCAGAAATACCTGCACCAAGTCAGTTAGAACCAATTTTAAGGCCGTACCAGTTGGCAGGTTATCGCTGGCTCAATTATTTAAACGAGGTTGGCTGGGGTGGTATATTGGCAGATGATATGGGACTAGGTAAAACCGTGCAGGCACTTACCATGCTGGATTATTTTAAAGTAACAAACGAATCACTTATATCAATAGTAGTTTGCCCTACTACACTAATTTACAACTGGCAAAACGAAATAAAAAAGTTTACGCCATCTCTTGTTGCACATGTACACCATGGCAGTACACGAAGCAGAAATATAGAGGAATTAAAAGCTGCTAATATCATTATCACTACTTATGGAACTTTGCGCAGCGATATACAACTGTTCTTAAAAATACATTTTGATTATGTGGTGTTGGATGAAAGCCAGGCAATAAAAAATCCATCATCAAAAGTTACAAAAGCAGCATCTTTATTAAATGCTACCAACCGTGTTTGTATGAGTGGTACGCCTTTACAAAACAATACTTTTGATATATATGCGCAAATGAATTTCTTAAACCCGGGGCTGCTTGGTACAATGGAATTTTTTAGAAATGAGTTTGCAAACCCCATTGATAAATTTGGTGAGCAGGAGCAAAAAGAACATTTGCGTAAACTGCTATATCCATTTATTCTGCGCCGAACTAAGGAGCAGGTGGCAAAAGATCTTCCAGAAAAAACGGAACAGATACTTTTTTGCGAGATGGAAAAAGAGCAGCGTAAAATTTATGATGCTTACCGCAACAGTTACCGGGATAAAATACTTGGAACCATTGAGGAACAGGGAATACAAAAATCGCAGCTTACCATTTTGCAGGGTTTAATGAAATTGCGGCAGATTTGCGATAGTCCGGCTATACTAAATGAAGAAGATAAATTCCCTAACCATTCTATTAAACTGGATGAACTTACAAGGGAAATTGTTGAAAACATTGGTGACCATAAAGCACTTATATTTTCGCAGTTTTTAGGAATGCTGGCACTCATCAAACAAAAATTAATAGAAAATAATATTCCCTTTGAATATTTTGACGGAAGTACATCTGCCATTGACAGAGAAAAAGCGATACAAAATTTTCAGAATAATGACGAGTGCAGGGTATTTCTAATTTCATTAAAAGCCGGGGGTGTAGGGCTTAACCTAACTGCTGCCGATTATGTATATATCGTTGATCCATGGTGGAACCCGGCGGTTGAGCAACAGGCAATAGACAGAACACACAGAATTGGGCAGACAAAAAATATTTTTGCTTATCGTATGATTTGTATAGATACAATTGAAGATAAAATTTTACAGTTGCAGGAACGTAAAAAAATTCTTGCAAAGGAATTGATTGCGGATGATGCAAATTTTGTAAAGGCGCTTAGCAAATCAGATGTTGAATATTTGTTTAGCTAGTGGCTAAAACTGTCAGCTTTTAAAAGTGCTTTTTTTAATTTAAGGTACCAGTTAATTAAAGCTGACAGCTCTTTCTGTACACATTTTAAATTGAATCTTTCATCCTTCGCAAAAAATATATTTTACCTTATCTTTACCATAATCGAAAATTTTACGATGGCTTATGTTTAATTTAATACTTTTTGGTCCTCCGGGTAGTGGAAAAGGTACGCAAAGTGAAAAAATAATTGAGAGATTTCACCTTGTTCATTTAAGTACTGGGGATTTATTACGATCTCAAATTGCCCAACAAACTGCTTTAGGTCTAGAGGCAAAAAAATTGATGGATAAAGGGCAGCTTGTTCCAGATGAAGTTGTTGTTGAAATGATAAGTACAGCATTGGAAGAAAACCCGCAGGCAAAAGGTTTTTTGTTTGATGGTTTCCCCCGAACTGCAGCACAGGCCCAAGCATTGGACATTTTATTGGAAATAAAAAGAACACCGGTGAAAGTAATGTTGGCGCTTGATGTTAGCGAAGAAGAATTGGTAAAGCGTATTTTAAAAAGAGGTCAATCCAGCGGCAGATCAGACGATACTGACGAAACAATTATAGCAGCAAGGGTTGCAGAATATAAGAATAAAACAGAAGCTGTAGCCGATTATTACCGCAAGTCAGATAAAGTAGTTATGGTATCGGGTGAGGGTAGTATAGATGAAATTTTTGCGAGATTATCTGCAGAAATAGAAAAAAGAATGTAATTCAAAAAAACAATTTGTGGGGCCTTGTTTTCTTTAAGAACATAAAAAATCTTGAAGAAATCAAGGTTTTTTTATTAGGTTAAACAGCAAAAAAAGGTTGATGTAATAAAGGCTGTTAAACTATGCAAACAGCAAACCGATGGTTGCTGCTGAAATTAGCAGGGAATACAAGTAAAAAGATTTAATTGAAAATTTATTTTTTAAAAGTACCCACAAGGCAATGACTGGTATAATAAAAATTGTTGCCACAATAAACAACCATAAAATTTCATATACTGCACCAACAACAGCATATTTGTAAGGGTTAACAGCTTTAAATATTACCACATAAAATAATACAAATACACTCATGCAAAACACGATTTTGCTTTGTTTATTATTTTGAATATTAATGGGCTGGTTCATAAAACTATTTTTCGCACGCTCCTTCTGTCTACGATTTTACACCGGCGCATGCAGCTACACAGGCATTGCTGTACGTTTTTCCATCACAACCGCAAACAGGCTTGTAATCCATTGTACAAATACAATTAGGTTTTGATTTACCAATGCAGCTGTTTACCTGTTTGGTAGTTTTACATGCAGTAAAAAGCAAAGGAGCAGTTATTAAAATTTTAAAAAGCACAGTCAACGATTTTATTTTTTCTGTACAAATTTTCTTGTTAAAAATACCATTTTATTTTTACTGATTTCTTCTTAAAATGCTTTTTTATATTTTTTATACGTTTGCCTGCCATAAATTTGACTATGCAAAAACTGGGAAATTATATTACAGGAAATTGGATAGAAGGTGATGGTGAAGGAGCAGAATTATACAATGCTGTAACCGGTTCTGTTATTACAAACGCTACTGCAAAAGGCCTTGATTTTGAGTCAATTTTAAAATATGCCCGGGAGAAAGGTAACCCAGCACTTCGTAAAATGACTTTTCAGCAAAGGGGGAGGATGTTGCGGTCACTTGCATTACATCTTCTAAAACATAAAGAAACTTTTTACAACATCAGCTACTTAAGTGGAGCAACAAGAATTGACAGTTGGATAGATATTGAAGGTGGTATCGGAAACCTTTTTAGCAATGCAACGCTGCGCAGAAAGTTACCCGATGAATCTTTTTGCCTCGATGGAGATTCGATCAACCTGAGTAAAGAAAACACTTTTATGGGCCACCATATTTTGGTACCAAAAGAAGGTGTGGCTGTACATATAAACGCTTACAATTTTCCGGTGTGGGGAATGCTCGAAAAAATAGCCTGTAATTTATTAGCAGGAATGCCTGCGGTTGTAAAACCAGCGACGGTAACTTCTTATCTTACCGAAGCAGTTGTTAGAGAAATTATTGCATCGGGTATTTTGCCCGAAGGCGCACTACAGTTAATTTGTGGCAGCGCAGGTGATATATTGGATCATGTAGCCTCACAGGATGTAGTAACGTTTACCGGCTCCGCAGAGACGGGATTAAGATTAAAATCAAATCAAAATATATTAAAAGAAAGTGTTCCGTTTAACATGGAGGCCGATTCCCTAAACTGTATTGTGTTGGGCACCGATGTTGAACCCGGCATGCCCGAGTGGGATATTTTTATCAAAGAAATAAAAAAAGAAATGACTGTAAAAGCCGGACAAAAATGTACCGGTATTCGCAGAATATTTGTACCTGAAAATAAAATGGAAGATGTGCAGATAGCCCTTGCAACTACATTGGCAACAACTGCCATAGGAAATCCATTAAATGAAAAAGTGCGCATGGGTGCATTGGCTGGGCAAGATCAACGCAATGATGTACGCAACCAGGTGCAAAAAATTCTGGCATCGTCGCAAATAATTTATGGGTCGCTGGATAGTGTGGCAGTAATTGATGCTGATGAAAAAGCGGGTGCATTTTTGAGCCCAATTTTGTTATTAAACACCACACCATTTATCAGTGAAGAACCACATAACATAGAAGCATTTGGTCCGGTAAGTACCATCATGCCCTATAAAGATATTTATGATGCCATTGCTTTAAGCAAAAAAGGAAAAGGCAGTTTATGTACTTCCATTGTGACTGCAGATGCTGCCATTGCAAAACAATATGTTATTGGCGCAGCCACACACCATGGTAGAATTTTGGTTTTAAATGCTGCATGTGCAAAAGAAAGTACAGGGCATGGTTCACCACTTCCAATGCTTGTTCATGGTGGGCCGGGCCGTGCTGGTGGTGGCGAAGAAATGGGTGGCATGCGTGGTGTAAAACATTATCTGCAGCGCACGGCTATACAAGGTTCGCCCGATATGATTACTGCTATCAGCAATGTATTTCAACCTAATGCAACAGGTAATATAGAAGCAAAACATCCGTTTAAAAAATATTTTGAAGAGCTAAATATTGGTGACCAGCTCATCAGCAAAAAGCGCTTGATAACTGCTGAAGATATTGATGCATTTGCAAACCTTACAGGCGATCATTTTTATGCGCACAAAAGAGAAACAGATTTTACAGAAACTATGTTTACAGAGCAGGTTGCACACGGTTATTTTATAAACAGTGCAGCTGCCGGATTGTTTGTTGCCAGCTTTGAAAAAAACCCTGTGTTATTAAATTATGGTATAGATGATATGCGGTTTGTAAAACCTGTGTATGCAGGCAATTCTATTTACATTCGTTTTACGTGTAAAGAAAAAACGGCTCAGGAATTAAAAGATGTAAATCCTGATGTGCCGTTTGTACAAGGGCAGAATATACCGAAAGGGATCGTAAAATGGTTTGTAGAAATATTGGATGAAACAAATGAAACCGTTGGTGTAGGAACAATTTTAACGATGGTAAAAATGAAGAATAAAGTAAATTAGTCAGTGAATATTTATTAGTGTAAATATTAGCATGAGTATTTTAAAGTAAATAAAAATTAAGATAAAATTTTAAAAACACCCCCCATAGTGCCTTGGGGTAAAAAAAATGAATATGACTGAAACACAGGAAGGATATGTAACCTCTGAAACGCATAAAGGAATTACAACAATAGAATTTAGTCATCCACAAAGTAATTCTATGCTTACAAAGCAACTGGAAAAACTTGCACACGAAATTCATTTTGCAGGTACGCATCCCGAAACGAAAGTTATTATTTTAAAAAGTTCGGGAGATAAAGCATTTTGTTCAGGTGCCTCATTTGATGAGTTGCTTGAGATAAATAACTCCGCAAGCGGAGAAAAGTTTTTTAGCGGTTTTGCAAATGTGATAAATAATATGCGCCGTTGCCCCAAATTTATTATTGCACGCATACAGGGTAAATGCGTGGGTGGCGGTGTGGGCATTGCTGCTGCTGCAGATTATGCTATTGCGGTAGAAGGCTGCGATATAAAACTGAGCGAACTCGCCATAGGTATCGGTCCTTTTGTTGTTGGCCCGGCAGTAGAAAGAAAAATTGGTATTGCAGCTTTTAGTGCACTTTCTATTGATGCTACCATGTGGCGCAACAGTGACTGGGCAAAGAAGAAAGGGTTGTTTGCAGAAGTGCATGAAAATGTAGTGAATATGGATGAATCTGTAAAAAGATTAGCAGATACATTGGCACATTCCAACCCCGAAGCAATGGCAGAAATGAAAAAAGTTTTTTGGAAAGGCACGGAAAACTGGGATACACTTTTGCATGAACGTGCATTGATCAGCGGCAAATTAATCTTGAGTAGTTTTAGCAAAGAGGCAATCGGAAAATTTAAAGCCAAATAAAAAATAATTTTAAATACAAACCCCATGAAAATCTTCATGGGGTTTGTATTTATATTGCTTTGAGTCTTTGAATGTTACTGCTGAATCTTATGCCATAATATAATCTAATGTTTCTGTACGTTATCCGAATTTAAAATGATGTTCTGATGATGGGAAAAATATATGAGTGATTGAATTTTTAATTTTTTGAGGCAGCGTTAATTGTTGGTTCATGTTCTGTCCAAAAAATTCTGCCTGCATTATTTTCATTTTAATCAATACTATTGATTTACCTGTCATGCCATAATTATTAATTTCCTGGTCAATGTCATCATCTTCTTCTTTTACAATTACCGCCTTCCCACTTATACAAAGTCTTTGTCCATATCCTTTTTTATGATAGTCTAAATAAGCATAAAAAGGATGATCAATGTTTTTTGCAAAAACACCGTTGCTGGATGTAAAGAAATAGATATTTCCTTCCTCATCAACATTTATTGTCTGTATAACATTGGTTGGTAACGACAATTCTGAATTTATTTCAGACTTAAATAACGCAACTTTTGTTTCCATTATTTTTTCCCGCAAAAAAGTTAAGTGTGTATCGTTATAATGCATAAGGTATTTTTTGTAATTAAAAAAATTCAAATGATGTACCAATTAAATTTTATAGATGATTAGGTATTAGATAATAATTACGTAGAAAGGTTTACTCATAGATTGTAGAAAAATTATTGTTAATACAAATAAATCGGAAGGGAATTACTCAAATTGGTCAGGCATAAAACTTTCTTGTTTAAAACATATCGCAGTAAAACACGGTTTTTTTTATGACAGCTATAGATGAGATGGTAGAAATTTTACCAAAAAACCAATTGGCAAAAATTACTAAAGATCCGGCAAAAACTGCAGAAGCTGCCAACCTTATGTATGTAACAGATGCAACACCGGGAATTGCAAGACAAAGAAAGGGGAAGGAATTTTTTTATAAGCTAGGTGAAGAAAAGATAAATCACGAAAAACGTCTTAAAAGAATAAAAGGTCTTGTAATACCACCCGCCTAGAAAAACGTATGGATCTGTGCAGTGGAAAACGGACATTTACAAGCTACCGGTATTGATGCAAAAATGAGAAAACAATACCGCTATCACCCCGCATGGAATGCTTTGCGAAACCACACAAAATTTTACATGTTATTGGAGTTTGGTAAAGCCTTGCCTGCAATAAGGCTGCAATTGGAAAAAGATTTATCAATTGCCGGACTTACCCAGCAAAAAGTAATGGCAACAGTGGTTAGTTTAATGGAACGAACCAACATACGGGTTGGCAATAATATTTATGAAAAATTATACGGATCCTTTGGGTTAACAACCTTAAAAAACAAGCATGTTCATTTTAACGGAAGCAGTATTAAATTTTCTTTTGTTGGAAAAAAAGGAGTTAAACATGACATCAGTTTAAAAAACAAAAAACTTGCAGCCATTGTACAACAATGTCGTGATATTCTGGGTAAAGAATTGTTCCAATATTACAATGAAGACGGAAGCCGCCACAGCATTGATAGTGGAATGGTAAATGAATACATTAAAAATATAAGCGGTAAGAATTTCTCAGCAAAAGATTTTCGAACATGGTAAGGAACAGTAAATGTATTGTTAGCTTTTAAAGAAATTGGTTTTGCTGATAATGACACAGAATTTAAAAAAATGTTGTGCATGCATTGGATAAAGTGGCAAAACATTTGGGCAATACAAGAACAGTTTGTAAAAAGTATTACGTGCACCCGCTCATCATTTCTTTATACGAAGATCAAAGCCTTGATAAATACTTTAAGCAAATTGATAAAATTGAAATAGATGATGGACAGACAGATCTTTCTAAAGAAGAAAAATTAATAATGAAAATATTATCATCTAACTAAAATGATGAAAAAGGCTGAAAGCAAACTCCAAACGAAATTGTGCAGGTACAATTTTTGAAAGATCAACAGGCAGAGTAATTTATAATGCGTATTAATAATGCTATTCCCCTTCTTTATAAAATGAATAGTATGGTAGGATTTTAAAAAAATGAACTACGATTTATTATATGTAACCTAAAATAAAAATAATGAAACCATTATGGATAGGTGCTATTGGCTTCGGTTTGGTTAACATTCCGGTTAAATTATATAGCGCAACAGAAAGCAGCGATGTTGATTTGGATATGCTTGATAAGAAAGACCATAGCCACATAAAATATTTACGGGTAAATGAAAAAACCGGCAAAGAAGTAGCATGGAGCAATATTGTAAAAGGCTATGATACCGGCAGTAAATATGTAATACTGGATGAGCTTGATTTTGAAAAAGCAGGAGCTGAAAAAACAAAGCTGATAGAAATTACTGACTTTGTAAAACAGGAAGAAATTGACAGTGTGTATTATCAAATGCCATACTATTTAGCACCTGAAAAAAGTGGTGTAATACCTTATGCATTATTGCGGGAAACTTTAATAAAAACAAAACGTGCAGGTGTAGCAAGTTTTGTAATGAGAAACAAAGAGCATCTTGCAATACTAAAAGTATCTGGCGATGCCATTATTTTAAACCGCATTCGTTTTCATGAAGAGATAAGACCAACAACAGAATTAGTGTTACCCACAAAAACAGTTGTAAAACCTGCAGAATTAAAAATGGCTATTGCTTTGGTTGATCAGCTATCTGGCAAATTTGATATTTCGGGTTACAAAGACAGTTACAACGCATCTTTAATGAAAGTAATTAATGCAAAAGCAAAAGGAAAAAAAACTGTTGCACCCGTAATGAAAGTGGTGCACAGCAAAGCAAAAGATTTGATGGAACAATTAAAAGCCAGCATTGAAACCAAACGCAAAAAAGCCTCTTAATTATGAGCCTTATAAAATACAAACGCAAAAGAAAATTTACCGCTAAACCGGAACCTGATACAGCAGTAAAAAAAGGTAATACTCAATTATCATTTGTAGTGCAACGGCACAAGGCAAGTCATTTGCATTACGATTTTAGGCTGGAGATGGATGGTGTTTTAAAAAGCTGGGCAGTGCCTAAAGGTCCATCTCTTAACCATTCCGATAAAAGACTTGCTATGATGGTGGAAGACCATCCTTACGATTACAAGGATTTCAAA
>JANXTG010000035.1 GCA_025352525.1 Ferruginibacter sp.
ACTGTAAATTTTACAAGCAATACTACCAGTAACCGAACAGATCCTAAAACAATTTTAAGCGGAGTTAAAAATATTATTGCGGTAGTAAGTGGTAAAGGCGGTGTTGGTAAAAGTACTGTTTCTGCAAACTTTGCATTGGCATTGGCAGCAGATGGGGCAAAAGTAGGTTTAATGGATGCTGATATTTATGGACCAAGCCAGCATATTATGTTTGGCATTAGAGGGGAGCGGCCAATGATGAAAGACAATGGCGGCAAGGGTTTGATAGTACCTATTGAAAAATTTGGTATTAAAGTAATGAGCATTGGTTTGTTGATAGATGAAAAACAGGCAGTGGTTTGGCGTGGCCCAATGGTAAGCAGTGCCATAAAACAATTTGTAAGCGAGGTAGATTGGGGGGAGCTTGATTATTTAATTATTGATATGCCACCAGGTACAGGAGATATACATTTAACAATTGTGCAGACAGTCCCTGTAACTGGAGTTATTGTTGTAACAACGCCACAAACAATTGCGCTTGCAGATGCAAAAAAAGGCATAGCAATGTTTTCGCAGGCACAATTAAAAGTGCCTATAATTGGTTTGGTAGAAAATATGAGTTATTTCACCCCCGAGGAATTACCCGATAATAAATATTATCTGTTTGGCAAAGATGGTGGTAAACATCTTTCAGAAGAATTTGATATTCCTTTTCTTGGGCAGATACCCATTGTACAAAGTATTAGAGAAGGTGGTGATATTGGCGTACCCGTTATGGTAAGCGATGAAGCCGTTTCAAAAAAAGCTTTTGAAGAATTTACGGCAAATGCAGTAAGGGGAATTGCTATGCGCAATGCAAATATGCCTGCCACACAAATACAGGAAATTTTAGAATAAAGAAATTAGATGTGAGTTGTGAACTATGAGTTAAGCGTTGGGCATTTTGCGTCGAAAGTTGTGAGTTAAATGCTGTGGGTTGTTTTTTAACTGCCATTGTTAATTCGTAATTAATAATTCATCATTATAATTCGTCATTTCATTTCCCATACCTTTAAGCACTAAACTCTTTTATATGAAAATTGCTTTTCATGGTGCTGCACAAACCGTTACCGGTTCCAAACATCTTGTCACATTAGATAACGGTAAAAAAATCTTGCTCGATTGTGGTATGTTTCAGGGAATGGGCGACCAGACCGATGAACTAAATAAAGATTTTGGTTTTAATGCAGGCGATATTAATTATGTTATTTTATCTCATGCACATATTGATCATTGTGGACTTTTACCTAAGCTTGTAAAAGATGGTTACAAGGGAAAAATATTTGCAACTCCCGCTACAAAAGATCTTGCCAGTATTTTAATGGAAGACAGTGCAGGCATTCAGGAAAACGATATAAAATTTGTAAACAAGCGGTTGGCATTAGAAGGGCTCCCTAATGCGCAGCCTTTATATACAACGTTAGATGCACTTGCAGCCGCTGACAGATTTGAAACTGTAGAATACGACACATGGTTTGCAATAGATGAAAATATTTCTTTTAGTTACACAGATGCAGGGCATATAATCGGCAGTGCTGCGGTACATTTAAGGATAACAGAAAACGGCAAACAGACACGCATCACTTTTAGTGGCGATGTTGGTAGATACAGAGATATCATTTTAAAATCTCCGGCGCCGTTTGATCAGGCTGATTATATTTTGATAGAATCAACTTATGGCAATACATTACATGAACAGTTTCATCCCACAACAGATGCATTGCTGGAATGGATAGAAAATACCTGTTTAAAAAAGAAAGGAAAATTAATAATGCCTGCATTCAGTGTAGGCAGAACGCAGGAAATCTTGTATGCGTTAAACCTGCTCAGTTTAGAAAATAAATTACCTGCTGTTGATTATTATGTTGACAGTCCGCTTAGTACTAAAGCAACAGAAATTTTGAAAAGATATCCCCAATATTTTAATGAAAGCATACAGGAAGTTTTAAAAAAGGATAAAGATCCTTTTGATTTTCCGGGCTTAAAGTTTACAACATCTGTAGATGATTCAAAGCGTTTAAATTATCTTAAAGATCCGTGTGTTATTATTTCTGCAAGTGGCATGGCAGAAGCCGGTAGAGTAAAACACCACATCAGTAACAATATAGAAAACAGCCGTAACAGTATTTTACTTACCGGATATTGCGAGCCACATTCACTTGGAGGCCGATTAAAAAACGGCGATAAAGAAGTTAGAATTTTTGGGCAATGGCACCAGGTAAATGCTGAAGTAGGGCAAATAAGAAGCATGAGTGCGCATGGAGATTACAATGATCTCTTGCACTTTTTAGAGTGTCAGGATGTAACAAAAGTTAAAAAAGTATTTTTAGTACATGGTGAGCCAGATGTACAAAATGATTTTAGGCAAAAAGTTTTAGATAAAGGATTTAAAAATGTTGACATACCTATCCGTCACCAGGAAATCGTGATTGACTAAATCATTTTTTGCAGAATCTTCAAAATATTTGGTTTACAAAACCTAAGTTTATATATTTGCAATCCGAAAACGGAACGGCGCGTTGGTCAAGGGGTTAAGACGCTTCCCTTTCACGGAAGAGTCACGGGTTCGATTCCCGTACGTGCTACCAAAGCCTCTCAGAAATGAGAGGCTTTTTTAATTTGTATGGTAACTGTTTACGTCTTAAAAAGTTTGTTTGATAATGCTTCTTATGTTGGCATGGCAAAAGATGCAAACACCGATTAAAAGAACACAATGCAGGAAAAAACAGATATACAAAAGGACATCTTCCATGGGTGATAATTTATACAGAAAAACATGCTGACTGGGCTGCTGCCTGAATAATAGAAAAATACCTGAAAACTTCAGTAGGTCAAAGATGTTAAAAAAAAAAGAAATGAAGAATCAAAATAGTCAGACGGGTTCCCTGCCTGACTGCGGCAAACAGGCAGGGTTTCCCGTACGTTTTACCAAAGCCTCTCACAAATGAGAGGCTTTTTAATTTATAAGATAACTGTTTTCGTTTGCTCTATCCTTAGAGTTAAGCGAAGCGTCTTTAGGGGTTTTTAAATAAGGTCGAGACTTTGTCTCATCCAACACCATTATTTTTAAACAATGGGTTTGGATGGATATAAAATAAGAGACCAACAAGCAGTACATTTTATAACATTTGCCACCGTACAATGGGTTGATGTATTTACATGAAATGATTATGTAAATATTATTATTGATAGCCTAACCTATTGCCAGAAAAAAAAGGTTTGTTTATACATGCTTATTGTATTACGCCAAATCATTTACACTTAATTATTTCAACCGTAACCAATAATTTGTCTGATATCATTAGGGATTTTAAAAAGTTCACCTCTGCAAAAATCATTAATGCTCTAAAGGAAAATACCAAAGAAAGCAGAAGGAACTGGATGGTGTGGATTTTTAAAAAAGCCGGAGAAAATAACGAACGTAATAATTTATCAGTTTTGGCAACAGGATAATCACCCAATAGAATCCAGTACGGAAGAAATACTACGAACCAGAAAGGACTACCTGCATGAAAACCCCGTGAGAGCAGGATTTGTTTGGAGAGCAGAAGATTATAGGTATAGTAGTGCTGTAAACTATTACTCCACAGGCAAAGGATTATTAAATATAAATAGATAGATTGTAGTGTGGTGTTTGATGAGTAAATATTTATCATTAATTCA
>JANXTG010000077.1 GCA_025352525.1 Ferruginibacter sp.
CTCCTGTTCTTGTAAACAAATTAAAAAAACAATTTTCGGATTTTCTTTACAAACAAATTAATATTATTTGTGGCGACTTTTTTACGTTAAATCAAACCTTTGATTTAGTTGTAGAACAAACTTTTTTTTGCGCAATTGATCCGTTATTAAGAACAAACTATGCAAACAAAATGCATGAGTTATTAAACGAAAATGGCAAATTGATAGGCGTTTTTTTTAATCGGACATTTGATGCCGGTCCCCCTTACAGCGGAAGCAAGGCAGAATACAATCTTTTGTTTAAAAATAAATTCCAAATAAAAATAATGGATGAATGCTACAATTCTATTAGCCCAAGAAAAGGCTCAGAACTTTTTGTGGTTTTACAAAAGTTGTAGACTTTGTTTTTACTTCCTTAAAAAAATTTGCGTTTATAATGAAGTAAAAAGTGATGCTGATATTGACATTTAAAATAACTACAAATACGTTTTCTTATTTTTGTGATTATGAAACTTGATTACAGTGAAGATGAGCTTGTACTTTTTAGAAAGCTTGCGGCTGCCTCTAAAAAATTAGGAGTAGAGAGTTATATCATTGGCGGGTATGTAAGAGATAAAATTATTGGAAGAAATACAAAAGATATTGATGTCGTTTGTGTGGGCGATGGCATTGCATTGGCAGAAGAAACGGCCAAACAATTTGGCAAATCTGTACAGGTAAATATTTTTAAAACTTATGGTACGGCTCAAATAAAATTTGATGAAACTGAAATTGAATTTGTAGGAGCAAGAAAAGAAAGTTATCATACCGATAGCCGCAATCCATCTATAATGACGGGTACTTTAAACGATGACCAACTTCGCAGAGATTTTACCATTAATGCGCTTGGAATAAGTTTAAATGAAAATGATTTCGGTATAGTGAACGATCCATTTGATGGAGTTGGTGACATTAAAAGAAAATTAATTAAAACTCCCCTTGAACCTGAGAAAACTTTTATTGACGATCCGCTAAGAATGATGCGGGCTATCCGTTTTGCTGCACAGTTGCAATTTAATATTGAAGAAAAAACGTTACAGGCAATTGCAGCCAATGCAAACCGAATTAAAATAATTACCAAAGAAAGAATTACGGAGGAATTAAATAAAATACTGCTCAGTAAAAAGCCATCCGTTGGGTTTGAGCTTTTGTATAAAACAGGTTTACTGGAAATAATTTTTCCTCAAATGGTTGCACTTGCCGGCGCTGAATTTGTAGACGGCTATGGCCATAAAGATAATTTTTATCATACCCTGCAGGTGGTGGATAATATTGCAAAAGCTACTGATGATTTGTGGTTAAGATGGGCTGCAGTTCTTCACGATATTGCTAAGCCGGCTACAAAAAAAATGGAAGAAGGTCATGGCTGGACGTTTCATGGTCATGAAGCTGTTGGTGGCAGAATGGTGCCTAAAATATTTACACAACTTAAACTGCCACAAAATGAAAAAATGAAATTTGTGCGCAAAATGGTGGAAATGCACCTTCGACCAATCAGCCTTACAAAAGAAGATATTACTGATTCTGCAATCCGTCGGCTACTTTTTGATGCCGGTGAAGATATTGACAGCCTTATGAAACTTTGCGATGCAGACATTACTTCAAAAAACAAACAAAAAGTAAAACGGTTTTTAGAAAATTTTGAATTGGTTCGTCAACGTTGCATTGAGGTTGAAGAAAGAGATAATTTAAGAAACTGGCAACCACCCATAACCGGCGAAATAATTATGGAAACCTTTTCCTTGCAGCCTTCAAAAGAAGTTGGGATTATAAAAGATGCTATCAGAAATGCAATCTTGGATGGTGAAATAACAGGTGATTTTGAAGCTGCACATGCATTTATGCTTTTAAAAGGGAAAGAGATATTAAATTGATTTAAATGGCAGTTTTAATTTTACTAAATTTAATACTTATTATTTAGTTGCAGTTATAACATAAAATAAATAATTTCATTGCATGGCAGTTTTAAAATTCAGGATTTATTTACAGGAAGACGAAAGTGTTTACAGAGATATTGCAATTAAGCATACCGCAAATTTTAAGGAGCTGCATCAGGCAATATTAATTGCTTATGAGTTTGATAATAAGCACCAGGCTACATTTTACAGAAGCAACGATATATGGCAACGGGGTCGGGAAATATCTGTAGAAAAATATGAAAAGGAATATAAAGCCGAACCCCTGATAATGGAAAATACCGTGCTTGCCACAGAAATTAAAGATACCAATCAGAAATTTATTTACGAGTACGATTTTACAAAGCACTGGCTTTTTACTGTTGAATTAATTAACGTTGATAAAGAAGAAAATAAAAAACTTATTTACCCGGTTTGTGTAAGAACAGAAGGAATAGCACCATCACAATATGGTACAAAAGGTCTTATAGATAAGCGTTTGGCAGAAATGGAAGAAAAATATGACCTTAAACCTGAGGCTATGCAGGAAG
>JANXTG010000140.1 GCA_025352525.1 Ferruginibacter sp.
TTTTATCCATGCTACAGAAAAAAGAAATTGATGAAAAGCAATTGAACGAAGCAGATCAAGCTTATTATAATCTTCGCAATGCGCTTACAGATAAAGAGTCTGCGCTTCGCCAAAAACAAAAGTCAAAAGAAATAATAGATACTTTATTAAATGAAATAAAGGATAAACTCACCGATCTTAAATTGCAACTAAGTGGCATGAAAGAAAGGCTGAGTGTGGAGTTTAGGGTTGACCTTGATGTTATAATTGATGAGCCTCGAACTGGCACTGATGCCGTGGAAGATTTAAAAGAACGCAACGACCGCATGAAAAAGCGTTTGGAAAATATGGGCGAAGTAAACCCAACCGCCATTGAAGCCTACACCGAAATGAAAAAGCGGTATGAGTTTATTTTAGAACAAAAGAACGATTTGGTTACTGCAAAAGACAGCCTAATGCAAACCATACAGGAAGTAGAAGCCACCGCCAACCAGCAATTTTTAGATACATTTAATAAAACCAGAGAAAATTTTCAAAAAGTATTTAAGGCATTGTTTACCGATGAAGATACAGCAGACATGATATTGGTAGACCCTGAAAACCTTGCCGAAACGGGCATTGATATTGTGGCCAAACCAAAAGGCAAACGTCCATCATCTATTGGGCAGTTAAGCGGCGGCGAAAAAACATTGACCGCCACCGCCTTGTTGTTTGCCATCTATTTAATAAAGCCTGCGCCATTCTGTATTTTAGATGAGGTAGATGCACCGCTCGATGATGCCAACGTAGGCAAGTTTACCAACATGATAAAACAATTTAGCGAAAACTCGCAGTTCATTATTGTAACCCACAACAAACAAACCATGAGCGCCGTAGATGTTATTTATGGCGTAACCATGCAGGAGCCCGGCGTAAGCAAATTGGTGCCGGTGGATTTTAGGAGTTTGAATTAATAGAGTAGGAGGTTAAGGAGCACGGGCTGACGGAATTTTGTTGAACATTTGTCTCGGGCTATACGCTGCAATCTTTTTTGTTCAAAGGCAACAAAAAAGTATTTCCGCTGCTATCCCGGCTATGCGGAACGGGGGGGAGCATTTTTAAGTTTTTACATAAGCGTATAATGTATTAAAATTGTTGTAGAGTTTAAACTTCGAATGCAACAATAAGAATAACCAAAGTTGTATTGTCGCAATTGCTTAGCAAAGGCGTTTTTCTAATTAAAGCATTACAAACAAAGATGTTTTAAAAATACACATGAAAAAATTGTGCGTATATTAAAGCTAACACACACTTCATCGGTAATGCGATTGGAGTTCAATCACCATTAAAATTTAAAGTTTATGCAGAAACCACCATTTGTAGAGAATTTTGAAAACTTAGAAATTACTACACACAATATTGCCTTTTCAAACCCAGAGTGGGAGATACATCCTTTTGATAATATTCGTGGTACGACATTCTCAAGCGTATGGATAAACCATTCAGAACATACAGATATTGTAGGCAGCAAAGGATTGACAACAAGCCTAACGCTCATTATTAGAAACCAAAGCAACTTGAAAAATGTCATAATTTGTTTTGGAATATTTACAACAAAACAAATCAGCTTGCATAGAACACCTGAAAAAGAACTAGCAATACTTATACAGTATCTTTTTGACAAAGTTGAATTATATAAAATTCAAAATGACATAAAAGGTGTTGACGGTTTAATTTTTAAAATGCCGGAGTATAAATATTCAGACCACCAGTTTGAATATATCGTCAAAGTGAAATAGCATGAATATACAGGTGTTCATCCAAAAATCTTGCAGGTTGACATCTTGGAAAATACCATCAACTACAGGCTTGCTATTCATAAAATTTATTAAAGCAAAATTTGTTGCATTTGACTTTTCAAAAAAAATAATTTCTTTTTGACTCATATTAGGATATTATTTTTAAAGTCAACAATATTTGCTAACCCTTCCAATAAGCTATCTAAATAAGCTGAAGATGCCCTACCGAATAGATTCGGTTTTGTGCAAGCAGGGCTGACGGAAGTTTTATTAACTTTTTGGACTTTATTGTGCTGCGGTTCTGACATAGGTTTTTCAATTTTTATTTTTTTCATAATCTGTACTTTTCCTTTTTAATTTTACATTTGTTATGTGTTTGACGAGCATCTATTCCCAGACTGACACAAAGCCTGCTGTTGTGAGGCATGCTTTAAAATAATACGATTATTATTAAACTTTATTATGAGACAATTTCTGCCAATTATTTTCTTAGGAATCGCATTTAATTGCAAAAGCCAAACTCCTGAATTTTCACTTGCTAATTTGAGACTGATAATTTTTTCAAATTCTTTTAATACGATTGATTCATTTCTAAAAACAAAGCATTATTCATTCAAACCTCAATCTAATGGATCTAATGAAGATTGGCTTTATTACGAAAATGACAATAGAAAAGATTATGCTGACGGCGTGATAATCAAAAAAGAAAAGGGACATTTTAGTAATTATTCTGTAATAATTGCCAAATCAGATGAAAAATTATATTCTCAACTTAAATTGGAATGCCAACAGGATACAACACTCAAACTTGTTGAAGAACTAGCCGATTCTAAAAAGATACTTTTTATTTATTCGAATGGTATTTATGAATATAATTTTTCGATTTTCGAGTCTGATGGTTATAAAACTTACAATGTTGAGGGGACTTTTAAAATTAGGTCATTAAAAAAATAAACTTC
>JANXTG010000156.1 GCA_025352525.1 Ferruginibacter sp.
CCCACATACCACAACATAGTTTTTCTTGATAAAATTGAGATAGCGGAAATTGCAATAGCTACCTGAAAAAAAGTTACTGCCTTTGCAAGCCATGAATGTTTTTCTAAATTTATGGCGCTTTCTTTTTCAAATTCTTGTGCCATTTTTTTTATTTCCTCTTCTTCTTTTTTTATTTGTTCCGGTGATTTGCGTAAAACGCCGGCAACCTGAGGTTGTAAACTTTGTATTGCCGCTTTTATAGATTTGGCCTGGTAAAAAGCCCATTGATCGGATGCTTTTATTTGCCCAATTACGGCTTCGTTGCTAAAGTGGCCCGCTAATAAACCTGCAATAGCTGCAAATACTGCCATTAATGCTGTACAAATTGCAATGTACATCGATAATTTGCCTTCACTTTTACCCATCAGCTCTTCTGCTTTTTCTTTTATTTGCTCATGAAGATGTTCGGTAGGTATTTCAATTTCTTCCATAAATAAATTTTAAACATAAATGTAAAACATTCTGTGAGGAACATTAAACCTATAATCTGCGAATCAGAATTTTTTCCAAATTAAGTAATTTCTGAAATTTATTAAAACAGAATTAAAATATATTTTAGCTAAAAACTCGCAATCCTTTAAATATTTTAATGCTGTCTTTTATTTTATTACAAGTAAGATAATATAATTGATCGCTGACCATTGTAGCGTTTTGGATATTCCTACTTAAGCAAATGAATATTTATAATTGATTTGAAATATAAAAGGCATTAAGTTGTTTTTACAAGATTCTTGATCATTCCATTAAAAATAAAATAATGAAAGGGAAGTACGCTTAACCAGTATAACCGTCCCCATAAACCTCTGGGACGAAAGGTGGCTGTTTGCCTTAATTGCATCTTGTTATGGCGCTTCATAATTCTAAACTCCAGCCAAGCCTCTCCGGGTAATTTCATTTCGGCATACAATAACAACCTTTTATTCTTTTTATCTGCTATAAGTACACGCCAAAAATCTAGCGCATCGCCACGGTTTATTTCGTTGGAGTGTGTGCGACCTCTTCTTAAACCAACACCGCCCATAAACTTATCCATTAATCCTCTTACCTTCCACAACGTGTTGCCGTAATACCATCCTTTAGCTCCGCCAATGCTCCATATATTGTGAAGTACTTTTTCAATATTTTCCGGTTCAAGGTCCCTCCATTTAAGGTCTTTGTAACAACCAAAGCTAGGGATTTCAACAAGGTCCATCCATTGCTGGTTTGCATTAGATGAACTAAAGGAATCTTTCCAACTACTAAGAACAAGGTTTTGTTCAATTTTTTCAAATGCCAGCTGCACAGCAGTTTTATAGCTGAGCAATTGAACATTTAAATCTTTTGCAAGATTATTGGGTTTGGCAATAACATTCACCTTCATGCTGTTTACAAGGTTTATAGCCAAAGGGTAAGAGGTAGATGTAACAAAGTAAAGCCAATAAGAAGAGATGCGTGGCGTCATAATGGGAACGGTAAAAATCCATCTTTTTAATTTTCTTACTTCTGCAAACTGCAGCAGCATTTGCTTGTAGCTTAACACTTCATTGCTGCTTATATCAAAATGATTATTGTAGGTTGTTTCCTTTAAAAGAACGCCTGCTAAAAATTCAATTACATTTCTTACAGCAATGGGCTGGCATAATGTGTTGAGCCATTTCGGAGTAATCATTATCGGTAGTTTTTCTACCAGGTCCCTTATTATTTCAAATGATGCACTGCCTGAACCCACAATAATACCGGCACGCAAAGCGGTAAGTGGAATCTTACTTTCCTTTAATTTATTTTCAACTGCCAGGCGAGAAAGTAAATGCTTTGATAAATGCGTTTCATTTACAATACCCGTCAGATAAATAATTTGTTTGCAATCTGTTTGTTCAATTAAGTTCAAAAAATTAACTGCCGATGCCAATTCTTTTGCTTCAAAATCTCCTGAACTACTCATTGAGTGAATTAAAAAATATGCAGCATCAATTTTTTGAGGAAATTTGACTAATGAATTTTCTTCCAAAAAATCTACTTCTATTGTTTTAATGTTGGGGTGATTGTGCTCATCTTCAAAACGTTCTTTGTCTCTTACACAGCAATATAAATGATGACCTTGTTCCAACAGAACAGGAATTAAGCGTTGACCAATATAGCCGTTTGCACCGGTGAGTAGAATGTTATGAGGCAAGGCAATAAATTTAAAAAAAGTAAAAAGTGTATACTAAACTATCAGTCTTTTATATTTATAAAGTTAAAGCTTCTTTAAGCTTGATGTATGATGCTTTTGATCTTGTTTTATTACAATTAATCCTTACCTTTGCGGCGCTAAAAGGCATCTGCACATTGATAGACCGAGCAGAATGATTTAGCATATTATGAGATCGTAACGTAAAATATTAACCCTTTTATTGCAATGTGCGATAGTCTACAGGGAATAATAATATTCAGCAAAACACGCTGAAACAAAAGCCAAATAAATAGTTGAAGATGAAATGTGGTCCCTTTTTTCTTTTCCTCAAAAAGAAAAAAACAACAAATCAAAATTGCCACCGATGCTGACCACAGTTATTTATTTGCTTGGTTAAAAAGAAAAAATCGAAGGTTTAAATAAAAGATATTAGATGATTCATCGAGGTATCGTTTAACAATTTAACAAAAACAATTTAACAAAAACAAAATGGGAGATTTACGTTATCAACGAAACTTTGGTATTGCTGCGCACATTGATGCAGGTAAAACCACTACTACAGAGCGTATCCTTTACTACACCGGTGTAAACCACAAAATAGGTGAAGTACATGATGGCGGCGCTACAATGGATTGGATGGCTCAGGAGCAAGAAAGAGGTATCACTATTACAAGTGCTGCTACTACCTGTTTTTGGAACTTTCCAATGGATCAGGGTGTTAAAAATGCTGATACCAAACAATATAAATTTAATATTATTGATACACCCGGTCACGTGGATTTTACCGTAGAAGTAGAGCGTAGTTTGCGTGTTTTGGATGGTTTGCTTGCATTATTTTGTGCAGTTAGTGGTGTAGAGCCACAATCTGAAACAGTTTGGCGCCAGGCTAATAAATATAAAGTACCACGTATTGGTTTTGTAAATAAAATGGATAGAAGTGGTGCTGATTTCTTAAACGTGGTTAAGCAGGTTCGTGACATGTTGGGTGCCAAAGCAGTGCCTTTGCAATTACCGATTGGTGCTGAAGATAATTTTACCGGTGTGGTAGATTTAATTACCATGAAAGGTATCGTTTGGAATGAAGAAGATAAAGGAATGACTTTTAAAGAAGTTCCGATTCCTGCAGATATGGTTGAAGAGGTAGCACAATATCGTCAGGAATTAATTGAAGCTGTTGCTGATTATGATGAAAAACTGTTGGAAAAATTCTTTGATGATCCTAATACAATCACAGAAGATGAAGTTCATGCGGCTATCCGTAAAGCAACAATCGATATGTCTATTATACCGATGATGTGTGGTTCATCTTTTAAAAATAAAGGTGTACAAACCGCGTTGGATGCTGTAGTAAGATACTTGCCCGGTCCTTTAGATATTGAAGCGGTTAAAGGAATAAACCCTGATAATGATGAAGAAATACTTCGTCATGCAGATCCTAAAGAACCATTTAGTGCTTTGGCTTTTAAGATTATGACGGATCCTTTTGTAGGGCGTTTGGCTTTCTTCCGTGCGTATAGTGGTCGTTTAGATGCAGGAAGTTATGTACTGAACACCCGTACCGGTAAAAAAGAACGTATCAGTCGTATCATGCAGATGCATGCCAACAAGCAAAATCCTGTAGATTTTATTGAAGCAGGAGATATCGGTGCAGCTGTTGGTTTTAAAGATATCAAAACAGGCGATACTTTATGTCATGAAGACTTTCCGATTGTATTGGAATCAATGACTTTCCCAGAACCAGTAATTTCTATTGCAATTGAGCCCAAAACACAGGCTGACGTTGATAAAATGGGTATGGCAATTGCCAAACTGGTAGAAGAAGATCCTACTTTAAGAGTAAAAACAGACGAAGAAACCGGCCAGACAATCTTGAGTGGTATGGGCGAATTGCACCTGGAAATTATTATTGACAGGATGAAACGTGAGTTCAAAGTTGAAATTAACCAGGGTGCGCCAATGGTTGCTTACAAAGAGTCATTTAAAAATACGATATCACACAGAGAAACATACAAGAAACAAACCGGTGGTAGAGGTAAATTTGGTGATATCGCTTTTGATTTAGGACCTGCTGATGCAGAATGGTTAGTACTAAACCCAACTGGCGGATTACAGTTTGTAAATGAAATTTTTGGTGGTAGTATTCCAAAAGAATTTATTGCTCCAATATTAAAAGGATTTACAAATAGCATGACAAACGGAGTACTTGCCGGTTACCCAGTTGTAGATATGAAAGTGAGAATTTATGATGGTAGTTACCATGATGTGGATAGTGATGCAATATCTTTTGAATTGTGTGCGAAGCAAGGATACAGAGAAGCTGGCCGTAAGGCAAAACCTGTTTTGCTTGAACCGATTATGAAAGTGGAAGTGCTTACGCCTGACCAATACATGGGCGATGTAACAGGTGATCTTAACCGTCGCCGTGGAATGCTTGAAGGTATGGA
>JANXTG010000081.1 GCA_025352525.1 Ferruginibacter sp.
ACAGTTCATGAAAATGAAAAGCTTGACCACAACATTGTAATAATAAACACCTGCGGTTTTATTGATAAAGCTAAGGAGGAAAGCATTAATACTATTCTGGAAAATGTTGCTTTAAAAAAGAAGGGAAAGCTCGATAAAGTATATGTTACAGGTTGCCTTAGCGAACGTTACAAGAATAATTTAGAAGAAGAAATACCTGAAGTTGATGCCTTTTTTGGCACAATGGAACTGCCTCGTATTTTAAAGCAGTTTGAAGCTGATTACAAAGGTGAACTTATAGGCGAAAGACTTTTGGCTACACCATCTCATTATGCATATGTAAAAATCAGTGAAGGCTGCAATCGCACCTGTTCATTTTGTGCAATACCATTAATGCGTGGGCAGCATGTAAGCCGAACTATAGAAAGCATTGTTGATGAAGCAAAGCAACTGGTAAAACGAGGAGTAAAAGAAATAATGCTTATAGCTCAGGAGCTAACATATTACGGATTGGATATCTATAAAAAGCGAGAATTGCCTCGTTTACTAAACGAACTTGCCGTTGTGCCGGGTCTACAGTGGATAAGGTTACATTATGCATATCCTTCTAAATTTCCTATGGAAATTTTAGATGCTATGAATGCACATGATAACATTTGCAAGTACCTTGATATGCCTTTACAACATGCTGCAGATAATATGCTGAAGGCAATGAAAAGAAATATTACAAGATTTGAAATGGAAGATCTTATAAATGCTATCAGAGAAAAAGTGCCCGGTATTTGTTTGCGTACAACTTTAATTGCTGGTTTTCCCGGCGAAACAAGAGAAGACGTGGAAGAACTAAAAACATTTTTGCAAAAAATGAAGTTTGACAGGGTTGGAATTTTTACTTACAGCCATGAAGAAGATACAAGTGCGCATGGTTTGGATGACAATATTTCTGCAGATGAAAAAGAAGAACGGGCACAGGAAATAATGGATGTACAGCAGGATATTTCCTTGGAAAAAAATACAGAAAAAATTGGACAGATTTTTAAAGTATTGGTTGATAAAAAAGAAAGCGGAAGATATATGGGCCGTACGGAATTTGACAGTGTTGAAGTCGATAATGAAGTTATCATTAATACCAAAAAGAAATTAGTGATCGGTGATTTTGTACAGGTAAAAATTACAAAAGCTTTTGATTATGATTTGGAGGGGGATTTAATTTAGTTTTTTGCTTAATTAAGTTTTTAATAAGATAATAGAAGATTTTATAAAAATGATAAATGAATTTTTCATCTACTAAAATTTCTTACCGCAATACAGATTCTTTTTCCACGCTTGTATTGGATTATTTAGACAATGCTGACCAGCTGAAAGATTTTTATACATATTCAACAGATATAAAAGGTTTAAAAAAAGCGATAGAAGACAGAAAGAATTATCCGGTAAACAGATCATTATTGGTTGCTGAACTAAAGAAACAATATAGCAATATTCAAATTTCTGATAAGCTCAAAGCAAACGTAGAAGCACTTCTTAGCGAAGAAACTTTTACAGTTTGTACCGCACACCAGCCCAATATTTTTACTGGTCATTTATATTTTATTTACAAAATTCTTCATGCCATTAAATTGAGTGAAGAACTTAACAACTTAATTACAGATAAAAGATTTGTTCCTGTTTACTATATGGGAAGTGAAGATGCTGATTTGGATGAATTGGGTGAGGTACATTTAAGCGGTACAAATTATAAATGGAATACGGTACAAACAGGAGCTGTTGGAAGAATGCTGATTGACAAAGAATTTATTAAAATAATTAATGCTGTTGCGGGGCAGCTTTGTGTCAAAAAGTTTGGTGAAGAAATAATTAATATTGTTCGGTTGTGTTACAAAGAAAATGATACGATAGAAAATGCTACGTTTCAATTTGTTCACCATCTTTTTAATAAATACGGCCTTGTTATTTTAATGCCTGATAACCGAATTTTTAAAAAAGAATTTGCCTGCGTAATAAAAAGAGAATTAAGAGAGCAGTTTTCTGAAAAAAAAGTAGCAACATCCGTAGCAAACTTTCCAAAAGAATATAAGGTTCAGGCTGCAGGCAGGGAGGTAAATCTTTTTTATTTAAAAGATAATATCCGAGAAAGGATAGAAATAAATAACAATGGATATAAAGTTGCCAATACAGATTTGCTTTTTTCTGAAACAGAAATGGAGTCAGAAATAAATACAAATGCAGAAAGATTTAGTCCCAATGTTATTCTTCGGCCCGTTTATCAGGAAACTATTTTACCAAATATTGCTTTTATTGGCGGGGGAGGGGAAATAGCTTATTGGCTTGAATTAAAAGACGTTTTTAAGGAAGTAAATGCTTTTTTTCCAACGCTAATTTTAAGAAACTCGTTTACCGTTATTGATAAAAAAACAGCAGACAAAATAGAATCTCTTGGGTTTATACAGAACGATATTTTTAAGACTGAAAAGGAACTTTTAGAAGAATTAGTTTTGAGAGAAACTAAAATTAAACTAGATATTGTTGAAGAAAAAGATGCAGTTAAAAATATATACGATAAAATAAAAGATATAACTGCTGTAATTGATAACACATTAAATGGCCATGTTCATGCACTTAAAACGCAGGCAATTAATAAGCTTGTAATTTTAGAAAAGAAAATGCTGAAGGCTGAGAAGAAAAAATTTGAAGCGCAGCAAAGACAAATTAAAAAAATAAAATCTCAAGTAAACCCACTGAATAATTTACAGGAAAGGGTAGACAATATTTTAGAATATTTAGCTATTTATGGTGATGGCTTTATTGATTTACTTTATAGAGAGCAACCGATATTTTCTAAAGATTTTACTATTTTAACCGAGCAATAATATTTTAAATGGCAAGAATACTGGCAATAGATTATGGAAGAAAACGCACGGGTATTGCTGTTACAGATCCACTACAAATAATAGCTACAGGATTGCAAACAATAAATTCACACGAATTAATTCCATTTTTAAAAAATTATTTTAGTACTGAAAAAGTTGAATTAATAATTATTGGGTTGCCCGTAAATTTAAATGAAACTGAAACCCACGGCACGATGCCGGCAAAAAATGCTTTTGAACGATTACAAAAAGCTTTTCCACAAATTCCGGTGAAAACTGTTGATGAAAAGTATACTTCTAAAATGGCTGTACATGCAATGTTTGATATGGGTATGAAGAAAAAAGACAGACAGGTAAAAGGGAATGTGGATGTTATTGCAGCAACAATTATGTTACAGACATTCATGGAAAACAAACAATAGAATTTTTATAATTTTGTATTAATAAAAAATAAGAAATAACATAACATGATTCTTCCCATTGTTGCATACGGATCACCTGTTTTACGCAAAATTGCTGCAGATATTACCCCTGAATATGAAGGGCTTGAAAAATTGCTCGCTGATATGTGGGAAACAATGTACAACAGTAACGGCGTGGGTTTGGCAGCACCACAAATTAACAAAAGTGTTAGAATTTTTACAATAGACAGTGAACAGATTTTTGAAAATGACGAGGATGGTGATACAGATGTTTACCCGGACAAGCCAGGATTTAAAGGCACGTTTATTAATGCTCATATTGTTGAACTTGATGGTGAGACATGGAAATACAATGAAGGATGTTTGAGTATTCCAAAAGTAAGAGAAGACATAATGCGGAATGAAACTGTAACACTTTCTTATGTTGATGAAAATTTTAATATGCATACAAAAACATTCAGCGGTATTACAGCAAGGGTAATTTTGCATGAATATGATCATTTAGAAGGAAAGCTATTTATTGACCATATAAAGCCTTTAAAAAGAACGCTTTTAAAGAGAAAACTTGAGGATATAAGTAAGGGAAAAATAAAAGTTGATTATAGAATGGTCTTTCCCAAATAATAAAATGTTATATAGTTAATTTGTTATTTATAATTCATATCTTTAATAAGTAAGTTTCCTAGAATCTATATATCAATCTATCCTCCTGAAGACCGCTTGACAGTAACCATTCATAATAATTAAAATACCTTTTTTCATTTTGAAGGGTTAATTCATTTTCATAAATGGATTATAGTTATATACTCGGTTTTTAAATTGTCATAAAACATTGGTTCCATCCATAAAATGCTGGTGTTTACAGTACCGCTTTTTTAAGTACACATAATACCTTACGGTTTTGTTTTTTAAAATGAAACACCAGAAAACGGGCAGGCACTACCTAAGTGCCTGTTTTTATTTTAAGAAATATCTATCAAACTAATTGGTAAAATGAGAAAATAAGTAATTTGAGTAGTTGATAAGCCTTGACAAATAAATAAATTGCAGTATGAAATTTATTACGACGCTTTTTTTATTTATAATTTCTTCTTTACCAGCTATTTCACAAACATCCGCAGATACAATTTTAAATGTCGGACAAAAAATAATTACTTTAAGCAATTTTGTAATCAATAATAAACTCAACGTACCTGCATTTATTGAAAAAGTAAAAAATGATTCCAGCTTTTATAAAGCTTTTAAAAACCTGCGCATAATTAATTTTACTGCTATTAACGATATTAGAATGAACAATAAGAATGGTTCGCTTGATGCTTCATTACACAGTCTTACGAAGCAAAAAATAAAGGATGGCTGTCGTACCATGAAAGTACTTGAAGAAAAAAGTACAGGAGATATGTACAACGATTTAAAAGAATTCAATTACTACACGGCAAATATGTACGCATCTATATTTTTTACAAAAGACACTATTTGTGGTGAAAATAATATCGTTAATGGAGCAGCATTTTCTACTGAAGGTAAAAGTGGAATAGAAAAGCACAAGGAGCAATTAAAAATGTTGTTTTTTAACCCGGGCAAAAAAATTAATGGCTTACCGTTTATGAGTAATAAAACTGCTATTTATGATGATGAGTTAGCAGATAGTTATGATATGAATATTGATTTTGAACGTTTCAACAACACAAACTGTTATGTTTTTAAACAGAAAGTAAAACCCAACAGAAAAGGTTCGGTGGTTGTTGATGAAATGAATACCTGGTTTAATGACAGTACTTTTGAAGTGATAGCAAGAAATTATAGTTTGAGTTACGATGCAGGCGTTTATGATTTTAAAGTAAATATGGAAATACAAATGACGACCGTTGGAAACCTGACTGTACCCGCCGTTATTAGATACACTGGTAACTGGAAGGCTATTTTTAAAAAAAGGGAGCGGGGAATTTTTACTGCAACCCTTTCAGATTTTTATTAAAATTTGATGGTATAACTTTTGATATTTTATTTTAAATCTATGTATGCAACTACAACTTCAGGTTCAGTATTTATTTTTAATTGCCATTCCTATTGCATGTATTACATGGACAGTAACACATGAAGAAATTTTTAAAGAACCCCGTGATTACTGTCAAAAAAAATCTGAAAACAGCAAAAATATCGTCGTTAAAAAGTTTTTTTACCTGTTTACCTGTGAGTATTGTTTCAGTCATTATGTAACACTGGCTTTTTTAATTATCACAAAACTGCATTTAGGTTTTGATGATTGGCGTGGGTATTTAATTAGTGGATTTTCTTTGGTGTGGGTTGCAAATCTTTACATGAATGTATTTGCAATACTAAGAATATATTCCAAAAATGAAAAAATAGATGCCGATATTAAAGAAGTTGAATTAAAAGAAGTAAAAGAACAAAAAACCTTTTAATGAAGTTTTTCAATTTGATGCAATAAATCTTCAAGACCATTCATCTTAATCTCCAACAAACATTGCAATAAATTTCCCAGTTTGTTTTTAGGAAATCCTGTTCGGGCAAACCACTCAAGATAGCTTACAGGTAAGCTTTTAAGAACGGTACCCTTATACTTGCCAAATGGCATTTGCATGGTTACAAGCTCCCTCAGCATATTACCATCGGGCATAGGAATGTCCTCCATTATCTAAACTAGTTGAGTCAGTAAGTCGTTACCGAAATAGATTTTCTTAATTTTTAATTTTTCAAATACGAGATATACTATAATAAAGTGTGCTTTTTATAAAATAATTTTAAATCAACTAATTAACCAATAAACAAATTCTATCTACCCACACCAGGAACCACAGGTAAACTTTCGTTGCCATCTGCATTTACGGATTGTAGAGCAAAAAAGTAATTGTCTTTAGAATAGGGAACTGTAATTTCTGTAGCGGTAGTAAATATTTTTTTCTGCCAAAAAGCATTTGTAGTTTCTCTCATTAATAAATAATAGCCTTTTACAGTACCAATTTTTGGTTTTGTCCAATAGAGGTAAGAATTGTTGCTTAATTTTTTCACATCAATTTTTACATCTTCCGGGGTTGCGGGTGCATTTGCAAGATTTGCGAGCGTACTTAAATTCATTCCGGTATTTTTTCTTAAATATTCAAAGTCTATGAACTCAATTAAATCACCATATTGAATGCCATTTTCCACTCTAACATTTTGATGCTGTCTTGTATAATTTTCATTCATTTCTGTTATGCGTACTGCTGTAAATCCATTTTCTACAAATGGAGTATGATCACCACCTCTTAAAAAACGATCATTTCTGTAAATTAATTTTATTTCAAGATTGTCAACATAACGTTCGCCAATTTCTTTTACGTATCGTGCAAGCTGTCTGCTTTTACCGTCATTTTCTAAACCAAACTGGCGAATATTTTTTGCATTTTTATCAAGTTCATAAAAAGGTAAACCTTCACTAAAAATCCTTACCTGTGTATTGTTTATATTATTAGTTTCGTTGCTGTTGTTGCTGCCCATAATATCATTGTTAAGGACAGCCTCAATATTTAGATTTTCTTTTTTTGATTTTACAGCCATGTAAGTAGAACCTAGCAAGCCTTGCTCTTCGCCGCTTACTGCCATAAAAATAATGGTTGCACCAAAATTTCTTTTGCTCATAATTCTTGCACATTCCATTACGGCTGCAACACCGCTTGCATCGTCGTTTGCACCAGGTGCATCACCTAAACGATCCATCACATTTGTGCGCATATTATCCAGGTGTCCGCTTATAATAAATACCCGGTTATCCGCAGCATTAGTACCTTTTAAAGTTGCTACAACATTGCCTAATAAAAGCGTTGTATCTACACGTCTTTTATCGGCCTGTAGTGTTGTGGTGTCAATAATTGCAGTCATTCTGCCATTTGATTGTGCTGCAAACTGTTTAAATTTAGAAAGTACATAAAGCCTTGCAGCACCAATGCCACGCTTGGTTTCAGTTTGTGTACTTAACGTATTACGTGTACCATAATTTACCATTGTCTGTATATAGTTTCGCAACGAATCGGGCGAAATTTCCTTTACCATTTGCTCAATGGTTGGGTCTTTAACAATGATTGTTTGTGCTAAAATGTTTTTGCTGCAAACTAAGATAGATAAGAAAAGTACAAAAAGTGATTTCATTTTTTTAGTTTAGTTATGGTAAATCTATTTTATAATTAAAGTTAAATATTTTGTTGAAGATGAAATGTGCGACGCCACTAATGCTCCATCATGCCGTTCTGCTCCCAACCACTAATAAAATTTACGAAGTATATTTTATTGGACAATTAGCACATCAGCAAATTAGCTAATTTACTTCTTACTCTGTTTCATTTTTAAACAAACTGTACTTGCGCCATTTTTCAATCAACTGCGCCATATCATCAGGCAATTCGCTTATAAATAGCATATTTTCTTTTGTGGTTGGGTGTACAAAACCAAGTTCCTTTGCATGCAGCGCCTGCCGTGGACAAATAGCAAAACAGTTTTCTACAAACTGTTTGTATCTGGTGTAAATAGTACCTTTTACAATTTTTTCACCACCATAAAAATCATCGTTAAATAATGGATGCCCTTTGTACTGCATATGAACTCTTATTTGGTGCGTACGCCCTGTTTCGAGCCTGCACTCTACAAGAGAAACATAATTAAAATTTTCCAACACTTTATAATGGGTAATGGCTTCTTTGCCATAATCACCTTCAGGATATACAGTAAATAATTTTCTCTGTTTTTGGCTGCGGCCCACATGCCCGATAATGGTTCCTTCAGGTTCGTCGAAATTGCCCCAAACAATTGCGTTGTACCTGCGATGAACTGTATGGTCAAAAAACTGTTTAGCCAGTTCGCTCATTACTTTTTGCTTTTTTGCCACCACAATTAAACCGCTGGTGTTTTTATCAATTCGGTGCACCAAACCATAACGGGTTAATTCTTTCTCATCAATTTCAGGACAATTGTGTTGTAAATGCCACGCCACAGCATTTATCAGCGTATTATCAGGGTTGCCACTTCCGGGATGTACTACCATGCCCACAGGTTTGTTAATGATCATCAAGTCATCATCTTCAAAAACAATATTTAATGGAATATTTTGCGGTAGAATTTCGGATGATTCGGGAGAATTGGTATCATAAACTACAATTTTATCACCTGGCTTTGTGTTGTAATTTTTTTTGATTGGCTTATCATTAACCAGCACCATTTCATTTTCTATAGCCTGTTGAATTTTATTTCTTGTGGCCCCTTCAATTCTCTGCATTAAAAATTTATCGATCCTAATGGCTTCCTGCCCTTTGTCAATTATAATTATATGTTTTTCGAACAACTCGTCTGAATCGCTTATTTCTTCGTTTATTATTTCGTCGTTTATCATAGTTTCTATATTGATAGATATCAAGCCAAATACCTAACTGCCAACTCAAATCTTATCTTTGCAAAGTAAAACATTTTAGTACTGTATGCAATCTGTAATATTTAAAGATTTAGGCTTAATTGATTATAAAACAGCATGGGACTACCAAGAAAAATTGCTTCAGCAAAATGTTGCCCTTAAAACTGCTTTGAGGAATGATCTTTCTTTGACAACTAAAATTGATACGCAGCATTACTTTTTGTTGTGTGAACACCAACCCGTTTACACATTGGGTAAAAGCGGTGATATGAAAAATGTTTTGATGAGTGAGGACGAACTAGATGCAGCAAATATTCAGTTTTTTAAAACGAATAGGGGAGGGGATATTACTTTTCACGGTCCTCAGCAAATTGTTGGTTACCCTATTTTAGACCTTGAGAAAATTTATACGGATATAGGAAAGTACCTAAGAAGTTTAGAGGAAGTTGTAATATTAACTGTTGCGGAATACGGTATAACAGCCGGAAGAAGTGTAGGTGAAACAGGTGTTTGGATAAACCCGGATATTAAAGGTGAAGAAAGAAAGATATGCGCCATCGGCGTACGTTGCAGCAGATGGATAACCATGCATGGCTTTGCTTTAAATGTAAATACCGATCTTAATTATTTTAAAAATATTATTCCCTGCGGGATAGAAAATAAACAGGTTACATCTATTGAAAAAGAACTTGGAAGAAATATTGATTTTGAAGAAGTAAAAGAAAAAATAAAAGAAAATTTTATAAAGGTTTTTGATGTTGAATTTTTTACAGAAGAAACGGAAAGGTTATAGTTTTTTCACCTCTTTTAATATTTGGAATTTATTGTTTTCAATTAAGAGCCCGTTTTCATATATTTCAAACCTAAACCATCCTGTATGAACAAAATTTACTTTTTCAATGATTAGATATTCCTCCCTTAATTTGGTTAGTTCAAAAAGAAATTTCTCCGTTTCATCAAAAAATTTAACGCTGTATTTTTTTGTTTCAGCATTTACTAAATGTACAATGATATTGTTATCTTTTGCGGTGAAAATGTTATTGCTTGGATAAGTTATTCCCGGCTTTGAAGGTGGAAAAATAGTACTTGAGTCTTTGTTGGAAACCAGCCATGGATATTTTTCAGATAATGCATTATCGGCTACATAGAATTCCTTTACCGGTCTTGCAGAAGCGGTAATAATATACGATCCACCTTCAAAAGAAACAAAAACCCGGTAATACATTTTATTGTAAGGAAAGTTTGCATCTGCAAAACCATTCTCTCTGCTTAGTGGGCTCAGCACACTTCCTATAGTGGTATAATTTTGTAAACTGTCGTAAGATCGTTGTATGTTAAGTGCTGTAATTTGTTTTGTGTAGTCGTTTATCCAGCTAACAACAATTTTATTATTCAGATTTTTTACCTGTATAAAAGGCAACGGTTTGTCCTGTGCAAACAATATATTTGAAAGGATAAAAAACAGCGGCAATAAAAAAAATGGTTTTATCATAGTTTGCTGGAAATCTATGCAAATGTATCTTCTAAAGTTTTGGTTAAATTATTTGCACTTTCAAATGCTGTTAAAGATATTTAAAAAATTAATGTTCCCTGCGGCAACGATTTGTTCCCCTGCAGGCCTCCTGTATGAATACAAAGAATATTGCTTCCACTTGCAAAATAGTCACTGTTTATATTATCATATACGGCATACATCATTTTTGCTGTGTACACCAAGTCAATTGGGATTTGGGTTTCAGTATAAAATGAATTCATAAAACTGATAAGTTCTTTTGTATGTTTTGCATAACCGCCAAAATGATAATCACTAAATACAACAGGCTTTTTATCAACAGCTACACCTAAATAATTCAATCTTTCAGGAATATCCACCATATTTTTTAAAACGGGAATGGCAATAATTTCCTGATCTATTTTTTTCTTTAACAGCAATCCTGCAAGTGTTGTTGCGGTGCCAACAGCCGTGCATACATGAGAGAATAAGCTCGGTTTTATAACATTCATTATAAGCGATGCACCTTTTGCGCCAGTTACATTGTAACCACCTTCGGGCACTATCGTAAAGTCACCATAGATTTTTTTTAATTCTTCAATCTCCTCTTTATTACTGTCAAAATTTTTGTAATCCTGCCTGCTGATAAATTTTAAAATCATTCCAAGATCTTTGCATCTTGCCAATGTGTGCGATAATATTTGTGGCTCTTCTCCTCTTACAATACCAAATGATTTAATTCCTTTTTGACTGCATAAAAATGCTGTAGCAACCAAATGATTCGAATAAGCGCCACCAAAAGTAATAAGTGTTTTGTGGGAAGAACGTAAGCATTCTTCAATAAAATAATGCAGTTTAAATATTTTATTACCTGAAACATCTTCATGTATTTTATCCAACCTTGCTATGCTAAGACTAATGTTTTTTTCTTTAAGACTATTATTACTAATATTGTCAAAACTTATACTTTGAAGGCTAATATCCATTTAAAAAATTGAGTTGTTATGGGGATTTCTACATCTTTTATTCTGCTTCATTTGCTCTATTTTTGTTGATAATAGGATTTCTAACAAGACGCAACAGTAAATTTAAGATTTAAATAAATATTTACAGTTGTATTACAATATTTTAAATAAAATATGAAACCAACACTTTTAATATTGGCAGCAGGCATGGCAAGCAGGTACGGTAGTATGAAACAGACGGAAGGTTTTGGGCCTGATGGGGAAACAATTATGGATTATTCCATTTATAACGCCATACGGGCAGGTTTTGGTAAAGTAGTGTTTATTATAAGAAAAGATTTTGCTGAAAATTTTAAAGAAGTATTTGAACCGAAACTGAAAGGAAAAATTGAAGTGGATTATGTGTATCAGGAGCTGGAAGATTTTGTAGATGCTGCTTACATACCAAAAGGGCGTACAAAACCGTGGGGAACAGGGCACGCTTTGCTTTGTGCAAAAGAAAAGGTTAAGGAACCTTTTGCAGTGATAAATGCTGATGATTTTTATGGCAAGGATTCTTTTGAAAAAGCCGCTGATTTCTTAATAAATAAATGCGACGAAAATACCTCGGCAATTATTGGTTATAAATTAATAAATACATTAAGTGAACATGGTACAGTAAGCCGTGGCGTTTGCGAAGTAGATGACAATAACTTATTGACGGTAATAAATGAACGAATTAAAATTTATAAAAAGGAGAACGAAATAGTTTTTGAACATGGTTCCAATCTTACTGTTTTAAAAGACAATACAAATGTTTCTATGAATTTTTGGTGCTTTCATCCTTCTGTATTTAATATAAGCGAAATGCTTTTTGCTGAGTACCCTAAAAATAATATGGATAATATAAAGGCTGAATTCTTCATTCCTTATATAGCAGATTTTATTTTAAAAAACCCGAATAGCAAAATACTTGTTATTCCTACAAGTTCGCAGTGGTTTGGGGTCACTTATAAAGAAGATGCAGCAGGTGTAAAAGAAAGTTTGTACAAACTGATTGAAGCAGGTGAGTATCCGGAT
>JANXTG010000220.1 GCA_025352525.1 Ferruginibacter sp.
AAGAAACGATATCTACCCGTTTAAGTAAATACCGTTTCTTTGTTATTGTCACTTTGCCACTTTGCCACTTTGCCATTTTGCCGAGGACTTTAAACTTTTACATAGTTACCATTAGTTGGTCGATAAAGTAATTTATTATCTACAAAAACGTTTAAATACCGATCAGCAGATCTCGCTCCTATTTGTGAATTTTCTGCTATTAGAATAGCTTTTGCTCTGTCGAATTCGTTAGGCAGAAGAGTATAAAAATGTTCCAAATTTTTTGTTGATTTTTGCGCTTTAATATCCGGCAATAATTCATAAATCCTTAAGCTTGAATAGATGGAATGATGTGTGAGAAATAATGCTGTTTTAAAATCTTCTGAAGTACATTCTAGAGAGGGTAGCTCAGATTGCATTTCATATTTTCTTATACCGGTTAATACCATGCAGATTTTAAAAAGCATTAATCCATGCCTTCTAATGATACTGGATGCAGCTTCATCATGCGTGTTTTTAATTTCTTCATATTTTTCTTTGAAAAAAATATTATGGCTTTCCCATTGATCTTCCGACAAATGAACCTCTAAATTTTCTTTTGAAACAAACTCCCAGAGTTTAAAATATTCATTTGCTTGCTTCTTAAAATAATCCGAAAGATTAATGCAACTTGGACAAGGTCCCATGCTTCTCCATCCTGCTTCTGAACTAAAATGCATGACTAAAAACCTACTGAAAAGACCGTCCTCTTTGTTATTTATTAATCGAAGTAGCTGTCCTTGAGTTCCTGAAAGTGTAACGGACATCTGCGGACTGGTTACATTAAAATACTCATCGTTGTTTTTTCTACTTAATGATATGGACTCATTATGAAAAACCTTCCTCAAGATATCTGAGTAGTTACCAAAGTCTGCTGCATTGGCTGTAACCATTGTATCTATCTCTGATTCAATCATAATTGATGGAGTATTCGGATAGTTATCAGCTAAATGCTGCATCAATTTACTACCAGAACAATTTGCCGGTATAAGTACTACTCTAAATGGCGGTTTTACTTCGGTAGAAATATCAAGGTTTCCCCTTTTGCCTTTTTTAGATTTTAGCTTGTACTCATTCAAAGCCTTATTTGAACTTGTAAAATATTCTTCATGGATTGGTTCGATCAGCGTTTTAGCATACATCATCACACCCTTACCAGAAGCTGGTGGTGCTATACACATAAAAAACAAATTAGGATAGCATGTGTTCCTATCATAAGTACCAGTTATTTTAGTCATTGTTCCGCTTAAGGTTGCAATTGCACTATAAGTAAATAACAATTGCTCTTGTACAGTAGAAAATACTTTTACTCCTTTTTTTAGTAAGGTTGGCAAATTGGCAATTGGCAAACTCTGAGGTAAGTTGTAAGCAGTTTCAAGATTGCTTCCCTCATTAGGCAGTGTTTGTATTTCTACTATAGTTTCAATTAATAGTTCATTCATAATAAATTATTTAATAGTTTTTGAAATTGTGTTTGATAAAGAATTGTTAGCGTCCATCCTCAACTCTTGGTTAGATGGAACCTTTTTGCGGCATAGAAACTCATCTATGTCACTGCGTTTAAAAAAGATGGTTTTCCCATTTGGTTTGTAAAAGGGAGCTTCATTGCTCGATGTTATTTTATAAATAAACGATTTACTGAATCCTGAATATTCAGACGCCTGTGCTACAGATAGCATATCGTCCTTTTTATTAGGATTGCTTACATTAATATTTAATTGAAACAATTGATGTAATTCTTTTAGAGCTGCAAGAATTTGCTGCTCTCCTTTAGTTAAATCATTAACCATAGTTATATCTGGTTTGTTAGAAGCATACGCATGCTCCTTTAATATGCTGTGCATAAAAAATAAAATTTAGAGATTTTTAATAATTAAATGGGCTGCACTATACCTATGAGATAGGATTTACATAGTACTTTAGTTATGTAAAACTTGTTTTGTTTTGCCTCGGATGATTGAGGCCCCATGTTTGGCTTTCGCCGATTTATTTATTATTGTAAACCAGATAAATAAAAGTTTCATTTACTTATTGCCTTACTAGGTCTCATTAGTACCTATTTCCTTAGTTTGATCTACGTACAACGCCTGATAGATTTGCAAGATACAACAATTTAGCAGGTAATCAAAATTGGACAAATGGAATTCATTTTGATAAAAAGATAAAGTATGGAAATATTTAAAAAAAATCACTTAACGATTTTGATAATTCTATTTTAGACTCATCATCAAAAGAAGAAAGATATTTTTGGGTTGTTGTGCTGCTATGGTGACCAAGGGCTTCTTGTATTTCAAAGATTGATGCTCCTGACTTTTTTAAAATTGTAGCAGCGCTGTGTCTACTGAAGTAAGTTGTCGCAGCTCTTTCAAAACCTAATGCAGTACTAATTCGTTTCATATACTTGTTGGTGGTCTGAATAAATTGATCAATTTTTTTTGCTTGATCTGTTGGAGAATCAGCTTTGCTAAGCACAGGAAATAA
>JANXTG010000039.1 GCA_025352525.1 Ferruginibacter sp.
GGAATCAGAGGGCTTTCAGAAGAAACTACAACGGGCGTTCACCGTTTATATGAGCGTTTGAAGAACGGAACTTTATACCTTCCTGCTATCAACGTAAACGATTCTGTAACGAAATCTAAATTTGATAATAAGTACGGTTGTCAGGAGTCTTTGGTAGATTCTATTCGCAGAGCAACAGATGTAATGATGGCAGGAAAAGTAGCAGTAGTGGGCGGTTACGGCGATGTAGGAAAAGGATCTGCACAAAGTTTACGTGGTGCAGGTGCAAGAGTTATCGTTACCGAAATTGATCCAATCTGTGCTTTACAAGCTGCCATGGACGGCTTTGAAGTTAAGAAAATGATTGACGCTGTTAAAGAAGCAGACATCGTTGTTACTGCATCTGGTTGTAGAGATTTGATTACCGAAAATCATTTCCGCAGCATGAAGGATAAAGCAATCGTTTGTAACATCGGTCACTTTGACATTGAAATTGACATGGCTTGGTTAAATGCAAATTACGGAGCATCCAAAAACACCATCAAACCACAGGTAGATTTATATACCATCGAAGGCAACGATATTATTGTTTTGGCAGAAGGTCGTTTGGTAAATTTAGGTTGTGCTACGGGCCATCCAAGTTTTGTAATGAGTAATTCATTTACAAACCAAACCCTTGCTCAGCTTGAGCTTTGGCAGAACAGTGCTAACTACGAAAACAAAGTTTATGTGCTTCCAAAGCATTTAGATGAAAAAGTTGCCCGCCTTCACCTTGCAAAAATAAATGTTGTGTTAGATGAATTAACTACTGCACAATCAGAATATTTGGGCATAGCAAAAGAAGGTCCTTTTAAAACTGAAATGTATAGATATTAAGAAGCCCCCTATAGCCCCCGAAGCGGGACTATAGTTTCTAATTCTTTATAAATTAATATTTTTCTGAAGCCACCATTTTTTTTCAAAAAATTTGGTGGCTTTTTTAGTGAACAAAGAAGCAGCAATGATGAACATAAGTGGCGTCGCACGTTTCATCTTGATCTAAATATTTAGCATTAATTGTGCAATAGATTATGCATTATTAATTTCTCATTTAAAATTTATTCAAGTTCCTTAAAGTTTAAATTTGCATTTCTGCAAATTTGCTAATTTTCAAATTTCCCAATGACAAATCTCTCCGTAAACATAAATAAAATTGCCACCCTCCGCAATGCTCGCGGCGGTAACAATCCCGACGTAATAAACGCTGCGCTTGATATTGAGCGCTTCGGTGCACATGGAATAACTGTACATCCACGTCCTGATGAAAGACACATTACTTACAAAGATGTATACGAATTAAAGAAGGTTTTAACAACCGAATTTAATATTGAAGGCAACCCAACCGAAGATGAATTCGTAAAATTAGTATTGGTCAATAAACCAACACAGGTAACATTGGTACCTGATGTTCGTGGACAATTAACCAGCAACCATGGTTGGGATACCATCGCAAATCAAGATTATTTAAAAGAAATTATTGCCACATTTAAAGCTGAAGGAATTAGGGTTTCCATTTTTGTAGATGCAGAGATTAAAATGATTGAAGGCGCCAAAGAAACCGGAACAGATAGAATAGAATTATACACAGAAAGTTATGCAAGACAGTTTGCAATTGGCAATAAGCAGTTAGCAATTGAGCCGTTCATAGCAGCTGCAAAAAAAGCAAATGAATTGGGTTTAGGCATTAACGCCGGGCATGATTTAGATTTACAAAACCTGCAATATTTCGCACAAAATATTCCTCAATTATTAGAAGTTTCTATTGGCCACGCATTAATCAGCGATGCACTTTATTTAGGTTTGGAAAATGCAGTGCAGCTTTATAAAAGGCAATTGAGCTAGTAAATGGTGAATTGTGAATGTTGAATGGTCAATAGTGAATAGTGAAAATAAATGCTGCAAAGTTTGGAAAACACTTTAAAGCATAAGAGACCAAAGTACCTCTTCGGGGGATTTAGGGGGCTTTACCTAATCACCTGACTCAATTTATACTCCAGCGCTGCACCTCTTAAATTTTTGCCAATCAAATTCCCTTGCGGATCAATTAAAAAGTTTTGCGGAATACTTTGAATACCGAATTGTTGTGCAACTGAATTGCTCCAAAATTTCAAGTCGCTCACATGCGTCCACGAAAGATTGTCCGCTGCTATCGCATCTAACCAGGGTTGTTTGGCTCTATCCAACGAAACCCCTAAAACAGTAAAATTTTTATTTTTATACTTTTCATAAGTATTCACCACATTTGGATTTTCTGCTCGGCAAGGCCCACACCAGCTTGCCCAAAAATCAATCAACACATATTTTCCTTTAAATGAAGCCAGGGAAATATCTTTACCGGTAGTGTCTGCTTGGGAAAAATCTCCCAGGGGTTTGCCGTAACCAGCTTGTTTGTTTTGTTCAATTTGCTGTGCTAAATAGTTTGCAACAGGAGATGCTTTAACCTCAGTAGATAAAATATTGTAAAGCGATTCCAATTTTAAATAGTCGCCGGTAATTTGATTTTGTCTATAAATTGCTAATGGAGAAATATAGGATGCTTTGTGGGTATTTACAAAACTTTCTATAGTTGCTGCAGCTTCATCCATAAATTTTGATTCAAACCTTCCTTTCCCCATCAATAAATCTTGGTAAGGTTTTGTAACGGTTGTAAAAGTTGTGAAATCGTTGTGTGAAACAGATCCCGTTACAATAGCTTTTTCAAAGGCATCCTTTTTTGCATTTATAGTCACATCACTGTTATCAAGAAAAACAGTGATGTAAGGAGCCTGACCATTTACTCCAATTACTTTGAAATCAGGTGAAAGCGTTTTACCTGTAAAAACAAACCTACCGTTTTGTACAGTTGTACCAGATTCCTCAACACCGGAGTTGCCGTTCAATAATTTTAAAAGTGTTCCATCTGCAAAACCTTCAATATTTCCATTAATTAAAAAACCATCTACAGCTTTAACCGGTTTGGGCACTTTGGCATTTACTGTAGTTGTGGTGCTAACAGTTTTTGTTGTTACAACCGATTTTTTATTTTTTACCTGAGCATTTAAAATAGCTGGTGCCATCAGAAACAAAAAGAAAAACTTTTTCATTTATTTAATTTAATGCTGCAATATAATTTATTCAAACAAATGATGAAACCTAATGACTGTTAAAAACACTTCTATCTAATGGTTTGTATAAAGTTTGCGGTAGAAGCGTTTATGTCATTATTTTCAGTCAATGCTTTAATATAGGCACTTCCAATAATAGCCCCTGAAGCATAATTACATGCAGTATCAAAGGTTGCTCGGTCATTTATTCCGAAGCCTATCATCAGTGGATTTTTTAATTTTACGTCTGCTATTCTTTCAAAATATGCTGTCTTATCTTCCTTGTTTAAGTTACTTCCTGTTGTGGAAGAAGAAGAAACCGCATAAAGAAATCCACTGCTTAATTTATCAGCTTTTTTAATTCTCTGTTCAGACGTTTGTGGGGTTATTAAAAATATAAAACAAAGCTTATACTTTTTAAAAAGTGGAGCATACAGTTCTTCGTATTCATACATGGGAAGATCGGGCAATATTATACCTGCAATCCCTGCTGCAGCAGCATCTTCGCAAAATTTTTCCAACCCATATTGTAAAACTGGATTTAAATATCCCATCATAATAAGTGGAACTGTGATGTTATTTTTTACTGAATTAAGTTGCTCAAACAACAATCCGATTGTCATTCCGTTTTCAATTGCAACCATATTGCTTTGTTGAATAACCGGACCATCAGCAATTGGATCGCTATACGGCATTCCAACTTCAATCATATCAACACCGTTTTCCTGCAAAGCAAATAAAACTTCTGTGGTGCTGCTAAGTTTTGGATAACCTGCAGTACAATAAACGTTCAACAGGTTTTTATTTTCTTGCTGAAAAAGTTGTGTGAGTTTGTTATTCATTTATTTGTGCGTTTAATATTCACCACAGAGAAATAAGTAAAAAGTGATCGCTGTTAAACTCAGTAAAAATTTTTTACTTATCGGCTCTTAGTGGTTCTATAAATATTTCATATAGGTATCCAAATCTTTATCCCCTCTCCCACTTAAATTTATTACCACCACATCATCCTCTTTAAAAGACATTTCATTTAAAACGGCAAAAGCGTGGGCAGTTTCCAATGCAGGAATTATACCTTCAGTCTTAGAAATATGAAATGCCGCTTTTAAAGCATCATCGTCTGTAATGCTTACAAAAGAAGCCCGCTTTGATTTGAACAGGTTTGCATGCATTGGACCAATTCCAGGATAATCCAATCCGGCTGAAATACTGTGTGGTTCTGTAACCTGTCCATCTGCTGTCTGCATCAATAAGCTTTTGCTACCATGCAAAATACCGGTGGTTCCTAATGCCGTAGTAGCCGCACTCATTCCGCTATTTACACCACAACCAGCAGCTTCTACTGCTATAATTTTTACTTTTTTATCTTCCAGAAAATGATAAAATGCACCTGCTGCATTGCTGCCACCACCTACGCATGCAATAACATAATCCGGTAATTCTGAGCCTGTTTGTTTTTTTAATTGTTTTTTTATTTCGCTGCTTATTAC
>JANXTG010000063.1 GCA_025352525.1 Ferruginibacter sp.
TGGGATCTCTGTTTAAAAGCGGTGCAACATGTAATAGATAACAAGTTGTACAGTCAATTTAAAATACCTGAAAACTATATTGAATACATAGAAAAAACCTGGAATGAGGATGTACCAAGTATTTTTGGTCGTTTTGATTTATGTTATAAAAATGGCAAAATAAAAATGCTGGAGTTCAACGCAGATACACCTACAAGCCTATACGAAGCAGGAATTGTACAATGGTTTTGGCTGCAGGATTTTGATAAAAACAAAGACCAGTTTAACAGCATTCATGAAAAATTAATAGCCTACTGGAAATATTTAAAAGTGTATTTACAACCCGGTAAATTACATTTTACCTGCCTTAAAGAAACGCTTGAAGACCTTACGAACACCGAGTATATGCGTGACTGCGCAATACAGGCAGGCCTTGATACAAAACTTGTTTTTATAGACGACATTGGTTGGGATGAAAATGCAAAACAGTTTGTGGATATGGAAGACGAAAGTATCAGGAATATTTTTAAATTGTACCCTTGGGAATGGCTTGCTGCCGAACAGTTTGGTAAAAATATTTTAGAAGATACCAATCAAACATTCTGGATAGAACCAGGCTGGAAAATGATTCTGTCCAACAAAGCGATACTGCCAATTTTATGGGAACTAAATCCTGATTGTGAATATTTGTTGCCTGCATATTTTGATGAAAACGGCATGAAGGATTATGTAAAAAAACCCATCCTTTCCCGTGAAGGTGCAAACATAGAAATGGTAAAACATTATGGCACCATTGAAAAAACGGATGGCGAATATGGTGAGGAAGGTTTTGTTTACCAGCAACTTTGTGAACTGCCCGACTTTGACAATAATTATCCGGTAATTGGTAGCTGGATTATAGGACAGGAAGCAGCAGGCATAGGCATCAGGGAAGCCAACAATTTAATTACTGATAATAAAAGCAGGTTTGTTCCGCATTTAATTTCCTGACAGCAATTAAAGAATAAAGCACTATTTACACACACAACTTTTTTTGTAAAAATTGTTTTTCATTTCTCCTTTTGCAAAAATTAAAATTCACTTCCCTAGAGTGAATATTTATTCGTATTTTTTAGAAATTATTTTTAAAAAATCTTGATTGATGCCCGAAGTTGAACATTATAATATTCCATTGCGGTACAGAAAAATGGAAAATCTTCACATTGTTTTTTGGTTATTAAAAGATATTAGCTGGTGTATTGTTTGGAAACCGCTCGGGATATTAATGATTTTTCCAACCCTAATTATTGCTATTGTAATTGCCTATCGTAACCGCCAGCATGTAAGCGAAACTGCACATAATATTGCCATTGTGTTTTGGATAAGTGCGAACTCCTATTGGATGATAAGCGAGTTTGCAGGTTTTGATACTAAATTATTTTATGCTGCATTTACCTATAAACATTTGGCAGTTATTCCTTTTGTAATAGGTATTTGTATTCTTGCGTGGTATTATTTGTGGTGGGCGCCGAGGGATAAAAAACTAAGTCTTTTAAATAATCGATAAATGCTGAAAAAAGATTCTTCCGACCAAAGGCTGCGGTGGACTGAGCGACGTACAAATATGTTTGCATACGCCAAAGGCGGATATGCAAACATATTTGTACGGTACAGCGAAGGAGACCGAACAAATGCTGAATAGATTTCCGCAGATAATAGCCCCAAAATATTTACATTATAAAATGAAAAATAATATGCTTGAATTTAATCGTAAGTTTTGCAAAGTCCCGCCTCAGGGGGGATTTAGGGAGGCTGTTTTTTTTCTTTTATCTTCGCATAAATATTAAAATATGTTTCGTTCTCACACCTGCGGCGAGTTAAAAATGGCCGATGTAAATAATGATGTAACCCTTGCCGGATGGGTACAAACGGTACGCAAATTTGGCAGCATTACGTTTGTAGATTTAAGAGATAGATACGGTATTACCCAATTGCTTTTTAATGAAAGTCTGAATGAAGTGCTGGATAAAAATCCGTTGGGGCGTGAATTTGTTTTGCAGGTTACCGGAAAAGTGAGCGAACGCAGCAGCAAAAATGCAAACATTGCAACCGGCGATATTGAAATTGCTGTGGCAAGTTTTACGATCTTAAATAAATCCATCACACCACCATTTACCATACAGGATGATACCGATGGTGGTGATGAACTGCGGATGAAATACCGTTTTTTAGATCTTCGCAGAAATGCCGTGAAGAAAAATTTAGCACTTCGTTATGCGGTGGGAAGAAGCACCAGAAATTATTTGCATGAAAATAATTTTATGGATATTGAAACGCCATTTTTAATAAAAAGTACACCTGAAGGTGCAAGAGATTTTGTGGTACCAAGTCGCATGAATGCAGGACAGTTTTATGCCTTGCCTCAATCGCCACAAACATTTAAACAGTTGCTGATGGTGAGTGGTTACGACCGTTATTACCAGATTGTAAAATGTTTTAGAGATGAAGATTTGCGTGCAGATCGTCAGCCCGAATTTACACAGATAGATTGTGAAATGAGTTTTGTGGAGCAGGAAGATATTTTGCAAATGTTTGAGGGATTGGTGCGCAGAATTTTTAAAGATGTAAAAAATATTGAATACACAGAAACCATTGAACGCATGAGTTGGATGGATGCTATGTGGACTTATGGAAATGATAAACCGGATATTAGGTTTGGAATGAATTTGTGTAATTTAAAATTTCCTTCGCACACTTTTTCAGAACAACAGGATATACCTGAACTTATAGATGGTGCAGATTTTAAAGTGTTTGATGAAGCTGAAACCGTGGTTGCCATTGCTGTACCGGGTTGTGCAAATTACAGCCGCAAACAAACAGATGAATTAACCGAATGGGTGAAGCGCCCACAAATTGGAATGAAAGGATTGGTTTTTATAAAATGTAATGAAGACGGAACTTTTAAAAGCAGCGTAGATAAATTTTATACAGAAGATAAATTAAAAGCCATAGCAACTGCAGCAAATGCAACTGCAGGGGACCTTATTTTAATTGTTGCAGGGGCTGAAGAAAAAACAAGAAAAGCTGCAAGCGATTTGCGCATGTACATGGGTACAACACTTGGATTACGCAAAGCCGATGATTATAAATTATTGTGGGTATTGGATTTTCCATTGTTTGAATACGCAGAAGAAGATAACCGTTGGGTAGCAAGGCACCATCCGTTTACATCTCCAAAACCAAGCGACATACATACCATGATAAATAACGACCCAAAGATTACAAACGCAACTGAATACCTAAAACACCCTTACGCAAATATTAAAGCAAATGCGTACGATATGGTGCTAAATGGTAATGAAATTGGTGGCGGCAGTATTCGTATATTTCAAAAAGAATTACAGCAAAAAATGTTTGCGGCACTTGGTATGAGTGAAGAAGAACAGCAGCATAAATTTGGTTTTTTATTAGGTGCTTTTGAGTACGGTGCGCCGCCACATGGTGGTATTGCGTTTGGGTTTGACAGGCTTTGTGCTATTTTAGGCGGCAGCGAAAGTATAAGAGATTTTATTGCATTCCCTAAAAACAACAGCGGTAGAGATATGATGATTGATGCGCCAAGTACGATAGATGAGAAGCAGTTTGAGGAATTGCAGATTAAGTTGGATTTAAAATAATTTTCTAAAAGCTAATATTTTATGAAACAAATATTTTTGTACAGCATAACAGCGATATTATTGTTTTCCTGCCAAAAAAATAATTTGGATGGGGCAAACACTATCGTTTCACCAACAGGAGTTGCCGCTAGCACACAGCAAAATATTGCTTATGGTACTGATCCTTTACAAAAAATGGATGTGTATTTACCGGCCGGACGAAGTGCAACTACAAAAGTTATGATAATGATACACGGTGGTGGATGGAGTACCGGCGATAAATCGGAATTATCCGTTTATGTAGATACCATGAAAAAGAGGTTACCGGATTATGCAATCATAAATATTAATTACAGATTGGCGATTAATGCAACGACTCTTTTCCCCACGCAGGAAAATGACGTAAAAGCAGCGTTGGAGTACATTTACAGCAAAAGAAACGAATTTAAAATATCAGATAAATATGTTGTTTTGGGTGTAAGCGCAGGTTCGCATTTAGCATTGTTACAGGCTTATAAATATGCAAGTCCTGTAAAAATAAAAGCGGTGGTAGATTTTTTTGGCCCAACAGATATGACCGCCATGTACAACGATCCTGCATCTATGTTTGCGCCGCCATCTTCTATTTCGCAGTTGTTTAATGGTGCTTCACCCACATCAAACCCAATATTATACAGCCAAAGCAGTCCAATAACTTTTGCAAATGCGCAGGCGGTACCAACAATAATTTTACATGGTGGAGCAGATCCACTTGTAAAAGTTACGCAGGCAACAACTTTAAGAGATAAACTTATTTCATTTAAAATAGCACAGCAGTATGTTTTTTATGCCACACAAGGCCATGGTTGGACAGGTGCAACACTTACAGATTCATTCGATAAAATACAGGTTTTCCTAAACCAATATGTACAGTAAAATATTAAATAAAATAATTTTTCTTGCTGCCATTATTTTACTGTCAGCAAATATTGCTAATGCACAAAATACAGGTCCTTATTTTAAGGATGCACTTAAAGAAAAGCGATCCCTTTTTTACAACAGTATTGTAAAAAATATCAACAAAACATTTGCGTTACCGCTTAATGATAATACAGAAGATGCATGGATAAATGCCATCAACAATATTAATCTTGTAAAGTTTCAATCAACATTTATAAATGGTAAAATTGATGAAGCAGTAAAAAATATTTCAGCCCGCAGCGTATTATTTAAAAAGGCTTTATTAGAATTAATAAATGCAGAATATCCAAATAAATATACTGCCCAAATAAAAATTATTTTTAAAAATACTACAGACGATGTAAAATTAGTGGCCATGGCTGCCAACTATATTTTGCCTGCAACCACATCTACGGAAAAAAAATTAATGCTACAGCAAACGACAGCCTTACTTGTTAAAGATGCTGAAAATACAATACTGTATGAGGTTTCAGAGCAAATAAAAAATTACGATAAAAAAAATATTATCCCTTCCCTTAAAACTTTTTTTAATAACAATTATTTACCAGGACAGGTTTTAGTGATCAGCATTCAAAGAAAAAACAGAAATTATCCTGGGCTTGCATTGGTAAGAAACAGTGATGGGAATTTTATAAAAGACACCGATGGAAATTTCTTTTCTGTTGGCCAACTTGCACGTAGTTCAAGTAATATGCCCGGTTATATAACCAATGGCAATACTCCGCAAGGCATTTTTAGAATGGACGGTTTTGATACCTCTAAAAGTTTTTTTATTGGGCCATCAACAAATGTGCAACTCACCATGCCGTTCGAATTTAAGGCTACTCATTTTTATAAAGACAACAGTTTAGTTGATACTGTTTGGAACATCAGAAATTACAAAAATTTATTGCCAGATAATTTTAAAAATTACAAACCTATTTACGGTTCATTTTATGCAGGCAAAGCCGGTCGCACAGAAATTATTGCGCATGGCACAACATTAGATACGGCTTTTTACTCCTCAAAAATATACGCACCATACACACCCACGGCCGGCTGCCTTTGCACAAAAGAAATATGGAACAATAAAACCGGTTTTCTGAAAGCAAGCGACCAGCTTTTACTTACACAAGCAATAAAAAATGCTGGTGGTGCAAACGGTTATTTAATTGTCATTGAAATTGATGATAAAAAAAGTCCAGTAACAATAGCCGATATAATTTCTTTTCTAAAATAGTTTAGAAGCATGAGGTTTTAAAGTTACTTCAGCATCGGTTTCCGGCTATACGCTGTACCTGCGCTTTGCTTCGGTGCCGCTTCTATCCGGGCTAAGCTCAACAATAAAACTTTTCTCAACTTTTATTGACTAAAATTATAATATTATTACAAAAGATTTATTTAAAACTAAAAAGTTATGCAGCCAACGATCATTCATTAAAAAGAGAAAAATTAATTGGATGCAGTTGTAAAATGAATTTTACAGATAATAAAACCATTTAACTCTGGAAAAGTTTTATGCCACGGTTAAAACAAATTAAAAATAAAATATCAGCAGATTTATTTTCTTTACAGCTTTATAATGAAAATTATAATTTTAAACAATTTAACCCCACTGCTTATTTTACCAAATGGGCAGCAACAGTAGTATCATCTTTTAACGATGTTCCTGCAAATATGGAAACACTCATCATACCAGAAGGTTTGTATGCCGTTTTTTTACATAAAGGCAGCAATGCAGACGACAGTACTTTTCAATATATTTTTCAAACATGGCTGCCAACTTCGCAGGAATATTTTTTAGACGCTAGAGCTCATTTTGAAGTACTTGGAGATAAATATAAAAATGGTGACCCATCTTCAGAAGAAGAAATATGGATACCTGTAAAAAGCAAAATTTGATTTGTGAGAATTAATACACATTTTAAATTTAGGCTTGGAGTCATTTAAGCACCATTTTAAAATATTGCGCAAGCATAAAAGTATTTGCAGATGCGCTAAAGTTTAATATTGATGATTAAAAAACATCATTTATTTATTTTAATGCTTTCAATAAAGTTTTTTTAAATGCTACATAATCCAACTTTGTTGATTAATTTTCAACCACTAAAATAATGACTTATGAAATTAATATTACTAGGTATAATTGTTTTGCTGAGTATTTCCTTGGCAACTCCCGTTTTTTCACAAAAAAAGACAGTTGCTGATACAACGAAAGCAACAAATAATGATCCTTTTCAAACAAGTACTTTTAATGGTCTTAAATTTAGAAACATAGGACCCGCCTTGGTATCAGGACGAATCGTTGATCTCGCAGTTAATCCAAAAAACAATGCAGAATATTACATAGCTACAGCCAATTCCGGCATCTGGAAAACGAATAATTCCGGTAACACTTATATTCCGTTATTTGATAACGAAGCATCTTTTTCGATGGGTTGTGTAACCATTGATCCAACTAATTCAAATATAGTTTGGGCAGGCAGTGGCGAAAACAATAACCAACGAGTAGTTGGCTATGGCGATGGCGTTTATAAAAGTGAAGATGCAGGCAAGAGCTGGAAAAATATGGGCTTAAAAACTTCTGAACACATTGGTAAAATTGCTGTAGACCCAACGAATAATGATATTGTTTATGTTGCTGCTTATGGTCCATTATGGAACAGTGGCGGAGAGAGGGGAATTTACAAAACTACTGATGGTGGAAAAAATTGGAAGCAAATATTATTTGTAAGCGAGCATACAGGTTTTAATGAGGTAATGATAGATCCAAAAAATACCAACACAATTTATGCAGCAGCGCACCAACGCCAACGCAAGGTTTTTACATATATCGGTGGTGGTCCCGAAAGTGCCATGTACAAAAGTACAGATGGAGGAACAACATGGAATAAAATGATGAAAGGTCTTCCCTCTGATGTTAATATCGGCAGAATAGGAATGGCTATGAGTCCGGTAAATTCTGATTATTTATATGCAATTGTTGAGACGACAGACAAAGCAAAAGGTGGATTATTTGCATCTACTGACCGTGGTGCAAGCTGGGAAAAAAGAGGACCATTTTATAACAGTGGAAATTATTACCAGGAGATTTTTTGTGATCCCAAAGAAATTAATAAAATTTATGCAATGGATACTTATGCCAAAGTAAGTACAGATGGCGGTAAAACTTTCACCAATCTCGGCGACAAAAACAAACATGTTGACAACCATGTAATATGGATTGATCCTACAAACACACTACATATGATAGAAGGTTGTGATGGAGGTTTATATGAAACTTATGATGCTGCACAAAACTGGAATTTTAAAGCAAATCTTCCTATAACACAATTCTATAAAGTTTCTTTAGATAATAGTTTTCCTTTTTACAACGTTTATGGTGGCACACAGGATAATTTTAGTTTGGGTGGGCCAAGCCGTACAAAAAGCGAGAATGGAATCGTAAACAGCGATTGGTTTATAACCAATGGTGGCGATGGTTTTGAAAGCCAGGCCGATTATGTTGATCCAAATACTGTTTATGCAGAATCGCAATATGGCGGCATAGTACGGTATGATAAACTGACCGGCGAAAAACTAAATATCCAGCCTGTGGAGGCCGCAGGTGAAGCCGCCTTGCGCTGGAATTGGGATGCACCAATGCTTATATCTCAGCACGATCACAAACGTTTATATTTTGGTGCAAATAAAGTTTACAGAACGGATGACCAAGGCAGTACATGGAAAACAATCAGCCCCGAAATGAGCCGTGGAATTGACAGAAATAAACTGCAGGTAATGGGCAGAGTTTGGTCGGTAGATGCAGTTGCTAAAAACCAGTCAACAGATGTTTACGGGCAAACAACAACGATAGCGGAGTCGCCTTTAGATGAGAATATTTTATACGTTGGTACTGATGATGGACTAATACATATTACCACAGATGGTGGAAAAAACTGGAGTAAAACTGATAATATTCCCGGCGTGCCGGAACGTACTTATGTGAACCAAATTATTGCTTCTTCAAAAAATAAAAATGTTGCGTATGCCACATTTAATCACCATCGTTACGGCGATTTTAAACCTTACCTTTTTAAAACGGCAGATGGTGGAAAAACATGGTTACCAATTCAACATAATTTGCCTGCGAGAGGCACTGTTTACTGCGTTGCAGAAGATAATATAAATGCAGATCTATTGTTTGCAGGTACAGAATTTGGAGTCTATTTTTCTATTGATGGCGGTGGCAACTGGATACAGTTAAAAGGTGGTTTGCCAACTTTGGCAGTAAAGGATATGGAAATACAAAAGCGGGAAAGCGATCTTGTGATTGCAACCTTTGGCCGTGGATTTTACGTGCTCGATGATTATAGTGCTTTAAGAAATTTAAAAAAAGAAGATCTACAAAAAAGTGCATTTATTTCTCCTGTAAAAAAAGCGTGGATGTATATGGAATCTATTCCGCTTGGTTCAAGAGACAAAGGTTTTCAGGGAGAAAGTTACTGGAATACACCGAACCCCAAGCCTGGCTCTGTATTTACTTACTTTATTAAAAATGAAATCAAATCACTAAAAGAAAAAAGACAGCAGTCAGAAAATGAAAAGATAAAAAAAGGAGAAGCTTTTTATTACCCAACAATAGATTCTTTAAGAATGGAAGATGCACAACCGGCACCTTATCTTCTTTTTACAATTACTGATGAAACTGGCGGTGTAGTGAGGAGATTAAAGACGCCCGTAAAAAAAGGAATGAACCGCATTAACTGGGATTTTAGAGATGATGCAAAAAATGCAATCAATTTCTCTGCCGGTGATGATACAGACATTTCAAATTCCAGAAGTCGGGGAATATTTGTTATGCCAGGTATTTATAAAGTTTCTTTAAGCAAATTTGAAGATGGAAACTTTACAGAACTCGTTGCTCCGCAGCAATTTTTAATTGAGTCTTTGAACACTGCAGCATTAGCAGTTACAGACAGAAAAGCAATGTCAGAATTTGGCAAAAAAGTATCAGAACTTAAACGTGCATTTGATGCTACAAACGGTTACCGTAACGAACTGCTTAGTAAAATAAAATTTTTAAAGGAAGCAACTTTGCAAACGGCTTCTGCAGATCCATCTATTATAAAAAATATTTTTAGTATAGAAAAGAGACTGGCTGCTGCTGATATTATTTTAAACGGGGATGAATCCTTAACAAAAAGAGAATTTGAAGCATCTACTTCTATTGCAGGCAGAATAAATGATATTATGCAAAATTTAATGTCTACCACATCTGCGCCAACAAATGCATATATGAGTTCTTACACAATTGCAGGCCAACAATTTTCTCCTGTGCTTACCGAAGTAAAAACTATTGGTGAAGAAATTAAAAAAATTGAAATTATACTCGAACAAAAAGGTGCACCTTACACACCGGGAAGAATACCGGAATGGAAAATACAATAAAAAAAATTATAAATAACAAATCTGATTTTATAAAAAATTTTATTCTCTTTAAAAGGAGTTTATAAGACGATAAATTATGAATATTATTCAAACGCATGCCGTAAAAGAATTGGGTTATAACTTTATAAATGCACAGTATATTCCGGATGGTGAAGATGAATATTACATAAGAAATATACAAAACGAAGGAAGACAATACAGACCACTTACAACGCCTGAATTAGACACCTTAATACTCAACAGAAACACCTCAGATAACTGGAATAATGTTTTGGTTGCAGAAGATTTTAAAGCTTTACTCATAAAAAACTGTAAGTTTTATGGTCTTGTTAGAATAGGTATTCTTGAACCACTTTACAAAGAGTTTCACAATTTTCGCATGCCTGTTGGTTTATATAACAGTACAATTATAAGTTGCGATCTGGGAGATAATGTATGTATTGATAATGTAGATTATCTAAGCCATTTTATTATTTCAGAAAATGTAATGATAGCCAACGTGCATGAACTTGCAACAACTGATTATTCAAAATTTGGTAATGGTATTATTAAAGAAGGAGAAGATGAAAGCATAAGATCATGGGTAGAAGTTTGTAATGAAAATGGTGGAAGGAGCATCTTACCATTTAACGGCATGTTACCCGGCGATGCATATATGTGGAGTAAATATAGAACTGAAGAAAAATTAATGGACCAGTTTAAAAAATTCACTCAAAAAGAACTCGATAATAAAAGAGGGTATTATGGTAAAATTGGAGAACGCACGGTTATAAAAAACTGTGGTATTTTAAAAGATGTCTGGATAGGAAGCGATGCATATTTAAAGGGTGCCAATAAAATAAAAAATGTAACAATTAACAGTGATGCAAAAAGAAAAACACAGGTTGGAGAAGGTTGTGAACTGGTAAATGGAATTGTAGGTTTTGGGTGCCGAATATTTTACGGAGTTAAAGCAGTGCGTTTTATTATGGCCTCTCACTCTCAGTTAAAATATGGGGCCAGATTAATAAATTCGTATCTTGGGAATAACTCAACCATTTCTTGTTGCGAAGTTTTAAACTCACTTATTTTCCCTAACCACGAACAGCATCACAACAATTCATTTTTATGCGCAGCTCTTGTTATGGGCCAAAGTAATATGGCAGCAGGAGCCACCATCGGCAGCAACCATAACAGCCGCAGCGCAGATGGTGAAATACAAGCAGGACGGGGATTTTGGCCGGGCTTGTGTGTAAGTTTAAAACACAATTCGAAATTTGCATCATTTACCATTATTGCAAAAGGAGATTTTCCCGCTGAGCTAAATATTTCCATTCCTTTTAGTTTAATCAGTAATGATGTTGCAAACGATCAGTTGGTTGTAATGCCGGCATATTGGTTTATGTACAACATGTATGCGCTGGAACGTAACGCTTGGAAATATAAAGACAGAGACAAAAGAACTGAAAAAATTCAGTTAATTGAATATAATTATCTGGCACCGGATACAATTAATGAAATTTTTGATGCTGTATCATTTTTAGAAAAATTAACTCCAGAAAAAAATGATACCGCTTTAGCAACCGGTCTGGAAAATACTAACAGATTAACTACAATTATTAAAGTACCGCAATCTATCAAGGTATTTAAGGAAATAATACAGTATTACGGAATGTGTACTTTGGTAAGCCATCTTACAAAAAATAATTTTAATAATTTTGAAGAATTAAAAAGTTCAATACCCTTCTTAATCAGTAGAACTGGATGGATAAATATTGGTGGTCAATTAATGAAAACGGCAAACCTTAAACAACTGAAGGATGATATAGTTTCAGAAAAAGTCGGTAGTTGGAATGATGTACATGACATCTATAGAGAAGAAGGGAAAAAATACCATAAACAATTGTTGGAACATGCCTACTGTTCACTTCTTGAAATATTGAATATTACTACGAAACAATTTACTGTTGATTTATTTAAAAAACTATTAAACGAAACAGTTTCTACCAAACAATGGATGACAGAGGGTATTTTAAAATCAAGGGAGAAAGATTATACAAACCCATACCGCAAAATGTTGTATGAAAATAATATTGAAATGAATAAAGTAATTGGGGCTTTAGAGGACAACAGTTTTATTCAGGATCAATTTGAAGGGTTGGAGATTTATAAAAAAATGATAGCAGAAATCAGCAACAGATTTTGTAAGTTATAAATGATTATAAAGAATCAATCAAATAACGAACAGCAAGTTCGTATCCTTTCAAACCCAAACCACTTATTACACCCGCACATTTTGCAGAAACGTGGGAATGTTTTCTAAATTCTTCTCGTGCAAAAATGTTAGAAATATGTACTTCTACAACTGCTGAAACTACTGCTGCTACAGCATCTCCTATTGCAACAGAAGTATGCGTGTAACCTGCAGGATTTAAAATTATTCCATCTGTTGTAAATCCATATTCCTGGATGGCATTAACTAATTCCCCTTCAACATTGCTTTGAAAATACTTGAATTGCACATTTGGAAACTTTCTAATTAAATTTTCGAAAAATGTTTCAAAAGTTTCTTTACCATAAACCTCCGGCTCTCTTTTACCAAGAAGGTTTAAGTTAGGGCCGTTTATAATAGCTATGTTCATCAAAATATTATTAAATAAATAAGACCTATTAATATAAAAATTATCCTGTCATCATTTTCACAAAATCATCAAACAAATACCTGCTATCATGCGGGCCGGGTGTAGCTTCAGGATGATATTGCACAGAAAATGCTTTTTTATTATTAACCCTTATTCCCTCAATACTGTTATCATTTAAATTTAAATGCGTTATCTCGATGTGATGATTGTTTTTTATTGCATCGGCATCTACACCAAAACCATGGTTTTGAGTAGTGATTTCACTTTTACCGGTAATGATATTTTTTACAGGATGATTTAATCCACGATGACCATGTTTCATTTTAAAAGTAGGAATATCATTAGCCAAAGCCAACAGCTGGTGCCCTAAACAAATTCCAAACAATGGCTTTTCAGAAGCCAAAATATTTTTTACCGTCTCGATGGCGTATTCCATTGGCGCAGGATCCCCGGGTCCGTTACTTATAAAGTATCCGTTTGGCGAGAATGTTTCCATCTCATCAAAAGTTGTTTTTGCATTAAATACTTTTACAAATACACCCCTTTCAACCAAACAATTTAAAATATTTTTTTTAATACCTACGTCTAAGACAGCGACTCTAGTACCATTGTTTTCATCTCCACAAGTGTAAGAATCCACTGTGCTGACAACTGATGCAAGTTCTAACCCATTCATTGATGGCACATTGTCGAGTTGTTGTCGCAGTTTTTTTATATCCATTTCCTCCGAAGAGATGATGCAATTCATTGCACCTTTTATACGAACATGTTCCACCAATGCCCTAGTATCAACACCATTGATAGCAACAACATTTTGTTTTTCAAAATAAGACTGTAAAGAATCTTCAGCCATAAAACGGCTGAATTTTTCTTCCAAATTTCTCCCTATAACTCCTTTAACCTTCACAGAATCACTTTCTACATCGGCAGATAATACCCCGTAATTTCCTGTATGTACACTGTTCATAATCAATACCTGACCATAATAACTAGGATCTGTAAAAACTTCCTGATAGCCGGTCATACCTGTATTGAAACATAACTCACCGGTTGTTGTTCCTATTGTTCCGAAAGCTGATCCGTATGTAACCGTTCCATCTTGTAACAATAAAACCGCTTTTGTGTTATTAAATTTACTCATTTTGTGATAATGCTTTCTTCGTTTATACAATGTTATAAAAAAAGCTCCGATATTAAATATCGGAGCTCATATAAATTTTATTTATACATTTTATGCTTCTTTTTTTTCTTCGGTTGTAGAATCTGTAACCGGAATTTCTGTATTTTCAACTGTAACTGCTTCTGCATTCACAACATCATCTGTTTTCTTTTTAGGAGCACCACTTCTACGAGTTTTCTTAGCAGGCTCAGCAGCAGTTTCAACTGATTTACCATAAACATCGTTGAAGTCCACCAATTCAATCATAGCCATTTCTGCATTATCACCCTGGCGTGCACCAAGTTTAATAATACGTGTGTATCCGCCCGGACGACCAACGACTTTGGGAGCAACAACAGTAAATAATTCTTTAACAGCAGCTTTATCATTTAAGTAACTAAACACAATACGGTGATTATGGCTGATAGCTTCTTTGGTATCTGTAGATTTTGTTTTGGTAATAAGCGGTTCAATATAACTACGCAATGCTTTTGCTTTTGCAACAGTTGTAGTAATTCTTTTATAAGTAATTAACTGGCAACCGAGGTTCATTAACAAGGCTCTTCTGTGCGATGCAGTTCTGCTTAAATTGTTATTTTTATTTCCGTGGCGCATGACTTTCTTTTTTTTTCCCCTGTACCGTGTCAGGAATTACAGGTTATCCTTTCGGAGTTATTAAATGAATTATATTTTGTAATTTTAATTAGCGTTTTTCTAATTAATTTTCATCGTCAAGTTTTAGTTTGCTTAAATCCATACCGAAACTTAAACCTCTATCCTGTAAAACAGAGTCAATTTCGCTCAAAGATTTTTGACCAAAGTTTCTAAACTTCATTAAATCTTCCTGCTCATACTGAACCAATTCACTTAGAGAATTAATTTTAGCTGCTTTAAGACAGTTGAAAGCTCTTACAGAAAGATCTAAATCTTCCAAAGGAGTCTTAAGCATTTTACGTAATTGTAAAGTTTGCTCATCAACCATATCTTCTTTCTTATCTTCCTTAGTATCAAAAGTGATGTTCTCATCAGTAATGATCATCAAATGCTGGATGATAATTCGACTTGCCTGTTTGACAGCTTCTTCAGGATGAATTGTACCGTCAGTAACAACATCCATAATTAATTTTTCAAAATCAGTACGCTGTTCAACCCTTGTATTTTCTATAAGATATTTTACATTCTTAATTGGAGTGTAAATAGCATCTACAGGAATGTAACCGAACTGAGTACTTTTTTCTTTGTGCTCTTCAGCAGGCACGTAACCACGACCTCTGCCGATAGTAATATCAATATCAAGTTTAGCACTACTGTCAAGTGTACAGATAAGCAACTCAGGATTCATTACTTCAAACATTGGAGTGGCTTCACCAATCATACCTGCAGTAAATTCTGTTTTGCTTTTAATAGACAAGGTTACTTTTTCAGAAGTAATATCATGATCTCCTAATAATTTAAAACGTACCTGCTTTAAGTTAAGAATCATTTCAGTTACATCTTCTGTAACACCTTTAATAGTTGCAAATTCATGATCTGCACCAGCTATATTAATACCGATGATTGCGTAACCTTCCAAAGAATTCAACAATACACGACGAAGTGCATTACCGATAGTTACACCATATCCAGGCTCTAATGGACGAAACTCAAACTGGGCTTCGAAATCAGTAGCTTTTTGCAGAACAATTTTATCTGGTTTAACAAAATTAAAAATGGCCATTTTTATTTGTTGGTTTTAATTTAAAATTTAAATAAGAAATCCTTTACGGTCGTCTATGGTCCGTTGTCAACTTTACTTCGAATACAATTCTACAATCAATTGCTCCTTAATATTTTCAGGAACGCTTTCCCTTTCAGGGTAGGTAAGAAAAGTACCTTTCATTTCGCTTTCATTCCATTCTACCCAATTATGTTTAGGATTTTTGCCCCGTAGATTATCAGTGATAGATTTGTTAGCAGCACTTTTATTTTTTAGACCAATTACATCGCCAGGCTGGCAACTGTAAGAAGGAATATTTAGAACTTCGCCATTTACAGTAATGTGTTTATGACTTACCAATTGGCGTGAACCCTGACGGCTGATACAGATACCCATTCTGTAAACTGTATTATCTAGACGGGCTTCAAGTAACTTAATAAGATTTTCCCCTGTAACACCTTTTTTACGTGCAGCGGTTTCAAATGTTTTGCGAAACTGTTTTTCCAGCAAACCGTAAGTATACTTTGCTTTTTGCTTTTCAGATAACTGAAGCGCATACTCACTTGGTGTTTTACGCTTTTTTGTACCGCCATGCATTCCGGGTGGAACACTATTTTTGGTTAACCACTTTCCGTTTCCGGTAATTAATTCTCCAAACCTGCGGGAGATCTTTGTTTTGGGGCCTGTGTAACGTGCCATAGTTGTTAATGTGTGATTTTTTAGTGACGATTCACCATCATAAAAATCTTAAAAATCGATGATGAACCCGGTTAAAATATAGATTTCTAGAACAACTGCACAAGACCTTCTAACTACCATTTTGTTTCTGATATCTTATGACTGAAATCTTTGTTATACTCTTCTTTTCTTTGGAGGACGACAGCCGTTGTGAGGCATCGGAGTAATATCTTTAATAGATGCTACTTCAATACCGTTTTGAGATAAAGAACGGATAGCACCTTCACGACCACTTCCCGGACCTTTCACCAAAACATCAACTCTTTTCAAACCTGCATCCAAAGCTGTTTTAGCAGCATCTGCAGCGGCCATTTGAGCAGCATAAGGTGTATTTTTCTTTGAACCTCTAAAACCCATTTTTCCAGCAGATGACCAAGATATAACCTGACCTTGTTTATTGGTAAGACTGATAATTAAGTTATTGAAACTAGCAACGATATGTGCGTCACCATGTGCTTCAACTTTTACTACTCTTTTCTTTGCAGCTGCTTTTCCTGTTTGCTTACTGCCTTGTGCTTTTGCCATTTTTTTTATTCTAGGTACTCATTTTAAAAAATACACACTCAAGGTGTGTTCGGTATATCCTTACTGCTGGCCTAAAGCTATCTAGCGATATATCCAAAAATCGAGGCCTCACCAATTACAAATCAATAATTATGGGTAAACAAAGCGTTCACAGAATTCGTAATTTTTAATTCGTTGTTTATTATAATTACTTCTTAGCTACTTTCTTCTTGCCTGCAACTGTTTTACGCTTACCTTTTCTTGTACGGCTATTAGTACGTGTACGTTGGCCACGAAGCGGTAACCCTTTACGGTGACGAAGGCCTCTGTAACAAGCTATATCCAATAAACGCTTAATGTTCATTTGGGTTTCGCTGCGTAAAGCACCTTCAGTCTTAATTTCTCCACTAATGATATTACGGATAGCAGTTTGCTCTTCGTCATTCCATTGGTTTACTTTTTTATTAACATCGATTCCTGCTTTTCCAAGTATGTACTTTGCAGTGTTTGGACCAATCCCATAAATATAAGTTAGTCCAATTTCACCTCTTTTGTTTTTTGGCAGATCAATACCGGCAATACGAGCCATATTCTATTCAGTTTAAGATTTTCTGTTTTAAATTAATTATCCTTGTTTTTGCTTAAAACGGGGATTTTTTTTGTTAATAACGTACAGGCGCCCTTTTCTTCTCACAATTTTGCAATCTGCGCTGCGTTTTTTAATGGAAGCTCTTACCTTCATGATAATAAATTTTACTTTTTTATGTATTTTGGTATAAAATTCTAATACTTATTTGTACCTAAAAATTATTCTACCTCTTGTTAAATCATATGGACTCATTTCGACACCAACTTTATCTCCGGGCAAAATGCGGATGTAGTGCATCCTCATCTTTCCTGAAATAGTCGCTAGAATCTCGTGACCATTTTCCAATTTCACTTTGAACATAGCATTGCTTAAAGCTTCTACTATCGATCCATCCTGTTTAATGAGTGCTTGCTTAGCCATAATTTTCGGAGCGCAAAGATAGGATTATTATTTTAATAAAAGAAGAAAATGAGGTTTAAATCAATTATGTCCTTCTAAATAGATTTAAAATATTTATTATTAATTATTTACAAATAATAAATTTATAGAACAGATAAAATTTGACCTCTGTAACAAGGAGAATATTAAAAAAATCCGTTTGATATTTTATCAACCGGATTTTTATGTTTTATTTATTCTTATTTATAGTGTAAGGCTTAATCTGGCAAAAATATATCTACCATTAAAGCCAAATTGAGAAACATTTCTTGAGTATTCAAACTGATTGTTATTACTTAAATCGATTGTCCCTGCAGGCTGAAGAACCCCTGCGGTATTAAATCTTGCAGCAGTTTGTGTTTTTAAGTTTTTATCCGGATAAATGTCAAAAATATTATTAGCTCCAAGTGTTATTCTTAAGGTTTTTGTTGCAATAAAACCTACTGAAAAATCTGTTATTGTTCTTCCGCCAAACGTAGGGTGTTCCGTTGCTAAAAATTGACCGTTTATCGTTCCCCCCTCTACCAAACCGTTACCATTTATATCTGTAGTATTTGGGTCAGTAACAGCACCAAAATATGTATGGCGTAAAAAGAATTCAAGTTTTTTGTAATTAAGGGTGTTGATCAATGCTATTTTTGATCGTGGAACTGCGGATTCTAAATAAATACGGCTTGCTTCATCAAAATAATTATTAAGATTTCCTGTATTTTTTAAAATATCAGATGCTTTGATATCACCTACTTTTCTTGTTCTTGATACTGTACCGGCTAAATCTGTTTTTAATGTAAAATCATCAAAATTAAATTTATTAGAAACAATGTAATCGATTCCTTTAGACTCGGTATTAATTGCATTGGTAAAGAATGTAGCGGAATTAGCACCGGCCGCATCAAATGACTGCTGAAGTATCAATTGATCTCCTGTTTGTGTTCCTGAAGGCCTTGCAAACTGACCGGTTAGGATGACACGGTCTTTAATTTTTATAAAATATCCATCTACTGTTAAAGTTAGTGTAGAGTTTGGCACCTTGTAGGTAACACCTGCACTGTAACTTTGGGAAGTTTCCTGTTTTAAATTTGGAATACCCAATAATGATGCAGTTTTAGATTCATTTGTAAACGTACCCACGTCAAAAGGTATGCCTCCTAAGAACTGTGTTGCTGTAGAATTAAAATATTTTTGTTGTAATGATGGTGCTCTAAACCCAGTTGCAATAGCACCTCTAAAATTTAAACCTTTAGCTGCTTTTATTCTTGTAGCAAATTTATAGCTGAATGTACTTCCAAAATCTGAGTAGTTTTCGTATCTAACGGCACCATTTACCAACCAGGCTTTAGTGGGATTTAATTCAACATCAACATAACCTGCCAGGCTATTTCTGTTTCTACTCAAAGCATTTTCAGGCCTAAAGCCTGGAAAAACTTGTGCGCCGCCCGGTCTTCCACTTCCAAAAAAGTCAGTTGGTAGTTGGGTTGGAACACTTGTAGAAGTCGCCGGTAAACCATTTATATCATAACGCTCATAAGAATTTTGATCTCCAGCTTTTATCTTATAATTTTCTAACCTTAACTCAGCTCCAACAGCAAGGTTTAAACCTGCAAGCACGTCATACTCATGCGAAAAATCGAGGTTTGAAGTGTTTTGCGAAAAGCCTAATTTACCTGCTTCAAATTCTTTAGGAGATTTAATACCAAGTGTAGCATTGGAAGTATTTTTTATGGTATACTTAAACTGATTTTGACCATAAGTATTGCTGATGTCATAATTCCAGGTTCCTAATTTTCCTTTTACACCAACTGCTATAGATACATCTGTAATGTAAGAACCTATTTCAGGCAAAAATCCGTTTGGATAAAGTTCTGTGAGTGTTCTGTTTTGTACGGGTCTTCTGTAAAAACCTGCACTGTTACCATCTCTTATGCCATATCCGCCAAAGGTGTAAAAAGTATTATTGGCATTTATTGGTAATGAAGCATTCATAAATAATTGACCACTTGATAATTTGGACTGACCGATACGCATATTAAAATTTCTTCTTTCAAGCCCTCTAAAAGCAAGCTCATTATTTGTAACGTTTGTATTGCCATCAGTAATAGCTGCTAATGCTGTTTGCATTGTTCCAATGGTATTAGCATTTTGAATACTCGTTTGCTGTGCTGCAGAAAAATAAGCAACATTAGGCGCATAAGTTTTGATTGTACTCAAAATTTGTGCAGTATTAGGCGTATTATTTATATTGCTAAAGAGGGACGATAAGTTTACACCTCCAACGGCTGCTCTACGTTCAATAGCATTGTATGCATTAAAAATT
>JANXTG010000074.1 GCA_025352525.1 Ferruginibacter sp.
TAAACTATTACCGGGTATGGAGCTTTACCTTGTTTAGGTGTATAAATGCGAACGTGGGTAGTACCACCTGTTACGGGTATATCCTTACCCATCGTATCACACTGTGCCGCAGGAGCTGTCATATTATTATCTCGCATTACAGCCATAACTGCATCGGTTGGGGTAGGTTGCATACGTGCTTCAGGTGCCGTAAGGGTTTCTATTGGCTTACCGCCAAGGCTTATTAATTTTTCAATAACTACCTGCATTTCAGGTTTTATACTAGGTGCCCAAACGGGTGCAGGCATAGTAGGTTTTATTATTACCTGTTTGTTTTCAGTTGTCGTACTGTCTTTTGTAGATGTGATTGTTGTAGTTGGATTGCTGTTACAAGACGCAAAAGTTATAATAAAACAACCTGAAATTAAAATTTTTGTAATGGTTAAGATTTGTGTTCGCATATTTTTTAAATTAAAGATTTAAGGCCTTAAGGCTTTTAAATAGGAATAAAAAACGTGCCATTCAAATTTTATTAATTTTTAATGTAATTGATAGAAAAAATTATATGATTTGCTAAAAGAATTTCTTTGCCATTTGGTTTAACAAAATGAAATATCAAAAAATAGTTTGTATCAAAAAAATTTAAATAATAAAATAAATTATGCAGATTAATTTAATATAGACATAATATCAAAACCGTTAAGTACGAGTTTTCTTTCCTTGAAAGAAAAAAACATTTGGTTATAGTATCTTATAGCTAATTAAATGGATTTAATTATTCTCCCGGTTTGTATTTACGCTCAACATGTTTTAATACATCTTCTTTGTAGAACAATACGTCTTTGAATTTGCCTTGTGTATACATCAACAACTGATCTGTAAAATGTGGAGAAGATGGATCTCCACTGTTTCCGCCTGCCAGCAAAGATTTTGCTTTTACCTTTTTGCCAAATTCAACAACGCAAACGAAACTGTTACCACTAACCCCATATCGATTATTAGTACCTTCAAAATAACGGCTGTTATAAGATGGCAGCATACCCCACAAAGCTGAAGCAAATGGCACAGGATAACTTTTGCCAGCATCATTGTAGGCCTGATTCATGTCATTACTGATGCGCTGGTAACGGTTTATGCTTCCCCATTCAACCACCCATGTGCCATACTTTTGTTTAAGTGCATCAATTGTTTTTACCAGTGGTAGTAAAAGATCAGTTGAATTTGCAGTTGCGGCAAATTGCCTGGTTGTAGCTACCTGATCAGGTTCGTCTTCATCAACATATACTTTTCTTATGGCTGTTGTCAATCGCTGCGCCCATTCTACTGCAAGGGTTGTAGCTACTGAGTTTTCGGCTACATGATAATCCCATTTTTTTAATAACGTAATGGGTTCTTTTAGCAAAGTATACAAACTATCAGTTGGTGTTATTTTTTCGAAAGCATTTATTAGTGCCGGCATCAGAACTTCAAAAGCAGCAAGGTTTTTATCATAGCCCGCTGTTATTAATTTTTCGATCGTAAAGGCATTTTCATTTTGTAAAACTTTTACTGCATTTATACCTCTAAAATTTTCACCGTCCGGAGCCATATATTTTGGATAATTATTTTTTATCGGACTGCTTGCACCACTTACGGTGTACGGTGTTGAATTGCAATTTTGTATAAATCCTGTTATGGGATTTATCATTTGCACAATATCTTTTAATGCATGAATACCTTTCCAATCGGTTTCAGAAATACTTCCATCAACAGGTTTACTCCAGTTGTATTTCGTATTTCTTACGGGTATATAATCGCCATGCCAGTAAGCGATGTTTCCTTTGTTATCAGCAAACACAGTGCTGTTGCTGGTATTTCCTTTAAGCTCCATCGTTTGGGTATAATCTGCGAGCCCTTTGGTTTTTGTACGTTGCCAGCTTTGTATTAACCCGTTCATCATTCTGTTGCTGCTTTTCACGGTTATATAACTTTCATTTCTAAACGTCATTACAGGACCGTGTTGTGTATAAAGCGCAGCAATATTTTTTGTTTGAAAAACATCGCCTTTTTTAAAACGAAGCGCAATATTCTTATGTTCTACTTTACTTTTTTTATTATCATATAAATATTCAAGATCATTTTTATTGCCGGTTATTTTTTCTGCATACATATCTGCAACATCAACATTGTTGCTGGTGTGCATCCAGCCACAGTATTCATTAAAACCTTGGTAAATAAAAAACTGTCCCCATGTAACTGCACCATATACATTTAATCCTTCTTCGCTTACCATATGAACCTCCGGCCTAAAATAAAATGTAACGTGTGGGTTTATGTAAAGCAGTGCATTGCCTGATGCAGATTTTTTAGGAGAGATAGCAAATCCATTTGAACCCGTAGAAATTTCTTCAAATTTTTTTGGGTTGTAGGTTGATGCTGTTCTGTTGCCGGTATAAAGGTTTTTCACTTCTTCTTCAGTAACGCCGCCGGTACTGATGGCGCCAATGCTTCCGTCCGTCCACAACAAAGGAAACCATGGCTGAAAACGGGTAAGCAATGCAGGTTTTATAGATGGATTTTTATACAGGAAATAATTGATGCCATCCGCATAAGCCACCAATAATTTTTGTAACCACAGTGGTGCTATCTTATAATCGGCTATTGCATCGCTGCTATCAATGAGTAACCTTATATACAAATCGCTGTATAAAGAAGTTTCGCCATTTACTTCTGCAAGTCTGCCAAGTTTTTCAATATAATTTAATTCAACTCTTTTAAAATCATCTTCGCATTGTGCATACAATAAACCAAATACTGCATCAGCATCTGATTTACCATAAATGTGCGGAACTCCATAATTATCTCTGTAAATAGTAACATTTGCCGCCTGCATTTTACAACGGGTTATTTCTGCAGTAGAAAGTTTTTGGGCTGAAGAAATAATGGGAAAACAAACAAACAGTAATAAAAAAAATTTCATAGAATGATATTTAAAAAGTATAAAATATTTAATAATTAATTTCTGCGAAGTGTTAACCGTTCTGATTGTCCGCTTCTGTTCATGTCAAAAACAAGACTGTCTTTTGTAAGCTTAAATATCTTCACCATTATTTCCTGCTGGTTTGCAGGTTTTGTAAACAGCATATCATTCTCCACTTTGTAAGTTCCTTCTTCTTTTGAGCCGGCATATTCAAAACTATAAGTGCCTTTTTCATTAAACACAAAAAAGGCTTTATCAGCCTTAAGGCTAGATGCAACTGAATTTACAAGCCATTCAGTACCCACCCATTTACCTATAATTTTTTTATTATTCTCTTTAGTTGCGCAACCGGCAAGAAGTGCAATTGTTACGGCAATTAAATGAACTTTAAATTTCATAATAAATTTTTAGTTATTCGAAATCTCTGCATCTTCAACAATACGTTTTCTACAATTCCATAAGTAAATTAAGCCGGCAATGGCGCAAAACAAAGAATCCAATTGTCTACATAAATTTTCCTAATCCCTTTATTTGCAAAATTGCGAAATTTTAGAGACGGTAATACAGGAAAAAATCAGATAACTAAAGACATCTATTTCTAACATCATTTCTGCATTGGTATGATGCATAATTTTTTTAAACTGCAACTATTAAAAATTATAAGAATTAAAATAAAAAAATGCTATTAAGAACTTTTTATTAACCATAACCTAGTAAAGTTTTTATCCCCGTCAAATATAAAACGAAAAGCCTCATTAAGTACTTTTTATTAGATGTTTCATCTCAAAATTCTTAATTTTTTTCTATCTTCAGTGCATGAGATTTTTTATTGGTTTTTTACTTTGCATCCTTACCATTTCTGCAACTGCACAAACGAAACTTGCAACAATTTCAGGTAAAGTAGTCGATGATAATGATGCTCCGTTAAAAAATGTTTCTATTATAATTCTTGGTAAAAATTCTGGAATTTTATCTGCCGATAATGGTACATTCTCGCTGAAAGTTCCGGCACAAAAATCATTGGCACTCATTTTTAGCTACACCGGTTTTGCAGACCAGCAAAAGAATTTCTTCTTAAGTAATGATGAAATTGAAACCATATTAATAAAGTTGAAACAAACCGGCAAAACCCTTGATGCTGTTAGCGTTGGGAATGAAAAAGAAAGAAAAGAAACGGGACTGATAAAAATAAACCCGAAGACAGCAGTAATAATACCCAGCACGGTTGGCGGTGTGGAAGGATTGATAAAAACACTCGTTGGCAGTAACAATGAGCTCACATCTCAATACAATGTAAGAGGTGGCAACTACGACGAAAACTTAATTTATATAAATGATTTTGAAATTTACAGACCCTATTTAGTAAGCAGTGGCCAGCAAGAAGGGTTGAGTCTTATCAACCCTAATATGACGAGAAATGTAAATTTTTACACCGGAGGATTTCAAAGCAAGTATGGCGATAAAATGAGCAGTGTTCTCGACATCCAATATAAAAAACCTGCTAGTTTTGGCGGTACCGCTTATGTCAGTTTATTGGAGCAGGGTTTGCAATTTGAGGGAGCCTCAAAAAACGGAAAGTTGTCATATTTAACCGGTGTGCGAAATAAAAGCAACAGAAATCTGCTTAGCAACCAGCCAACTACAGGTGCTTACATTCCGTCCGCATCTGACGCACAGGGATTTTTAAGCTATACCATTTCACCAAAACTTCAGATTGAACTGCTTGGTATTATTTCTACATCAAGATTTACATTTTTTCCAGAATCTGTAAAGAAAACAACCTCGGTTTTTTCACCGTTTTTTACAGCAAATCTTGGATTGGATGTATTTTTTGAGGGACAGGAAAAAGACAATTACACTTCCAGTTTAATCGGCTTATCACTTTTACAATCCATAAATAAAAAAACAAAATTTAAATGGATGCTGAGCCGTTTTAAAGATAAGGAAAAGGAAAATGTTGATATTGGTGCAGCTTATCTTTTTGGTGACAGAGACTTTGACAACACAAGCCCAACATTTGGTCAAATTACTAATCCATTGGGTGCAGGATTTTATCAAAATTATGCAAGAAACCAGTTAAATATTGAAGTATATAACGCAAGCCACAAAGGAAGTTATGATGCAAAAAATAATTTTATACAGTGGGGATTATCTGCAGAGCAAACAAACATAAAAGATAAACTTTCGCAGTTTGAATACCGGGATTCTGCAGGTTATTCGCTTCCTTATGTTGCTGGATCATTAGCAATTTACAATGTTCAAAACAGCAATGCTAATTTAAGTATTCAAAAATACAGCGGCTATATTCAGGATAATATAAAGCTTAGTAAAAAGAACAGCGATATTACTTTACAGGCGGGCGTAAGGTTTAATTACAACAGTCTAAACCAAGAATTTTTAGTAAGCCCAAGAGCACAAATAAGCTGGAACCCTTTGGGAAATAAAGACATTGTTTTTAAAGCAGCAGCAGGCGTTTATATCCAACCTCCGTTTTACAGAGAATTACGGAGAAACGATGGCTCCGTTAACCAAAATATTAAAGCACAAAAAAGCAACCAGTTTGTAGCAGGTATTGATTATAATTTTAAAGGGAATGGCAACAGAATTCTTAGACTTACAACTGAAGCTTATTACAAACAAATGACTGCAGTTGTACCATACGATATAGACAATGTAAAAATAAGATACTTCGGCAGCAACAATGCTAAAGCTTATGCAACGGGAGTTGAATTCAGACTTTTCGGAGAACTGGTAAAAGATGCAGAAAGCTGGTTGAGTATTGGGCTGATGCGTACAAAAGAAAATTTAAACAACAACAGTTATTATAATTACAAGAATGCAGCCGGAGAAATTATAAACGCAGGAACAATTGACAGAAAGGTTAAAGACAGTGTAAAAAATGACGTTGGTTATGTGCGCCGCCCAACTGACAGATTAATAACTGTAGGGCTTTACCTGGAAGATTATTTACCGACTAATAAAAATTTTAAAGTTCATCTAAATGCTATCTATGGCAGTAACATGAGTTATAATATTCCGGGTTCCGTAAAGTATAGAAACGGCCTGATTATTCCTGCATACATACGAGTTGATATGGGTTTTAGCGCATTGTTACTTAGTGAGAAATCTGTAAGAAGAAGCCACAGTCCATTTCGAAAATTTGAAAACATATGGGCCAGTTTAGAAGTGTTTAACCTTATAAACAGAGAAAATACTATTTCCTTCCAGCTAATAAAAGATTTTGCCAATACAGTTTATGCTTTGCCGAACAGATTAACTCCCAGGCTGATTAATTTTAAAATTGTTGGAAAATTCTAAATTCTTTTTTCACATAAGATTTTAATAATGTGAATAATTATAATGGGTATATAACCACAGCTATTCATTAAATTTGATAATAACAGAAAACTGATATTCTTCAACAAATTATCACTCAAACAAAGCAAATAAAAATTGACAGAAACCATCATCAATTTAGAAAATGTAAACCCCATTGAATTTTTCGGAGTTAACAACGGCAAGCTCGACATTCTGAAAAAGAAATTTCCTCTTTTAAAAATTTTAAGCCGAGGCACACAAATAAAATTAAGCGGTGCCTCAGAACAAATTGAAGAAGCGAAAGAAAAAATAGATCTTTTAATAAAATACCTAGAACGAAGTGGGCACATGAGTGAAAATTATTTTTCGCAGGTATTGGGTGGGGATGATGAAAAAAGTATTGATAATTTTATTGACCGTAATCCCAACGATGTATTGGTATTTGGTCCAAACGGTAAAACGATCAGGGCAAGAACTGCGAATCAAAAATTAATGGTGCAGGCATGCGATAAGAATGATATTGTTTTTGCAATCGGTCCCGCAGGAACCGGTAAAACCTATACAGCAGTTGCTCTTGCAGTACGAGCATTAAAAAATAAACTGGTTAAAAAAATCATTCTTACCCGTCCGGCAGTTGAAGCAGGTGAAAGTTTAGGTTTTTTACCGGGTGACCTTAAAGAAAAAATTGACCCATATTTACGTCCTTTATACGATGCGTTGGATGATATGATACCTGCAGACAAACTTGCTTATTATATGAGTACACGGATAATAGAAATTGCTCCATTGGCTTACATGCGTGGACGAACTTTGGATAATGCATTCATTATTTTAGATGAAGCGCAAAACACAAACGATCTTCAGATCAAAATGTTTTTAACAAGGATTGGCCCCAACGCCAAAGCTATAATAACAGGTGACCCTACACAGGTTGATTTACCAAAAAATATGCAGAGCGGACTATGGCGTGCCTCCCGTTTATTAAAAAATATTGATGGTATTTCGCATATAGAACTTGATGAAGAAGATGTTGTAAGACACAAACTTGTAAAGGCAATTATAAAGGCTTACAACAAAGACGACAAGGATACGATGGAAGAAAAAGAAGCAGCGCAAAAGAACAGAAACAGAACAGATCATATCTATAAAAATATCTAAAATAATAATGACGAATAAAAAAGTACTCTTTATGGGTACTTTTTTTTGTTACTTACATCCAAAATATTAGATATAAATTTGAGACAATTCTATTTTAAAATCTATAATTTAATACATGAAATTATCATTACAAATATTAATGCTTTTAATAGTTTTGGGATCATGCAACAACAACGATGCAAAACGCCCATCAACATCAGTAGCCACAGGTACAGAATTTATTCGGGCTACACTGGATGGTAATTTTAAATCAGCTGAAAAGCTTCTTTTGAATGATGTTCAAAACACCGCGATGTTTGATTCTTATAAAACATATTACGAACGTCTTCCCCCTGAAAAAAAACAGGCATACAAAAAAGCTTCTTACATCATAAATACACTTACCGACGAAAATGATTCCACTACAATTATAAATTACAGTAATTCTTATATGAAACAACCAATGAATATTAAGGTGGTGCGAAGGAATGATATGTGGAGTGTTGACTTTAAATATACATCAGCCGACAGTTCGACAACATACTAAATTATGATTAAAAGTTTTTTATTCGTTGGGTTGGGTGGTAGTATTGGTGCAATGTTGCGCTACTTTATAACAATAGTATGGAAAACGGGAAACTTTCCTTTACATACCCTTTTCATTAATATTTTAGGTTGTTTGTTTATAGGTATTGTGTTTGCCTTAAGCGAAAAAACAAATTTGATAACAGAAAATGCAAAGCTTTTTTTAGCTACAGGAATTTGCGGTGGGTTTACAACTTTTTCTGCCTTTAGTTTAGAAAATTTCCAATTGCTAAAAACAGGAGAATACTTAACTGCGGGCTTTTATATATTAATAAGCGTGGCTGCCTGCATTATGGCAACATTTATAGGTTTTAAAATTATAAACAATTAATTTATGTATGTACTACATCCATGGCACGGTGCGGAATATGGTTATGATGCACCACAACAGGTAAATGCTTTAATAGAGATTCCAAAAGGTAGCAGCTGCAAGTATGAAATAGATAAGCAAACGGGCTTGCTTAAGCTCGACCGTGTTATTTATTCTTCCTTTCATTATCCCATAAACTATGGCTTTATACCCAAAACTCTGGGAGATGATGGAGATCCACTGGATATATTGGTATTATGCAGCGAAAGTATTGCTCCATTATGCCTTGTTAAAGCGACTGTTATCGGCAATATGCAGATGATAGACAATGGCGAAAAAGATGATAAAATTATTGCAGTAGCCGCTAATGATCCTTCTGTGAATCATATAAAAAGCATAGAGGAATTACCTGAACATTTTATTAATGTTTTAAAAAACTTTTTTGAACAGTATAAAGTTCTGGAAAATAAAAAAGTGGAGATAGATGAATTTCAAAATAAGGAAGCGGCTTATAAAGTAATTGATGATTCTATAAAAATGTACAATGAACATTTCCCAAAAAACAATACCCAACAACCCTAAAAAAATGGACTTACAAACAGTTATTATTCTTTTGCTGATTGGGCTTGGTGCCGGGGTACTTAGTGGTGTAATTGGTATTGGCGGTGGTATTGTAATTGTACCTGCCCTTGTTTACTTTATAGGCTTTTCCCAAAGAACTGCTCAGGGCACATCTTTAGCCATACTGTTATTACCTATTGGACTTTTAGGGGTATTACAATTTTATAAAGCAGGATTTGTAGATATAAAAGTTACTGCAGTTATTGCACTTGCATTTTTTATAGGCAGTTATTTTGGAAGCAGAATCGCACTAACAGTATCTCAGGAAATATTAAAAAAATGCTTTGCGGTTTTATTACTTGTTATTGGCGTTAAAATGTTGTTTTTTGATAAACAAAAAAATGAAGCCAAAAACATTTCCTCTCCAACAACTACGTCTTTTATAAAATAATAATATTTATTATGGAATTTTCTGAAGTATTCATCTAACCGGTATAAAACTGCATTTATTGCAAAGCATGGTTACAAAATACCACGATAAAGATGATAGGGAACTTTTACAGACCTATAATAAAGATGGCAATACTGAAGCGCTGGGAATTTTATTACAGCGTTACACCGGTATGCTTTTAGGCGTATGCATGAAATATTTAAAGAATGAGGAAGAGGCCAAGGACAGTGTGCAGCAGATTTTTTTGAAGGTTATAAATGAATTACATAAATATAAAATTGACTATTTTAAAAGTTGGATTTACATGGTTGCAAAAAACCATTGTTTGATGAAATTAAGAGACAATAAGAAAGATACTGTTGAGATTAGTGAAAAAATATATGCACCAGATAATGATAAAGAAGAAACGCAAACAGCAGCAAAAAAAGAGGTGACTTTAAATAATTTAGAGGTTGCTTTAAAATTGCTTTCAGGTGAACAGCGTGTGTGCCTGAATTTATTTTATCTGCAAAAAAAATCTTATCAGGAAATAACAGATTTAACCGGTTACAATGGATTACAAGTAAAAAGCCACATTCAAAACGGCAAAAGAAATTTAAAGATTTTAATGCTCAGAATGCCCCAACATGAACAATAATTTTGAAAATATATTAAACAACGAAGAAAGCGACAACCATGAAAGGTTGAATGATTTAAACGATGCATTAAACAGAAATGATTTTATTTTGGAAGAATTACATGAGGATTTTGATAGGGAAGCGGCAGAAGGACTGGAACAAATCGCAAATAATAAAATTCCTTCACTGGTAAACCAAATAAATGGGAATTTAAAATCGCAATTAAAAAATAAAAAAAGAATTAAGAAAAAAATTCCGGATCAATCAGCAGTAATTATTACAATCATAACCTCGCTAATCATCATCGTAATAGCATACATAATTATTAAGAAATTTTATTAAAAAAATGGAGCTTAGAAACATTCTGATGCTTTATCCTATTCAAATCCAGATACATTAACAATTATTAATAGAAATTAATATTAATTTTAGGTTCTGAAAAAGTTAGCAGTCATATTATTATTATTTGTTTACGGGATAACGACTGTTGGGGCATCTGTGCATTTGCATTTTTGCATGGATAAATTTATTGGTTGGGATATTTCCGAATCGAAAAATACTGCCTGCAAAAAATGTGGCATGAAGGAAACATCCACAAAAAAAAGTTGTTGTAAAGATGAGCTAAGGCAATTAAAAACTAATACTGAACATCAAAAAAGTACAACTGCCTCTTTTCTAAATATATTTGAGGCTCCGGTAAATAAAATTCATCCTTCTTTAAATGAATTTTCCAGAGTGGCATTTGATGCCAAATCATTTCAAATTATCTACTCCCCTCCGCTTTTACCATCAATACAAAAACGTACAGTTTTTTATTGCACATACAGAATTTAAAAAGATCTTGTTGCTGACACAATTTTTATAGTTGTGGTCGTATGTATTTATGTTTTTATAAAAAATTACAATATTTTTTTAATGAAAACTATAATAATAATGACAATTGCCATATGGTGCATATTTTCAAATGCAAAGGCACAAATAAAAAACCCTGAAACAGATTCGGCAAAAATTTACGGAAACTGTCGAATGTGCAAAACCAAGATTGAAAAAGCTGGGAATCAAAAAAATATTTCTCAGGTTGTGTGGAATGAAGAAACGGGTATAGCTGCAATTACTTTTGATGCTACGAAAACGAGCAAGGATGATATTTTAAAGAAAATAGCTTTCGTAGGTTATGACAGTGATTCATTCAAAGCAACAGAAGCTACTTATAACAAATTACCGGGTTGCTGCCAGTATGATAGACCAAAAACAATAAAAAAAAATAATTAAAAATAAAATGCAACTGCATAATTCTATTTAATAAATGCAGTTTTAAAAACATACAGTTATGAAAAATATTATAACGCTGATTATAATCGGTTTGTTTACAATTGAAGCTAACGCACAAATATCTAAAGCAGAATTAGTAGCTACAGGATTGACCTGTTCTATGTGTTCAAACGCAATAAATAAACAATTTAAAGCAATGCCTGAGGTAGAAAATGTAACAACTGATCTAAATAGCAACACATTCACTATTAATCTAAAAAAAGAAAATTTATTATCACCAAAATCATTTAAAGACAAAGTAGAGAAAGCCGGATTTTTTATAGGATCTCTTGTACTTACAATGCCTTTTGATAATATAAAAGCAGGTGACAATTTATCGTACAATTCAAAAGAAGGATCCTATATTTTTGTAGATACTAAACCTCAAACTTTGAGTGGAGAAGTTAAGGTACAGGTTTTGGATAAAGGGTTTGTAACACAAAAAGAATATAAAAAACTACAAAAAACTTTTAGCAAGTATCCTTCATATGCAGCAAATAATGAGAAAAACTTTCATTTAAAAACACTTTAGTATGAAACAGCTTTTAGTTTTTGTAATAATGGCGATTTCAATAAATGTGTCAGCGCAGGAACTGTTTGTCGTTACAGAACCGGCGAGCAATATGCCTACGGGTTCAATAGGATTAAGGCTTGGACAGTCTTTAATGAAAGAGAAGTATAAGCCCGGTAATAATTACCATATAATGCCTGAAATAATGTGGGGAGCAAATAAAAATTTAATGCTTCATGCTGCAGCATTTATAAGCAACAGAAATAAAAATTTAGTAACTGAAGGGGGGAGTATTTACGCTAAATACCGATTTCTTTCTAAAGATGATTTACATCAACATTTTCGAATGGCTGCATTTGGACGTGTAAGTTTAAATAATTCTGATATCCATCAGGAAGAAATAAATACCATGGGGCATAACAGTGGCTTTGAAACAGGAATAGTTGCTACACAACTTATCAATAAAATAGCCATCAGTGCATCCAGCAGTTTTGAAAAAGCAACAAATAATTCTAAAACTTATAAATTTCCCGCTTTACAAAGTAACAGTGCAACAAATTATACTTTATCTTTTGGAAGGTTAATGTATCCAAACAAGTATAAAAGTTACAAACAAACAAATATTAATTTGATGATGGAATTTATGGGACAAACATTAAATCAAAATGGAAAATCATTTTTAGATATTGTTCCATCTTTGCAATTTATAATTAACAGCCAGGCAAGGATTGATGTTGCTTATGTAAAAGAAATATACAGTAATATGCTTCGCACAGCACCCAACGGTTTGTATTTAAAATTAGAATACAGTTTTTTTAATGTAACGAAATGAAAAAAGTAACCACATTTTTAAGTTGGATATTTAAAAAACTTTTTGTAAAAAAATGTTGCAGATAATCTAGGTAAAAGAAGTTTTAAAAACACTTCTTTTATCTAGATTTAATCACCATAACTCTTCTATAAGCAAATACAATTGGGCGTTTACAGCAGGAGTATATAAATATGCTTGTATTTATCAATTTAAAAAACTCCAGTCTTTAGTAGTTAATTAAATAGAAACAATCAGCCGAAATAATTTAAAAAAATCAAAAATGACAAATAATAATCTTTATTACTTTGCATAATTCAATAGTGTATTTTTTTTAAATCAGTTAAGTATAAAACCTAAAAATCATTAAATATTTTCTGGAAATTTACCATAGTAAAGTGCAGGTTTATATAATGCTTAACAGTTTGACTTTAGCAATTTTTAAAAGATCTGTTCTATAATTTTTTTTAAATCAAAATCTTAGAAATGGATTTATATCAAAAAAATCACATAATGCTTTATAAAAAATAATAATAAATTTTTTACTAATTTTAGCCCCTATTCAAAGATTTAAAGTTTTTGCAATTTCTTTTATAGCCCATTATGAACAAGGCAAAAAATTTTCTTTCCAAACTTATTTACAACAAATTTTTGTGGCAGTTTTTTTTAGCCATTTTTATGTTGCTGATGGCCATTTTTTTTATACGCCAACAGCATCTTGAGTTTACACAGATTAGACAACAGTTAAATAATTCAAACGGCACTTACATATTAATAGGTATTATACTTACAATAATTTATGTACTTGCGCAGGCGCAGATGTATGTGCACAGTTTTAAGGCACTCCATAAAGATATTTCTTTATTTACTGCACTTATACTCTTTTTAAAAAGAAACTTGGTTAGTCTTTTTTTGCCTGCAGGCGGGTTTACTTCACTTGCATTCTTTAATACAGATTTGGAGGAAAAGGGTATTTCCAAATCCAAAATTTATCTGGCTTCTACACTTTATGGTTTTTGCGGAATACTATCTGTAGTATTTGTAGCATTACCTGTTTTGGCTTTTGCATTACTTACTACCCAAATTGGAACATTAGAAATACTGAGTTTCGTTTTTGTGTTAGTTATTACCGGTGCCCTTGCTTTAATTATCAATTCCATTTCTAAAAAAGGAGTTGCTTTTAAGTATATATTAAAATTAAAACCCTCTTTAGCGGCTGTCTTAGAAGATATGTTGGAGGAGCGCATAAACCGCAAACAGTTTTGGTATACACTCGCCGTTTCTGTAGGCATAGAATGTATTGGCATTGCACACCTTTATATCTGTATGCTTGCGTTGCATTTTCAGGCAAGTTTACCTGCCGCAATTATAGGATATATTGTAATGGTCATACTTTTAATAGCCTCACCATTTTTAAGAGGCCTTGGCACCATTGAAGTAGCCTTAACTTTCATTTTACGTCAGTTTGGCTTTCCAATTATTGCAGCAGCATCTATCACATTACTATTTAGGTTTTTTGAATTCTGGCTTCCATTAATTGGAGGTATTATCAGTTTTATTACTAAAAAAAACAGCCTTGTTTTACGGGTATTACCTGCATTCATAATACTGGTGTTGGGTGCTGTAAATATTTTATCCTCAATTACTCCCGCTATACCTGCAAGGCTAAGGCTTGTAAAAGATTTATTACCCAAGCACGTTGTTGTTACAAGCAATGCATTGGTATTTATTTTTGGGGTAATATTGGTTTTAATAAGTATTTTTCTTCTACAGGGTTCTAAAAGAACTTGGTACGTTGCCATTACACTTACTGTTTTTTCAATTATAGGGCACTTGCTAAAAGCTGCAGATTATGAAGAGGCACTACTGGCTTTTGTAGCATTTTCATCTTTAATTTATACAAGAGGGAGCTATAAACTAAAACCCCAGGTTAAGTTAATCAGATTAGGTTACAAAGTATTTTTTTATGCTTTAACAGGTTTGATGGCATATGGAGTTCTTGGGTTTTATTTTATGCGAAAAAGACATTTTGGGATCGAGTTTACTTTTACAGGTTCTATTGAAGCGGTTTTAAAAGTCATTTTTTTTATAGATGATAAAGCCCTTGTTCCGTTAACAAGATTTGGTTCCAACTTCGAAAAATCTATTTATTTTATAAGCGGAACCATAATCGTTTTCGTATTATATAATTTATTAAGACCCTATTTTATTAAATCATATAACAGCCCTAATGATTTTGTTGATGCAGATACTTTATTAAAAAAGTGTGGTTGTTCGGCACTTGATTATTTTAAAACCTACCCCGATAAATTTATTTTTTTTAACGAAAGCCGCACTGCATTTATCAGTTTTAAAGTAACCAGACATTTTGCTATTGTATTGGAAGATCCTGTAAGCGAATCACTTTTAGAAACAATTGAAATCATTAAAAGTTTTGAAGCCAGATGCCTTGCGAATGGTTTTATTACTGCCTATTACAGAGTTCCGGAAGAATCGCTGGAAATGTATAAATCTTTAGGGAAAAAATTTTTACCGATAGGCGAAGAAGCTGTTTTAAACCTCTCAACATTTTCTGTCGATGGTGGTAAAATGAAGCCTACCAGAAGTGCTGTAAACAGACTTACTGCAGACGGATATATTTTTAAAGTTTATACGCCTAATCAAAAAGAAGGTTTATTACAAAAACTGGAACAAGTATCTGATCATTGGTTGAAGGATTTAAATCAGGAAGAAGTTGCATTTACCCAAGGTGTATTTGATACAGTTATTTTAAAACAGCAAACGATTTTAACCATTGAAGACGGAGAAGAAAAAGTGTATGCATTTTTAAATCTTGTAAAAGATTATGCACCCGGAGAAGCAACCTATGATTTAATAAGAAAAGAACCTGATTCGCCTAATGGCATCCTAGATATGTTGCTGGTTAAAACTTTTTTATATTTAAAAGATGAAGGTTATACAAGTGTAAATATGGGACTGGCACCACTTTCAGGCATTGAGGGAGTAAACATTACTCAAAAAACAATTAAATATGCCTATAACAATTTAAAAGTTTTTGCTCAGTTTAAAGGATTGAGAAAATACAAGGAAAAGTTTTTTCCTGAATGGAATAAAAAATACCTTATTTACAGCCACCATTATCATTTGCTTCAGGTTCCGCATGCATTAAAAAGAATATCAGAAGGAAACTGATTACAAAGCAGATAATACAGTTGTAACAACTTTATTAATATCGTTATCATATTTATGAGAACCGGGAAGTAAAACTCTTTTAATATTTTTTTTATTGGCTATGCCGTTGTATAGTTGCTTTTCTTCTTCTTCACCAAACATACATAAAACATAGGTTGGTATTTTTAGAATCTCAGGTAGTGTTTTAAACTGACCACTGCTGCTTTCAATGCCAAGTAGGTCAGCAAATTTTACTATAAAATCTGTAGCTATTGATGGAGATAATAATATTGTTGATTTTAATAAAGGCAATAAATTTTTTGGAACCCTTGTATTATAAAATATTGCTGCATCTGCACCAAAAGAATAACCAATTATTGAAAATTCTTTCTTTTTAAGTTTGGTTATATAAAATTGAATAATCTCACTGACTTGGGTTGCCATAAGATCAGGAAGTTTTTGTTTCCAAAAATATTTACGACTGTTTAAGATAATAACAGTGTATTTCTTTTGAGCAAGGTTATTACAAAGTTGTTCAGAAAAATTATTTATCCCACCATCACCGGTAAAATAAAAGAGCAATTGCTTTGTTCCGTAGGGATTTAATATTGTTACGGGATATTTATCTTCTATATTTTGACCATGTAATTGAATAGTAAAGAAAGGGAGACAAAACAATATTAAAAATGCAAAATAGTTTTTCATTATTTTAAAAAATTAAAATTGATAATAATATTTTAAATAAATATTTATAAATAGAAAAAAATAATCTTCTTTTAAAATCACTTTAATTTAAAACAAACTCCAACCAGATAAGATACACCATGCGGATTAATATCATCTACATTAAAACTCATTTTATAACCTTTTATTCCTACACCTGAAACTAATGAAAAGTTGTTAAAAACAGCGTATCTTAAACCCAAACCTGCATATAAAAAAAAACCTTTTTCATTTACTGCCGAAGTTTTCTCAGGGCTATCATCTGATGCAATTTGGTATTTATTAAAAGAAATACCAACAGACGATTCTGCATATGGATGCCATTTACCAAGATTTTTAAAATGATATTTTATATTTCCATGCACAGGTAAAAATCTGAGTCTATACAATACAAATCCATTATCGTGATGTATAGGAGAAGAAGCCCTTTCTATCCCGGCACCGAGTTCAATTTTTTTACACAGCATTTTTGAAAATGTAACGGAACCCGAATAAAAGAAATTACCATGGGTTGAATAAAGCGATTCAAATGCAGGAGTAATTAAAATTGGGTTTTTATTAGCGTCAAACTTTTGGGCGCTCAATAAAAATGGAAAAAATGATACAACAATTAGTATCTTGGTCCTTAGCATATTCATATTTAATAAATCATTAAAAAATCCATCACCGAATGGCAATGGATTTTTTTTAGTGGAGCCGACCGGACTCGAACCGGTGTCCAAACATATTCGCCGCAAGCTTTCTACATGTTTATTTTTGCATTGATTTTCGAAAAAATACCGGGGCAAAACAAACCAATATTTTTCTTAGAAGAATAATCTTAAGCAACAGTCACAACATTCTGTTGAAGCATATCACTTTTTTTTGATGTCGGCGGCGGAACTTGGCAGTAATAAAACCTGCTCGGCGGCCCTAATGGTTGCAAGTCTATCGACTAAGCAGCCATGGCATACTGAGTATTGCCATTTAGAGTTTTCGTTTTCAGATTAAAGTGCTAATAACGCAACGCACTACATGCTTACACCTGCAAAGATCTATGCTGTCAAAACCAAAACGGCCCCGTTTTAATTGT
>JANXTG010000102.1 GCA_025352525.1 Ferruginibacter sp.
CCCAGATATGGGTAAATTTAAAAGTACCGCAAGCTAATTTACCATTTTCTGTATGGCAAAATGTATGTTTTCCCGTTTCGATCGCTCCATAATTTTTGATAGGATAAACCTCAAAAGTTTCTATGATGGGCTTTCTAGTTAGTCGTCCCTCAAAAAGTCGTTTTTAAATTTGGGACATAAAAATTCTTACAAACCTCTATAAAATATTTGTAGAGGAGTAGCCACCTGATTAATGCCTCTGTACGCCAGAGGTTCATTCGTCGTTTAAAATTCATTGCAGCCGCTGCAAGTATTAAATTCATATTATCACCAAGTATGCCTTTTAAATAATTTCTACATAAACGATAATCCTGTTTCAAGTGACCGATGATGGGTTCTATTGCTGCTCTTTTACGGTGCTTTTTTATTTTTGCTTTCGTTATGTTTTTATCCGGCTTTGGAACACGGATTTTTGCTGTTCTATATTCCGATTTACCTCTGTATCCTCTATCAACAAAAACTTCTTTTGGTAATGCTCCATTTAATCTTTGGTATTGTTCTAATGCCTCGGGTATTGTTTTAGAATCGTGCAGTGTTGCTGTAAAATTTAATGCCCCTAATATAATACCTGTGCTTTGGTCTATAATAATAGATGCCTTGCTGCCAAACTCAAACTTTTTATGGTCTTTACCTTTGCTGTAACATTTTACATTAGGCTCATGTAAACTGTAGATCTTATTGCTGTCGCCCCGTTTTTGCGATAGTACAGTTTGATATAGTTTTAAATCAGGAAGATACTTGCCAAGGCTTTCCAATGGTAGCTTTCGGGCTATATCTCTTAATAATCTACCGGCTATTATCTGTATTTTTTTATTGGCTTTTCTTGCTTCCCTGGCCCCATTCTTTTTCTTTTTAAATCGCTGTGCATAACCTAATCTTTTGATCACTCTGCTGTATGATTGTCTTAAATCAATTGCTTCTTCATCTGCTATTTTCCAACATCTTTTTATTATCTTCTTGTATAGTTTATCATCTGTTGGGTAGGTTATGTTTTTTTCCTGAACAGTAGTATCTAAACTTACTACACTATTGTTATCGGGTTGATCATCGTCTGCTTTATTTATTCGGATACTTTCTTTCAAAATTAATTCTACTCCTGCTTCTCCAATCCGTTTTCTAAAAGCCACCAGTTCAGTTGGTACACATGGTATTTTTGGTTGAAAAGTTTGCCCTCCACTCAGGTATTGATAGTAACAGTTTTCTGCCCATTGTTCCACCAAACTCTCATCACTTAGATTACGGATATATTTTAAAATCAAAAGAGAAACCATTAGCCGAATTGGCTTTGCAGGAGCTCCCATTTTTGGGCTATAATGATCTTTAAAACTGTCATCAAAAAAAGACCAATTTATAGAATTGGCTAACAAATAAAGTGAATGCTTTTGATCAAGACTATCTCCTAATCCACCAAAAATATCTATTTGAGTAGTGTGTTTTGTGGCTTTTAGCATACCTAAATTTGCAGGCTTTTTAAACAAAACTCAAATATCCTGCAATAATTTTATACCCATAATGTACTTAAACCTAATAAGGCTAAAGCATATGTAGTTTTTGAGGGACGACTATTTATTGTCGAAAAATGATAAACTGCCCAAGGGATGCCGGATTGCAGCGGCATCGAAGCAAATTGAAGGTACAGCGAAAAGCCGGAACAAATTCTGAACAAAGCTTTACCACAAACAGTCCCAAATTCTATTTTACGGTTTTATAAATTGTACCGTCCTTCATTACCCATTTTACATTTTGTAAAACCTGTACGTTTTGTGTTGGGTCTCCGGTCACAGCAATAATATCTGCATAGTTACCCACTTTAATTTCGCCGAGCAACGGTTGTGCTAATAAGTCAGAAGCATTGATGGTAGCAGTTTGTATGGCCTGCAACGGTGTGTAACCATACTGAACCATAAAATCAAAATCTTTTGTCTGAGCTACGTTCCAATCATATCCACCGATATCTGTACCGTACGCAATTTTAACACCCGCGGCTGTTGCTTTTTTAAAGAGTGCGGGTTCTGTTTCAGAAAAATATTTATTCATAAGGCTTCCGGCTTTTGCACGGCCATCTGCAACAAAATCGTTTACATAAATGGTAGGGCACCAATACACATTTTTCTTTACCATGGTTTGTATACATTCATCATCCATACCAAAGCCATGTTCTATAGACAATGCGCCGGCACTAATAGCTGCTAAAATTCCATCTCTTGTTACGGCATGTGCGGCTAGTTTACGGTTGCTGCGTTTTACTTCATCACCAATGGCCATAATTTCTTCTGTAGTAAAATTTGGCATACTTCTGTAACTGCCGTCGGGCAATTTACTGTAGCCTCTGTCTGCATAAATTTTTATCCAGTCTGCACCATGTGCAATTTGGTCACGCACTACTCTGCGGGCTTCATCTGCACCTGTAATTTCTTTTAAACCTTTTGGCATGTTAAGTTCCCAGGCATAACTGGTTTCGCTGATAGGGTAGTGGCCTGTTGTATTGATAGCTAGGGTAGATACAAACATACGTGGGCCTGCCATTTCACCGTTTTTAATCGCTTTTTTAAGATCTACATCTGTATAGCCTGCACCTTCTGTACCTAAATCTCTAATGGTTGTAAAACCGTTTTGCAAAGCAATACCGCAACTGCGTACTGCACGAATAGTGCGGTATGGAATTGATTCTTTTAAAAGCTGTACATCATAATCTTCGCTGGTAATATCACCCTGTAACAATACATGCGTATGGCAATCTATTAAACCCGGTAAAATGGTGTAAGCAGATAAATCTATAACGGTATCGGCTTTAATTTTTGCCATAGCACCTGCCGGTGAAATGGATTCTATTTTATTATTTTTTACAATGATGGTTACATTTTTATTTAGCTGACCGGTCCTTACATCCAACACAGCACCGCATTTGATGGCTGTTGTTTTTTGTGCAGATAAATTAAATGTAATGGAACATAAAGTAATGAAGAGGAAAATTTTACGCATAGTATTTAGTTTTAGTGGTACAAAATACTACAATATTTATTGTAATAAATATTTGGAGGTAAACAATGGGGAAACAAGTTAAAAAGCACAATTTTAATATTTTTATTTTTTGCTTTTTTGGTACACTTTAAAATGCAGAAAATATTTTAATTATAACTTCAATAAAAAATATTATGAAGAAGAACTTACTCTACATAACATTAATTATTGCATTTGTTATTGAAGCGGTATTAACCTTATTATGTTTTTTTAAACCTTTAAAGGCAATGGGTTTGTTTGGTATGACATACAACAGCGAGACTGCTTTTTTAGGATATATTATTGCATGGTTTTGCCTGCTCGTATCTGTACTTATTATTTTTGCTTTGCTTGGGTTAAAAAATAATAACAACGGGTTTAAAATTTTAATTTATATCCTCGGTTTTTGGTGGATTGGGCTTGGGATTGGTATTTACATCATTTTTAATAAAACAGATAATCTTTTGTTTGATTCGTTAAAAGGCCTTTTATTAATAGTTTTAAATTACCTGTATGCAAAAGAAAAAAAAATTAGGCACTATTAAATATCTACTCTTTGTAATTTCTTTTTTCGGGTAATTTCTTCCGGTAGGTTTTCTATTATACCTGATTTTAGAATGCTTGAAAGTCTTGTTTTTACAAATCCTTTTATCGTTACCATACTTATTTCTCTTGCAGGTGCAGGGCTTTTAAAATACCGGAGCATGGCTTTTTTAGCGGCGCTCATATCCAGGGTAGCAAGCTCTGGCAATAACGTAATACCTTCATTTTTTTCAACAAAATTTTTAAGCGTTTCTATGCTGCCTGTTTCGTACTCTAAATGTTTTTCAATAGTAGAGTTTTTTTGTAACTCGCACAGGTTAAGTGTTTGGCTGCGAAGACAGTGGCCTTCTTCTGCCAGCCACAAACGATTGGGATCAATGTCGGATGGTAAAATATATTTCTTTGTAAACATTTTCTCTCGTTTAGAAACATAAGCAACAAACTCTTCGTTAAACAAAACTTCTTCTCTTAATTCTGCACGTGCAAGCGGTGTTGCAAGAATACCGATATCGAGGCTCCCGTTGTTTAACCGTTTAATAATCTTTTCTGTTGTTAACTCACTAATACTAAGTTTTACTGCAGGATATTTTTTTATAAATGACATTAAAAACAAGGGTAATAAGTAAGGGGCGAGTGTGGGAATAATACCAATTTTTAAATGCCCTTCCAGGCTGTTTTTTTGCTGCTGTATGAGCTGCGCCACCATGGCAGTTTCGGCAAGTATTTTTTTTGCCTGTTCTATAATAATAGCTCCCGTTTCTGTAGTTGTAACAGGCTTGATGTTTCTGGAAAAAATGGTGGTCTTTAATTCCTCTTCCAGCTTTTGCACCTGCAAACTTAAAGATGGCTGCGCAATGTGGCAATGTGCTGCGGCTTTGCCAAAGTGGCGAAACGAATCTAATGCAACAATGTATTCCAGTTGTGTAAGTGTCATTATAATTTGAAGCTATGAATTTGTACGATTAATTAGTTAAAATTATTAAAAATCTGTAATAAGTTTACAATAAAAAACTTCCGCACAAAAGATCAAAACAAAATGGCAAAAAATTGGTATGGCTATTGCTTAAGGATAGCCTTGAAAGCTAAAATAACCTTCCCGCTGCAGAAATTATATTATAAACATATTCCCATTGAAAAACTAAAGCCATGAAAATAATTTTTCATGGCTTTTTTTAAACTTAAAAAATCACTTTCTACTAACGATTAATTTGATATAATTTTAGAAATAGTTCAATCCCAATTACAGATGTGGTGATTTACAAAACACCGTAAAAATATTATTTTCAATACATGACAAAATCAGAGATACAGTTTTTAGAAGGGCCACAAAACCGCTGGAAAGATTTTAGGTTTGCGTTCAGCGTTTTACGTGAATTTATAAAAGGTTTTAGAAGTCTGCATTGGTCAGGACCGTGCGTAACTATTTTTGGATCAGCAAGGTTTAAAGAAGATCATATTTATTACAAACAAACAGAAGTAATTGCAGGCGAAATTGCAAAGCTTGGTTTTACAATATTAACCGGAGGTGGCCCCGGCATAATGGAAGCTGCTAACCGTGGTGCAAGGGAAGTTGGTGGCAGGAGTGTAGGGTGTAATATTGTATTGCCGCATGAGCAAAATCATAATCCCTATCTGGATACATGGGTAAATATTAAATACTTTTTTGTACGCAAAACACTGCTCATAAAATACTCTTACGCTTTTGTGGTTATGCCTGGGGGTTTTGGTACGCTAGATGAATATTTTGAAGCACTTACTCTTATTCAAACAAAAATGATAAGCCAGTTTCCTATAATTATTTTTGATAAGGCTTTTCACAAAGATATCATTGACCATATAGAAATGATGAAAGAAAAATCAACCATTTCTCCCGAAGATTTGCAGCTTTGTTTATTTACAGATTCGGTGGAAGAAGCAGTAGCGCACATCAAAGAAAATGCTATTGGCCGGTTTAAATTAAAGCCCGCTGTATTAAGAAAAAAGTGGTGGTTGTTTGAAGATTAAAATATTTTGGGGCTTTGTAACATATACAATAATGTAGCAGTAGTTCGGGCTATCGTTGCAACCTTCGCTATGCTGCGGTTTTCACTACTATCCCGCAGCCTTTGGGCTTTTGTAACTATGTTCAGCATTAAAGCTAAGTTTTCTATTATCAATACTTAATCTTATCCTCATTTAGTTTCCAAGCCTCAAAAACTTTAATGGCTTCAGTTCTGCCAAGTGCGGTGATGGGAATTTTTCGTTCGGCAATGCTGCATTTCATTTCGTCGTAAAGCATAGAATCATCAAAACCTGCAGCAGCAGCATCTTCTCTATTGTTGGCAAAATAAATAGCCTTTGGTCTGGCCCAATAAATAGCGCCAAGGCACATTGGGCAAGGCTCGCAGGATGTATAAATTTCACAACCTTCCAGCTGAAAACTATTTAAATTTTTGCAGGCATCCCTTATTGCCACCACTTCTGCATGTGCAGTGGGGTCGTTGGTCGATGTTACTTTATTATTACCACGTCCTATAATAATCTCGTCTTTTACAATCACGCAACCAAACGGTCCGCCTTCTTTATCAGCCATTCCTTTTTTGGAAAGCTCAATGGCTTCGTGCATAAATTTTTCTTTTCTCCTCATAGTTGGTAAAAATATAAAAAGCAATGTATTTATTTACCCTATGTTGAAAAATACCAACTGCCTGTGCAATTGCCGATAAAAGATTTGTTGCTGATGGGCTGCAGGATGTGCAGGGGAAGTGCCCCCGACGGCGGCACCGCAGCAAAGCGGAGCCCGCAACAGCCTGAACAATTGCTGCAAATTATTTTATGCAGAAAGCCCCAAATCTTTATAAATTTTGGGTTGAGTATTGTGAAAAACGAAATAAAAATTATTTTACCGCTTAAATGAGCCTGGTAATTATCGTAGACCTGTTTAATAGAATTATGTTATGTATTTTTACACTATCAAATGTTAGTTTAAAATAATTATATGGGAATTTTAAGGCAAATCGGTCAATACTTATATATTGTAAAAAAAGACCCCAACGATAAAAGTACACAGTGGATGAAATATATGCACGGCATAAACAGACTCAGCATTTTGCTGTTCATCTTTGCTATGGTTGTACTTGCAGTAAAACTTTTAAGGCACTAAAAACACATAAATTTTTTGAGCTGCATTTGCAGATGCATTTCCTGAACCCTGCAGTAAATTAAAAAGCTTGTCGTAATCTTTTTTGACAGTATTTATTTTTTCATCGTCCTGCAGCAATAACTTTAATTCAGTTACAAGATTTTTTACATTCAGTTCTTCCTGTATCAATTCTTTTACTACCTCTTTGTTCATAATAAGGTTTACAAGCCCTATGTATTTTATTTTAATAAGCTTTTTGGCAATTTCGTAAGATATTTTTCCACCTTTGTAACAGATAACTTGTGGCACTTTAAAAAGAGCGGTTTCTAATGTAGCAGTTCCGCTTGTAACCATTGCTGCTGTTGATTTTGCAAGTAAGTTATAGGTTTGGTCTGTTACGGATGATACATTTTTATATGGCTGTAAAAATTCTGAGTAAAATGAATCTTCCAATCCAGGCGCTTTCGCAACAATAAATTTATAATCGGGAAAATAATCTGCAACCTGAAGCATAATAGGCAGCTTAATTAAAATTTCCTGTTTGCGGCTACCGGGTAAAACGGCTATAATGTTTTCCTTACATACGTCAGGGTTATCTCTGTTAAAATTACTGATCATTTCTGCTAAAGGATGACCCACATATTCTACCTCTACATTAAATCTTTTATAAAAATCTTTCTCAAAAGGAAGAATAACCAGCATTTTATCTACATCTCTTTTTATAGCATGTACACGGTTTTCCTTCCATGCCCAAATCTGCGGAGATATATAATAAACCACTTTTATTTTTTGTTGATGTGCCCATTTTGCAATCCTCATGTTAAAACCAGGGTAATCTATTAGAATAAGAACATCAGGCTTAAAATCCAATATATCTTTTTTGCAAAAAGCAAGGTTTTTAAAAATGGTTGGCAGGTTTTTTATTACCTCTGTAAAGCCCATAAAAGCAAGTTCCCGGTAATGTTTTACAAGCAATGCACCTGCAGTTTCCATTTTATTTCCACCCCAGCAACGAATTTTTGCTGCTGCATCATTTTTTCTTAATTCTTTTATAAGATTACTGCCATGTAAATCTCCACTGGCTTCGCCTGCAATGATGTAATATTTCATTTTTTTAAGGAGTGAAGTTTTAATTGCAAAGTACTTATTTAATTATACAAATTTCCTTTATAAAAACTATCTTTAAAACATAAACCAAACTTTATGTTCCGCTTTAGCAGACTGATGTATTCAGTATTTTTTATACTGTTTTTTAGTTTTGTATCGTGTAAAAATACACACCGGTTTAATAATCAGGAATTGGTCACCGATGTTTCGCAAATGAATGATAAGGTAAAAAGCAATATTGAAGATATTATTGCTGCAGCTGCAAACGGTGAACGTTTACAGGATTCTACACCACTTTTATATTTCAGCACATTAAAATTTTTATACGGACAAAACCAAAGTGAAGGCTTTTGGAGCAGTCAGCAAAAATGGACTCAAAATGCTGCCACACTTTTAAATTTTATTGATACTGCTGCAATGAATGGTTTGTATAAAGAAGATTATCATTACGAAAAAATAAAGCAGTTAAAAAATTTACTGGAAACAGATTCTATAAAAAAGAGGGATGCCGTTTTGTGGGCCAATGCTGATGTACTTTTTAGTGATGCTTTTACTGGATTACTCAAAGATTTAAAACAGGGGAGGTTAGTGGTTGACAGCTCATCTTACAAAAACGATACTGCGAAGTACCGCACATTTTTTAATGCATATTTTAAGAAATTTAAAAACGGACAAAGCCTTACGGATATTTTAACCGCCGTGCAGCCTCAACACAAAGAATATAAAATACTAAAAACTGCCTTAAAAATTTTTACCTCAGGTATGGATAGTGCCATTTATACATATATAACCTATCCTTACAAAGATTCTATGCTGTTTATTAAATCGTTTAAGAAAAGATTGTTAGAGGAAGGAATTGATGTAGCTGTAAATGCTGACAGCAACCAATTAAAAACTCTTGTAAAAAAATATCAGTCTGATAATAGGCTGGTGGCAGATGGAAAAATTGGAAACAGTGTAGTTAAAAAACTCAATTTAACAGATAGGCAAAAATTTAATATTATAGCCATTACACTCGATAAGTATAAAATGTTGCCTGAGATAATGCCCCAAAAATATATTTGGGTAAACCTGCCATCTTTTTATTTAAAAGTTTGGAGTGCTGATACAGTTGTCTTTGAATCAAAAATAATTTGCGGAAAGCCCGCAACGCCAACACCACATATTACGAGTGCCATAAATAATATGGTACTTAATCCTACATGGACGGTGCCCAACAGTATCATAAAAAAAGATATGCTTCCGGGACTTAAAAAAAATTCAGCTTACCTGGAAAGAAAGGGTTTGTACCTTTTAAACGGTAAGGGCGAACATATAAATGCATCATCAATTAACTGGGCAAAATATACAAAAGGAATTCCTTTTCTTATACAACAGGGCAGTGGAGATGACAATGCGCTCGGGGTAATTAAATTTAATTTTGAAAATCCGTATTCGGTCTATCTGCACGACACAAACCAGCGGTATCTTTTTAAGAACAGCGTAAGAAGCCTTAGCCATGGCTGCGTGCGGGTGCAGGAGTGGCAAAAACTTTCCAATTTTATTGTAAGGAATGACAGTGCAAACTGGAAAAAAAATGAAATAATGCCTTACAATACAGACTCTATTACCAGTTGGATAGCACAAAAACAGAAGCACAATGTGAAGATAAAAAACAAAATACCTTTATTTATAAGGTATTTTAGTTGTGAAACTGTAAACGGTACTATTAAATTTTATGACGATATTTACAGCGAAGACAAAGCTTTAAAACAGCAGTTCTTCGCTGCCAAATAAAATTGTTTACCAATATACCTGCATGTTAAAATTAAAATTTTTAGCCGTTGCTTTTATTCTACTTTCTTTTTTTTCGCCGGATAATTTATTGTCTGCTCAGGCAATCCCTGTAAAAAAAACAGTTTCTGAACATCTCAAAAATAATACCAAAACTTTATACGGGAAGGCGAGTTTTTATTCCCAAAAATTTGAAGGAAGGAAAACAGCAAGCGGACAAATTTTTAAACATAAAAAATTTACAGCAGCCTGCAATACACTCCCTTTGGGGACTTTTATAAAAGTAACAAATCTCAAAAACGGAAAAACGGTGGTTGTGCAAACAAATGATCGGTTACATACAAAAACCAAACGGTTAATAGATTTAACCATGGCTGGTGCAAAAAGGTTAGGGTTTGTTGCATCTGGCCTTACAAAAGTGAAAGTAGAAGTGCTTAGAGATAAAATGAAAATGAATGACACAAAAAATTTTAATGCTCAGTTGTAAATACCTATTTGTGAAATTATTTTTAACTAATTAAATCTTAGGACCTATTTTTGCGAAGTTTAAAAAAAAATAACTACCATGAAGAAAAATTTATTACTAATACTAGCTATTGTTGCGAGCACAGGTGTTTTTGCACAATCAGAGTATAAAAAGAGACCAAGTCTTGCAATTCATTTCAGTTTAATAGATTACAAATCTGCTGTGGATGTGCGTACGAAAAGTTTACAAACAGTAATTAACGAAAAGCAGTTTTTTAAATTTAAAAGAATGGATCCTGCTCTTTCTGTAAGTTATCTGGAGGGATTTACCAACCATGTAGATATAGCGGCGACCCTTACGGGGGGTTTTGTAAAACATCCTATATCTGATGCGGTTAAAAACCCAAGTGGCAACGATCATTTTTTACTTGAAGCTGCAGCAACGGCAAATGTAAAATTGTTAAGTGATAAGTATTTTTTTACTCCTTTTATTACTGTAGGTATTGGCGGAAGCACATGGGCAGGATATTACAGCGCTTTTACACCTATAGGATTAGGGCTTCAGTTTAAAGTTGCTGACGGAACTTTTTTATTACTTAATTCTCAATACCGTATTCCAATTACTGAAAATGGAGCATATCATTTTTATCACAGTATTGGTTTTGCAAGTGCAATTGTAGATAAAAAACAACAGGTTCTAGTTTTACCCCCTGCACCTCCGGTTGTACTTGATCGTGATGGTGATGGTGTTTTAGATGCGGATGATAAATGTCCTGATGTTGCAGGATTGGTTTCTTTACAGGGTTGCCCTGACAGAGACGGTGATGGTATTACTGATGCTGAAGATAAATGTCCTGATGTTGCTGGCTTAGCAAAATACCAGGGTTGTCCAATACCTGATACTGATGGTGATGGTATTAATGATGAATTGGATAAATGCCCAACTGTAAAAGGTTTTGCACGTTATCAAGGTTGTCCGATACCAGATACTGATGGTGATGGTGTAAATGATGAAGAAGATAAATGTCCTACACGTGTTGGTCCTGCAAGTAACCAGGGTTGCCCGGTGATCGCAAAAGAAGTTATTGAGAAAATTAACTTTGCAGCAAAAAATGTATTCTTCTCTACAGGTAGTTTTAAACTGTTACCTAAGTCATTTAAATCTTTGGATGAAGTTGTAAAATTGATGAAGGATGATGAAACACTGATGATTGATATTGATGGACATACAGATGCGCAGGGATCTGACGAAAGCAATCAGGTTCTTTCTGATAACCGTGCAGGTGCTGTAAAAAATTATCTTGTTAGTAAAGGAGTTGTTGAAACTCGTTTAAAGTCTGCAGGGTACGGCGAAACAAAACCTGTGGCTGATAATAAAACTGCTGCAGGTCGTGCAAAGAACAGAAGAACAGAAATGACTGTTAGGAATTTTTAAGTAAAGATTGATTGATGAAGTATAAACAGAAAACCCGTTCATTAAATTGAACGGGTTTTTTATTGATCAATAATCAGAAAATATTTTAATTGGATTATCGATACAAAAAATCCCATTCTCACGTGAACAGGATTTATATTTTTTTTGGTCAGTAAGATTTTATCCTGCCGGGATAAACTTTTAAGGCTTCCTGTAAACAAAGAACAGCTTCTTTAATATCTGTAACATTTAATACATAAGCCAGACGGACTTCATTTTTGCCTAAACCCCGTGTGGCATAAAAGCCTGTGGCAGGAGCCATCATTATAGTGCTGCCGTTGTAAGAAAAATCTTCCAGCAACCATTGACAAAATATATCGCAGTCATCAATTGGTAATTTAGCCATTACGTAAAATGCACCTCCGGGGTTAGGGCAAAAAACACCGTCAATTTTATTAAGAGCTGTTACCAAAGTATCTCTTCTAAGTTTATATTCAGCTTTTGTTGTATTAAAATAATCATCCGGTAAATCTACCGCTGCTTCGCCTAAAACCTGTGCATAATATGGTGGACTTAACCTTGCCTGTGCAAACTTCATAGCCACATTAAGTACTTCTTTATTTTTAGTAATAAATGCGCCAATCCTTCCACCACATGCACTGTATCTTTTACTGATTGTATCCATTAACACCACATGTTGCTCGGCGCCTTTTAAATGCATAGCACTTGTATGCGTTCCTTCATAACAAAATTCACGATAAGCTTCATCAGCAAACAAAAATAAATTGTGTTTTATAACAATTGCTTTCAGTATTTCCATTTCAGCTGCGCTGTACAAATAACCTGTTGGATTATTAGGGTTACAAATTACAATCGCCTTTGTTCTTGGCGTTATAGCTTTTTCGAAATCTTCTATTGGTGGAAGTTCAAAGCCTGTTTCTATTCTGCTGCTTATTGGTACAACTTTTACATCTGCCTGCACAGCAAAGCCATTGTAATTTGCATAAAAAGGTTCAGGGATTATTACTTCATCGCCTGCATCAAGACAAGCCATAAACCCAAACAGTATAGCTTCACTGCCGCCTGTTGTTACAATAATTTCATCTGCTGTAACATCAATATTGTTTTTTGCATAATACTCCACCAGTTTTTTGCGGTAACTTTCATTGCCTGCACTGTGGCTGTATGCAAGTATGTGCACATCACAATTTTTTACCGCATCTATACAAATTTTTGGTGTTTCAATATCCGGCTGACCAATATTTAAATGAAAAACTTTTGTTCCTCTTTTCTTAGCAGCTTCTGCAAAAGGTACTAACTTTCGTATTGGAGATGCCGGCATTACATCCCCACGGTTACTGATTTTTAACATGGCGCAAAGATAAGATAAGCAGTATCAAAAAATGGTGAGTAACAATGAACTACAGCTACGGGATAAGAAATGTTTTTTGATTTTTTGATTATCTGTTCAACGCACCACCTGCCCAATTTAAAGTATAAGTTGCCTTTAATAATTTTACCTGTAATTCAATTATTTTTTGCTTTATCTCCAGCACTTTATTATCACGGCTGTTTACTAAAAACAAACTGCTTTCTCCATTGTTAAAACGTAATAACTCATTTTTTAATAAAGCATTGTAATTTAAAAGTGCACTGTTGGCTGTTGTAATTTGTATTTGTAAGATTGATATTCTTTTAAAATAATCTTTTATCTTATTGTCTGTTTCAATAATTTTTTGTTTGAAGTACAATGTATTTTCTGCAAGTTTTAATTTTGCAATTTTATATTCTCCCCGACCTTGTCTAAAAAGTAGTGGAATTTTAATCCCAATGCCCCATCTGTTGTTATTTTCCAACAACGGAATACTCGCATTTTTTAAAGGGTTAAAATCTTTGCTAAGCAAATTTCCTTTTACATTTACTTCAGGCAGTAGTTGTTGAAATTTTAATTTTCTTTCAACCTCCAATCCTTCAAGTTTGTATTTGTATTGTAGTAGAAAAGGGTTTGTGGTATTGCTTTCATTTAAAAAATTCTGTAAAATAATTTGTTGTGTTGTTTCATTTAATATCAGTGTATCAGGTACAATATTATCTGCCAGTTGCTGTGCGGTTTCAGTTTGATCCCATAAAAAATTATTCATTTGATAAGTAGCCGTATTCAATTCAATAAATGCATCATTTTGTAATAACATAAAGTTTTGCATTTGTATAAATGCTTCTGTAGTATCCATAGCAGCTTTATCGCCATTTGTAAAACCAATATTTACAAGCCTAAATCTTGCAGCACTAATTGCTACATATTCTGAAAAAATTCTGTACAATTTAAATACTCCTGCCCATTGATTGTAACTCGTGTAAGCATCTAACAATAAATCGTTCATCATCATATTCCGCTGTTGCTTGTTTTCATTAAGCGCAATTTTTGCCTGTTGTAATGTAGCCCTTCGCTTATCTATAATCAGTCCTTTGGCAAGCGGTAATTCAAACCCTGCATAACTACTTTTGCCTTTACTAACCTCAGAGTTTAATAACTGTCCTCCATTATTTTCTATACCCGTCTTAAAATCGCCAATTGGTAACGGTATTTTTATTTCTCCATTATTGTATCTGTAATAATTTTTCCCATCAAGTGTTTTAGATTTTGATTCTACGTCAAAAACAGGGTCAAAGCTGCCTTTAGCAATTTGAATATTTGCCACAGCTTTTTCTTCGGTAATGGTAGCTATTTTAGCCAAAGGATGATGCTGTTTTACTTTTGCAATAAAATCCTGTAAAGGCAATATGGTGTATGTTATTTGCTGTGCAAAAAGTGGAGTAACGCAAAAGAAAAACAGAGAGATTATTATAAGATTTCTTTTCATTATCATAATTTTTTTTCTTCTTTATTGTTTTTTGCAGGTTTGTAAAAATCCGGAGGAAAGCCATTTATATGCCGCCACAATTCGTAATAAATTGGTACGTCTTTTAATAATGCAATACCACGTGCACCGCTTCCCATACGCAAATTCTTTGGCCATTTTTTTTCAGAGGTGTCTTCAACAACCAACACTCTAAATTTTCCATTTACACTTACATTGGTTTCGCTAGCGCTGATAACTCCACCAAATGTTCCAAAACTACCCTCAGGCCAACCACTAAATACAATTGCAGGAATACCGTCAAAAACAAAACGAACTTTTTGTCCTACATTAACTAAAGGAAGGTCCATTGGTTCCACATACATTTCCACCGCATATTCAATATTGTCGGGCACTATTTCTGCAATCATTTCTCCTTCTTTAAGCATTTCTCCAATACCCGCTTTTTTAGCTTTTGTTATTTGTCCGCTTTGAGAAGCTGTTACATAATATAATTTATTTCTAATGTCGTAGCTGCTGTAAGTATTTTCTAATTTACTGATGTCTGCTTCTGTAGCTGCTGCGCTTGACAGTGAGCCAAACCTATCACCATCTGCTTTAGAAATTTTATCATTGTAATCCATCACAGAAATATTCTGCTCAATACTTAGGTTAATGAGCTCCTGTTTACTTTGCGATAATTTATTTTCTGATGTGGTTCTTTTTGCTAAAGCATTTTGATAATTTACTTTTCTTTTCTCAAAATCAATCATTGAAACTGC
>JANXTG010000106.1 GCA_025352525.1 Ferruginibacter sp.
TTAGCAGCCACAACAGTAACATTTGCACAAATGAAAATGGACAGTACTAATATGAAAATGGCGCATAAAAAATACAGCTGTCCAATGCACCCTGATGTAGTGAGAAGCAAACCAGGTAAATGCCCTAAATGTGGAATGAAACTCGTAGCAATGAAAATGAAGGGAAAGAAGATGGCCAAATCAACGGGTGAAATGAAAATGTAATAAAAAAATAGACTTACCGGCATCTTAAAAAAAGATGCCGGTTTTGTTATCTTCAAAAATACTTGCTTACAAATAATTGAAGAAGTTTAAGTTTTAATGCCGGCTTCTCTCAGCTAAACATTCCAATAAAACAACTGCAAAATTTGTATTACCAATATGGAATTATTTCCAACCGCAAATAACCCGTCAATAAATATTTTACCCAAAGATGGAATTGTAAATTATTACGGAAAAATTTTTACCACAACCGAAGCTGATCATTACACAGATAAATTATTAACTACCATTGATTGGAAAAATGACGAATCATTTATATACGGAAAACTGATTGTTACCAAAAGAAAAGTAGGATGGTACGGCGATAAAGCTTTTGATTACACATATTCAAAAACAACAAAAAAAGCATTGCCGTGGACAAAAGAACTGCTGGAAATAAAAAGAATAACCGAAGAAAAAACGGGTGAACAGTACAATTCCTGCCTGCTTAATTTATACCACAATGGCGATGAAGGAATGGGATGGCACAGCGATGCAGAAAAAGAACTAAAAAAAGATGGCGCCATAGCATCTTTAAGTTTTGGCGCAGAACGAAAATTTCTTTTCAGACACAAAAAGGATAAAGAAACAGTTTCAGTATTTCTGGAAAATGGAAGCTTGTTGTTAATGCATGGCACAACACAAACTCACTGGCTACACAGAATGCCTCCTACAAAAAAAGTAACCACCCCCCGAATAAACTTAACTTTTAGAACAATAATTGTTTAATCCAAAGCAATTTTAAAATCTTCTATCAAATCTTCCACGTTTTCTATACCGATAGAAATACGCAACAAATTCTCGGGGCTAACAGGATGTTTGCCTTCAGCACTTCTGCGGTGTTCTACTAAACTTTCTACACCGCCTAAGCTGGTAGCATGTTTAAAAATGGAAAGTCTTCCTGCAACATCTAATGTTTGTTGCAAACCACCTTTTACCAGAATTGAAATGATGCTACCAAAGCCATTGGTCATTTGTTGTTTTGCAACAGCATGATTTGGATGCGTTTTCAAACCGGGATAAAAAACTTTTTCAATATTATTATGCTGTTCTAAAAAGGCGGCAATAGTAACAGCGTTTTTGCATTGTGCTGCAAGGCGCATAGGGAAGGTCGCCAAACTTCTGTTGAGTAACCAGCAATCAAAGGGAGATGGAACCGCACCTGCAGTAGCCTGATATTCTCTTATATTATTTGCCGTTTCATTTGTGTGGTTGGTGCACACAACACCACCTAAAATATCTGAGTGACCGCTAAAGAATTTTGTAGAAGAATGCATTACGTAATCGACTCCCATTTTCAAAGGCTTTTGCAAAATAGGAGTAGCAAAAGTATTATCGCAGGCAGTTGTAATATTATGTTTTGCCGCAAGTGCAACAACTGCTTTAATGTCTGCAATTTTTAGTTGTGGATTGGATGGGGTTTCCATCCAGATCAGTTTTGTGTTTGGTTTTATAAGTTTTTCAATGTTGTCAATTACCGTCATATCTGTTGAATCGAAACTTACGTGCCAGCGTTTAAAAAACTTATCCATTAAAAGACGGGTACCGTGGTAACAATCATCCGGAAGTATAATGTGGCTTCCGGGCTCAAGTATATTCTCAAACAAAGCATTTACAGCCGCCAGGCCAGATGAGAATGCAATGGCAGATACAGCTTCTTCCAATGCAGCAATTTTATTTTCAACCGAAAGCCTGTTGGGGTTGCTGATGCGGGTGTATACATGATCATTAAGCGAACCATCTGCTTTTCTCTCAAAGGTGGTTGAAAGGTGAATGGGCTGTATAATATCACTGCTGTAAGATGAGTTTTGATGTGCACCATGCACTGCAATGGTTTCTATTTGCTGTTTTCTATTTGCCATAATTGTTACTTTAAAGCCGGTAAGCCTGCACAAATGTACCATATGGTTTTTAAAAAATAAAAACAGGTAACGATATGTTGAACTAATATTTAGATGGATAAAAATATCAGGTGATATAAATCTGCTAGGTCACTGATTCTAGTCATATCCAAAAAATTAAATCCGTATTAATTTTACACAAAACAAAAGATATGTTAGGAGAACTAAATAATGATCAAATAAATAACCTGCTAAGCAGCCATGTTGTAGGTCGAATTGCATGTACAGACGGAGAAAAACCTTATATCGTCCCGGTTACTTACACTTATGATGGGGAATATATTTATGGACAAACAAACATGGGTAAGAAATTAAAAATGCTTAGAAAAAACTCAAATGTTTGTTTTGAAGTAGACCAAATGACTGACATGAAAAACTGGCAAAGTGTTATTGTACAAGGCGAGTTTGAGGAACTTAAAAATGAGAAAAAAGAAAAAGCAAGAGGAATACTTTTTGGGAATATTTTTTCCTTAGAAACAAGCAGTACTGTACATGCACATGAGCATGAAGTGACAACAACCTTGGAAGATAGTGAAAGGATAAAGTTTGTTATCTACAGAATTAAGATCAAAAAAATAACAGGCCGATTTGAAAAACTTTAGTTAGGTTTTTTATGGTCAAATTTCTACATTAAACTACTGATATAAATCATCACAATTCCTGATTGGCAACACAAAAAGTTTTTTACTTATCATTTCATCTTTGCTTTAAAATACTGTTAACAACAGGCAACAAGTTTATATAATTTGTTTAGTTTTTTTAATACAACTACGATTCTTTCAATCAAATAACAATGATGTACAACCACGAGCGGTTTAAAAAACGTTTACTTATTGCAGCACTCACACTGCTTTCCATTTCTAAAGTATCTGCGCAGGCCGCTGATAATATCATAAAAACAAACAGTAACTCTTTTGGATTATGGATTTTTGCAGGGCTAGTAATAATTCCTTTACTGTTTATAATTGGCAAATTATATTTAGATTTTAAACTTCAGTTAAAGAAAAATGATGAGTGGAATAAAGAAGGTACTACCCTTAAATTTTCTCAATACCTTAAAAACTTTGACAGAGCCCAGATACATACTTTTGTAACCCTTAAAAAGAAAAAATGCTGTGGAAAATGCAAGGGGGATGGTGGTTGTGGTATCAGTAAAAAAGCTGTAGGTATAATTTTGGTATTGTTGTTTTTTGGAGAAAATATTTTTGCGCAGGCAGCAAAAGAAAACAAAGCTTTAAGCTCTCAACCCGGTATCATCATCACTATTGTGTTGATGCTGATTCCTATTTTACTGGCCGTAATATTTGCACTTGCAAAAGCAAATAATGCAATAAGGAATTTTGCCAATAATAAAAAGAAAAAGGAAGCGGGTACATTCGCTGAATATCTTCAAAACGTTGATGATGCTGCATTGCAGCAGGAATTTATTAAAAAAGACAACCTTCCGGTTTATAATTTAACACACAGCGAACTTTCAGGTAATGAAAAAGCCGAAGACAGTAAAGGACTTTTAAGCAATATAAGCGATAAGCATGAAACACATTTTACAGCATCTAAAAGAAAGGCGGCCATTCGGCCAACATTAGATGCGGATATTACAAAACTGATTTTGTGGTATTTGGGTTGCGCAACTTTTTGGCTTGTATTGGGTACAGGTATTGGCGAATATCTGGGAATAAAATTTGTGGCGCCAGATACGGATCATATAAGTTGGTTGAGTTTTGGCAGATTGAGGCCGGTACATACCAATATCGTTTTTTGGGGGTGGGCCTCAATTGCAATGATTGGGCTTGGTTATTATGTAGTGCCTACCGTAAGCAATGCTAAAATTTACAGCATCAAATTTGGTTGGATAGCGTTGGTGTGTACAAACATTATGGTAATTGCAGGTTCACTTGCATTAATGAACGGAATCAACAATGGTGGCGGAGAATTTAGAGAATACATCTGGCCCATCATGGCGTTTTTTGCCGTAGCACTTATTCTAACCTTTATTAATTTCTTTTTAACTGTTGCAAAGAGAACTACAAAAGAAATTTATATTTCCAATTGGTTTATACTTTCAGCTTTGCTGTTTACCATAATTGTTGCTTTAACTGCTTATTTACCTTTCTGGCAAGATGGTATTGGCGAAACTATTGTGCAGGGCTATTTTATGCACTCCGGTGTAGGCATGTGGTTTACATTGTATGTTGTAGGTTTATTATATTATTTTATTCCGCAGCAAATTAACAAACCTATTTACGCTTACAGTTTAGGCATACTTGCTTTTTGGACACAGATTATTTTCTATACAGTTATTGGTACACATCATTTTGTCTTTAGCGCTATTCCGTGGTGGCTGCAAACAGTAGCCATTATTGGAAGTGCGGGTATGATAATTCCTGTGGTGGCTGCTACAATTAATTTTACAATGACATTTAAAGGCCATTGGAATAAAATTATAAATAGTTACACATTACCCTTCTTTTTTGTAGCGGTAATTTATTATTTTTTAGTTTCTATGCAGGGTACGGTAGAGGCTTTTAAGTTTACAAATCTGCTCTGGCACTTTACAGATTTTACTGTGGCTCACGCCCACGCCGGTTTTTACGGAATTATAACTTTTGCATTGTGGGGTGGCATTTATGCCATTGTACCAAGGCTAACAGGCAAAGAACCTCCACAGCATTTGGTAGGTGCACATTTTTGGATAGCATTTATAGGGCTTATTTTTTATGTTGTACCACTGTCAATCGGTGCTACGCTTAGGGGACTAATGTGGATGGATGGAAAACCGTTTATAGACAGTGTTGTTGTAATGTTTCAGTATTGGGTATGGCGTGCTATAGGCGGTAGCCTGATGTTTATATCGCATATAATTTTTGCATACAATTTTTATAAAATGATAACAAAAGAAATTGAACCGCTGGATGTAAAAAACGAAGCTTTTCAACAACTTGGATTACCTCAAAAATAAGTTGTAACCAACATTATTTAAACGCTAAAAAATATTATTACAGATGAATGTTTTTAATGATCATAAAAAATTATACTCAATTGCAGGTTTACTCTTTTTAGTACTCACTTATGTTACCGTAATAATGCCTGCTTTGCAAAATCAAAACAACAATGCACCGCTGCCTGGCTCAGTACCTTTGGCAGGTGATGCGCTAGCAGGCAAATCTGTTTATGTTGCAGAAGGCTGTGTGGGCTGCCATTCACAACAGGTAAGGAATATTGAAATGGATAAGGTTTTTGGCTCAAGGCCGGGTATGCCTGCAGACTATGCAAATTTAAAACGAATGAATGTGTGGCAAAATACATCTACCGTTATGGGCACCGAAAGAACAGGACCGGATCTTACAAATATTGCAGAAAGACAATCCAGTAAAGACTGGCATTTGATGCATTTATTTAATCCCCGCTCAGTGGTGGCACAATCCATTATGCCTTCTTATGAATGGCTTTTTGAAATAAAAGATTCTGCTGCAAAAAATGATATGGTCGTAAATGTTCCGGCTGCATTTTTAAACGGAAGAAAAGGCAAGGTTGTTGCAAAAAAAGAAGCATTACAATTGTTGGCATACTTGCTTACGCTAAAACAAATACCGTTGCCTGACGGGACTAAACCAATGGAATTTTTATATAAAAAAGAGCCAAAAGAAGTAGCATCAGCAGGAGCAGGAGGAGAAGTAAAAGCCGGGGCTAATGGACAAACATTGTACACAGCCAACTGCCAGAGTTGCCACCAGGCAAACGGTGAAGGTCTTAAGGGCGCTTTCCCTCCGCTAAAAGGAAGCCCAATTGTTAACGGAGATAACCTGGAATTGTATGTAGACATCATTATGAATGGTTATGATGCGAGAGCAGAATATGGGGTAATGGCAGCAGTTGGAACGAATATGAATTTTACAGAAAATGATGTAGCCGCACTTATAAATTATGAAAGAACAAGTTGGGGCAACAACGGTAAAAAAGTAACACCGGAAGAAATAAAAAAAATAATGGACTTTGTAAAAATTAAAGCATCGGGTAAATAAAAACATTATGAAAAAAATATCAGCGACAATAGTTTTTTTAGCCGCATCAGTATCTATGTATGCATGCCCGGTTTGTGAAAGAGCAAAAGCCAAAACAGCATTTGGAAGTATAAGTCACGGACCCGGACCGGGAACCACATTGGACTATATAGCCGTGTGGGTAAGTATTGCTGCAGTTTTACTTACACTGATTTTTACCATAAAGTTTTTGGTTAAGCCAAATGAAAAAAACAGTGATCATATAAAAAACAGCATCTTAAATTTTGAACAGTCATGAGTACGCAAAGCAGGGTTTTAATTTTTATTGATGATGAAAAAAAGCCTTACGGCGAATATTTAGCACCAATTAATTTTGAACTTGATACCCGAAAACTAGTTGATGGGGATCATATTTTAAAAGTGGTCAGCAAAGATCCCCTGGGTAAAGAAGGTATTAGAAAAATTCCATTCGTAGTGCGTAACGGCCCATCGGTAGCTGTAGAAGGATTAAACGAAAATGATATTGTTGATGGTGTAATACCAATTATGATTAATGCTTACGGGAAGGGGGACCAAAAGATATTTTTAATTGAGGGAAGTGAAACGCCCCGATCAATACCTGCATGGGTTTGGGCGATCGTAATTGGTTTTGTAGGTTGGGCAATTTATTATGCCGTCATTTCAATGAACACCAGTTTGTAATTATAAAATAAAAATTATGAAAGACAGTACAGCGCATTTACATTTAATATGTGAAGACTTCAAAAGAACATTACAGTTTTACAAATCTGAAATACCGTTTTTTAAAAAAAGACTGGAGGAGATTTCAATAAAGAATACAGGCGAAGAAATTCGCAAACAGGTAGAACATTTTGAAAATACATTTATTGCTATGAATGAGAATCTTGATGTGTTGATGCATGATGTAAACATAAAACAGGATGCAATATTAAAAGATGCAAAAGAAAAGCCTGATTTTATAAACTTAAAGGTAAATGAAACTGCAGATGATTTAAAAGCATTAATAGATTTTACAGCTAAAGAATTTGCCGAAAAAAAAGAGCATTTTTATCGCTTTCTATCTGAACATTTATAAAATTATTTTATGATTATAAGAGAGATTTTATCAGAGTTAGAAACCAAGGATCATCCTGTTGCAAAAGCCTTATATAAAAAAGAAGGCATTAAAGTTTTAGTACTTGCGTTTAAAAAAGAGATGATTTTAAAAGAACACAAAGCGCATGTGCCGACCAAATTAGTTGTGTTAGATGGAAGGGTAATCTACAAAAGTGACGCAGAGGAAATAATATTAGATAAATACGACGAATTTGACATTCCGGTAAATGATTTACATGCTGTGCATGCTCTAGAAGATTCTCTTTGTATGTTGCTGCAAGGGTAACAAAATTTATATTTTGTTTTTTATAAAAGACTTACCTAAAAGGGTATTGACAGCTTTTTGCTGAAAATAATTATTGATTACAATCACCCACGCTGCTAATATTTATCGTTGTTTAAAGTCTTTCATAATAATAGCTTTAAACATTACTATCAATTGTTTAAAATGCAAATTGTGAAAATGACTGAATTAAAATTAATGCAATTGCGGCACGAAATAGATACATGGAAACGCATGCTTGGTTTTATGCAGGAAGAAAACGTGCATTTGAAAAACAGGTTATCTGATGTTCTTAAAGATAGATTTAATAAAAACCTGTTGGATGAAGTAGAGTTTTTTCAAACCAACTTTATAAAAGAAGACGAAGTAATTGGATTATTAAAAAATGAAGTAGCAGCAATAGAAAATATTGTAAAATGGGACCTGATAACTCATGAAAACAATTTACTGATTAAGAAAGGAATAGAAAATGTTAGAAATAACATTGATGCTGCTGAAAGGGATTTTACAAAAATAAGTATTGACTTTAATAAATATTTATCAGAAAATATTTAGAATGAAAAAGCGCAGCAGATTTAAAATTATTTTATTAGTAATCTTTTTGTTTTTTACAATAAATATTTGCGCACAGCTTACTGCAGATACTTTACTAAACTTTGTTGCTGAAAAGAAAAAGGCCTGGATTACCGATGAAAAGAAAATTGCATTACAGGTATTTTACAACGCAGTTAATTATAAACCGGTTTGGTTGCAATTCGGAAATACCGGTAACAGAAGTGATTTTTTTTATGAGCTAAAATCAAGTGCTGACAAAGGATTAAGAGAAAACGATTATCAATATACATCAATAGAATCGATACGCAACGGAACGGCTAAATTTATAAGCCTTGCAGATTCGCTAAATGCTGAAATACAAATAACAGATGCTGCTCTTCATTATTACAATAATATAGCCTACGGAAATTTAACGCCCGCATTAGCTTACAAAGGAATAGTAGAGATGCCGTTGTGCAATGATGTTCCTGCTTTATTAGCAGGGTATATAAACAACAAAGATCTTCCATCATTAAGTACTTACCTCACTCCTTCTTTGTTAGAAATTACATTGTTGGGAAATAAAATAAAATGGTTTGCCAAACTGATATCCGAAAAAAACTTTGCAGAAGTAATCATCATTTCTGACAAATCAACATCAGCAAATAATAACCTTTTAAAAAAATTATATCAACTTAATTTTATAGCAGATACTACCATTGCATTACCTGACAGTGTTATTATAAAAAATATAAGAGCAGCACAAAAACAATTTGGTTTAGCAGCTGATGGGAAATTAGCAAAAAGCACACTTTCTGCTTTCAATATTTCTATTTATGAAAGATTGCAGGCACTTAATTTTTCAATAAATTATTACAAGTGGCTCAGTTGCTTTTCTCAAAACAAATCTGTAATTGTAATAAACATCCCCGCTGCATATTTAAAAGTTTATAATCAGCAAAAAGTAAGACTTCAAATGAAGGTAATTGTTGGGAAAAAATCAACCCCCACTCCAACGCTTTTAAGTTCAGTAAGCGAAGTTGTGTTGTACCCTTTCTGGCATGTCCCTTACAACATTGCTACCAAAGAAATATTACCTAAATTAAAACGAAGTGCAGCAATAATAGATGCAGGAAATTACCAGGTTTTAAACAGGGCAGGAAATATTACTAATCCATACAGCGTTAACTGGAAAGCGCTTAGCACAAAATATTTTCCTTACACAATACGCCAGAGCACAGGCTGCGATAATGCTTTAGGATTATTAAAAATAAATTTCAACAGTCCTGTGGGTGTGTATTTACACGACACGCCTAATAAAAATCTTTTTAGTTTAAACAAACGCTTTTTAAGCCATGGCTGCATGAGGATGGAAAACCCGACAGCCTTGGGGCACCTCGTTTTTAAAAATAATTCAATAGCAATAGATACACTCACACAAAAAGGCTGTTTGCTTACCCAGGCTCCCATATTTGTAAAAGCTATTGATTTTATGCCTGTACTTGTATGGTATAACCCGGCGGGTATTGATGCAGCAGGAAACTTATTATTTTTTGAAGATGTGTATGGAAAATTCAAATGGAATAAAAAAGATTAACATAAAAATGAAATAAAACAATTATAACGAATACTATGAAAAAGAACATGGGTAAAACAGACAGAACTTTTAGAGTAGTTTTAAGCATTATCATTGCAGTCATAGGCTATTACTACAAATCGTGGTGGGGTTTGCTTGCATTTATACCACTTGCTACTTCTTACATAGGCCTTTGTCCTTTATACAAAATAATCGGCATTAACAGTTGTAACAAAAATGAGTGCTAAATTAATTAAGCAGATGCGCTAATTTTTCTTCATTAAGAATGATAATATTTCCTTCTTTTATATCAATTAATTTTTCTGCTCTAAAATCACTGAGCGTTCGTATGAGCGATTCAGTTGCAGTACCTGCAATGCTTGCGAGGCACTCTCGGCTTATTGCAATTTCAAAATTATTTACATTTTCATTTTTGTATTTTTTTTGTAAAAGCACTAAAGCTTCTGCAACTTTTTTGCGGAGCGAATTGTAAGCAAGTCCCAGCAACTGATCTTCTTTTTCAGAAATATTTTTTGCAAGCAACTGAATAAATTTCCTTGCTACCTGAACATTGTTGTTTAATAATTCATCAAAATCTTCTTTAGGAATAATAGCAAGTGAAGTCTCTTCCATGGTTTCAGTTGTATCTCTGTAAACTGTTTCTTCCAGCATGGCAATATACCCAAAAAAATCGCCCTGGCTGTACAATTCGGTTACAAGTTCTTTACCGTCATTATTGGTTTTAAAGGCTTTTACTTTTCCGCTTACCACATAATATAATTTGCTGGGGTGGTTACCTTCTGCATAAATTATTTGTTTCTTTTTATATTTATTAATGTTTCTGTCTTCAGCTAAAGTCCTAAGTTCATTTTTACCAAACGATGCCTGCATCAGCGTATTAAGCCCATCTATAGAAGGATTAAGCTGCTGCCTCAGCAGTTCATTTTTTTTCAACCGGCTGTTGACTGCGTTTAATAATTCCGTACCGTCAAATGGTTTTGTAATATAATCATCTGCACCAGATTCCATACCTCTTCTAAAATCGTTTCGTTCTGTTTTTGCAGTGAGAAAAATAAAGGGTGTATTTTTTATAGCATCATTTTTTTGTACTGCATGTAGTACACCATAACCATCAAGGACAGGCATCATAATATCGCAAATAATTAAATCCGGCATGTGTTGTAATGCCATCTCCACACCAATTTTCCCATTGGCAGCGGTAGTTACTTTGTAATTTGCCAGCTCTAATATTTCAGCAGTATTTTCCCTTATGAGATCATTGTCCTCAATCAATAATATCTTTTTCATACAGGTTATTTTGTGTTGAATGATATTTTAAATTCTGTACCTTTTTCCAGCTCACTGTTGCATTCAACAGAACCTTTCATGAGCTCAGCATATTTGGCAACAATATGCAGCCCAAGACCTGTCCCCTGTATGTTTCCTGCATTTGCACCTCTAAAAAAACGCTCCATCAAATGTTTTTGATCGTCTTTGGAAATACCTATACCCACATCTTTTACTGACAACACTAAAAACTCATCTGTTTGATTTGTGGTTATCGCAATAACACTTCCCTCCGGTGAAAACTTGCTGGCGTTGGAAATTAAGTTCATAATAATGTGCTTTACCAGCGATGTATCCATTTCAACATTTGCGTTTCCCGTATGAGTGTATTGTATCTGCTGATTTTTTTGCAGATTATTTTTTATCTCTTCCATCACCGATACAATATGTTCCTGAATATTAAATCGAGACAACCTTACGGGTATCTTTCCTTCTTCAATTTTACCAACACTTAGAAAATCATTTAAAATATCTGTCAGCATATTTACAGAGGATACAATGCGCTGCAAATGTTTTTCCCTCTTGGGCTGGTGCTCAGTTGTAGTATATTTTTCTATTAAGTAAGAAGAAGAAAGAACTGTACTGAGTGGCGTACGAAACTCATGAGATGCCATGGAAACAAACCTTGATTTTAGTTCGCTTAACTCCTTTTCTTTTGCAAGCGATCTGGAAAGTTCTTCTTTAGATTTTTCCAACTGGTGCATAGCATCTGTAAGTTCTTTTGTTCTTTGCTCAACGGTTGCTTCCAGATCATCATTTAATTTAATAATTTCTGCTTCTGCATTTTTTCTGACAGATGTGTCACTTATAAATGCAATTACATTTTTATCGCCATCTTTTTCATAATTACCTAAACTCACTTCTACCTGAAATTCCTTACCATCTTTTTTTACGCCATAAAGATCCATTCCATTACCCATGGATCGGCTCTTGGGATTGTGTGTATAATTTTCCCGGTGATCATTGTGTTTATGGTGGTAGCGTTGCGGTATTAATATCTCTATCGGTTTATCAATTATTTCTTCAATTTTATAACAAAAAAGGTTAAGTGCAAATGGGTTTACGGATAGAATTATTCCTTTGCTGTTTACTACCACAATACCCATAGATGCATGGTTAAACAGTGCTTCATAACGATAAGACTGGTTAAAATTATTTTGTTCGGTAGCGGGCATGTGTAAATGTAAATGAAGCCAGGGGATAAGCGTTGTTTAATAAACAAGTAAAGTAATAATGAATGTTACGTATTAAAAGATCATCACTTAAAAATTACTTACTGTTCTATTTTGTGTCTTCAATTTCTATATCAGTTTCACCATGTCTAATGGTCGGAAAATCATTTTCTAATTGTCTTTCAAATTTTTTTCTATCTCTATTGTTACGGATAATGGTAAACACAATTAATGCAACTACTGCCACACTCACCATAAATATTAATAAAATTTTCATAGTTTATAATTTGTCTTAATAGTTTTAGTTATCAAAATTATAATGCATTTTTTTCTAAGACCTGCATTATTTGTTTTGTTGTCAATACGCCGGATTGACGCCATTTTAGTTGACCTTTTCTAAAAAGTATTAAAGTGGGCACACCCTTTATTTGGTAAGCAGATGCCGCCTGAGGACTTTTATCAATATCTATTTTTAAAATGGTTAACTTATCTCCCATTTTAAGTTTTAACTCTTCCAGAATTGGTTTCATCATTTTACATGGTCCACACCATTCTGCAAAGAAATCTACAAGCGTAGGTTTATCGCTATTAATTATTTCCGAAAATTTATTTGCCATAATTTTTTTTAAGAAGTTAATACCTTATTTCTTTTTTTCCATTTTACTGCTTCATACCATATTACGCTTAAAAACCCTGAAGCAACACTTATTAATAATTGCACAAAACCTAAATATTCAAATTTAAAAAACAGTGCCAGGGGTTTTATATAAATCAATAACATAGTCATTGCAATAGTTATGCTAATTATAAGCAGCACCAAATTATTTTTATATTTTAAAGTAGTAAAAAACGAATAGAAAAACGAACGGTTTACAAGCGTTAAAAAAATATTGGCCGAAATTAAAACAGTGAAAACCATTGTACGGGTTATTGCTTCGTTAAAGCTGTGTTGTACTGCATACAGGTATATTAATAATGTACCGGCGGTTATCAATAACCCCTGTACAATACTTGTCGATAATTCTTTCCAGTTAAAAAAAGTATTGGTAAATGGTCTTGGTTTTTGCTGCATGGTATTTTTTTCCATAGGTTCATTTTCATAAATAATAGAGCATGTTGGGCCCATAATTAATTCTAAAAAAATAATATGTACCGGTGAAAATATATTTGGATAGACCCAACCCAAAGCCAATGGAACAAATACTGTAAGCACAATAGGAACATGAATGGAGATGATGTACTGAATAGCTTTTTTAAGATTTGCATAAATTTTTCTACCCATGGCAACGGCATCTACCATTCTTGATAAATCGTCGTCTACCAAAATAAGTGAAGCAGCCTGTTTGGCAATTTCTGTTCCTTTTTTGCCCATGGCAATACCAATATGAGCAGCTTTTAATGCAGCCCCGTCATTTACGCCATCACCCGTCATTGCTACAATTTCATTGTTGGCTTTTAATGCATTTATAATTTTTAGTTTTGCATCAGGAAACATTCTGGTAAAAATATTTGTATCGGCAACTGTTTCTTTTAAATCAGCATCACTCAGTTTCATTAAATCATCTCCACTTATACTTTTTTCGTACCCTTTAAAAGAAACCTGTTTTGCAATGGCAGTTGTAGTTGCAGCATTATCGCCTGTTATTATTTTTACTGAAATACCGGCATTGTAAAAACTTTCCAGCACAGTTTTAATATTTTCTTTAGGCGGATCATAAAACCCTACCAGTCCTTTAAATACAAATTTGTATTCCTGCTGCGTTGCAGGGAAATTATTTCTTTCAAAAGTTGCCTCACCTACAGCCAATATTCGATATCCATCCGTAGTTATTATTTTAATTGCTTCTTCAATCTGTTGCTTTTCATTTTGGGTAAGATTGGTAATATTCATTAATGCTTCGGGTGCACCCTTTGCAGCTATAATGCGCATACCTGAATTATTCTCAAAAATATGGGTCATCATTGGTGGCTTACCACTTAACGGATATTCATGAACCATTTTATAATCTGCCCGTTCATCGATCTTTATTATTTTTTGATACGCATTATGCAATGCTATTTCCATAGGGTCAAATGCAATTGGTTCACTTGCCCACATCGCTGTAGATATCAACTTTTTCTCTTCATCTTCAACAATATTTTCTGCTGCAGCAATTTTATTTGTAGCCAGCACAAAAACTTTTGCTAGGCTCATTTTATTTTCTGTAATCGTTCCGGTTTTATCTGTACAAATTACGGTAGCGCTGCCCAGGGTTTCCACAGTTTTCATTTGCTTTACTACAATGCCCAGCTTCATTAACCTCCATGCACCCAGCGCCATAAATGTGGTAAATGCTACCGGTATTTCTTCGGGCAAAATACTCATGGCAAGCGTTAGCGCTTTCAATAAACTATCAAGTACATTGTAAGATTGTAAATAATTTACGACCCACACAATTAAAAAAATAACGGCGCCGGCAATAATCATTTTTTTTACAAAATTATTTATCTGCAATTCCAGCGGCGTTTTTTCTTCCTTAATATCTTCCAGGCTTTTACCGATTTTCCCTAAACGGGTTTCATTGCCAATGGCTGTAATATTTGCCAATGCTAAACCACTTGCTACAGTCGTACCCAAGTAAACAACATTATCAGCTGTAGTCTTATCTTTATTAACAGCAAAAGATTCGCCTGTTAGGATAGATTCATTTACTGAAAAATCATTGGACTGTATTATCTCGCCATCTGCAGATATTGATGTTCCTTCTTCTACCATCAGGCAGTCACCAATAACGAGTTCTTCACTTTTTATTTCTGTTACAACATTATTTCTAATTACTTTACAATGTGGCTGCGTAAATTTTTTTAATTTCTCTAATGCATTTCTGCTCCTTGAATTTTGATACAAGGAAATAGCTGAAACTAACATAATAGCAGACAGCATAAAGATTCCATCTCCAATATCTCCGATAAAAAAATAAATAGAAGTAGCTACAAGTAACAGAATAAGCATTGGTTCTTTTACCAAACTTTTTAATACTTCTAAAAACCCATTTTCTTTCTTGTATGTTAATATATTATAACCATTTTTTTTTCTCGAAATACTTACCTCTTCGTCTGTCAAGCCTTTTATATTAAAATTATTTTCAGACATGCAAATTTTTTAAAGCGTAAATTTTTTCCTGTTCAATTTCACCTAGAAATATTTTTATTTATTATGGTCAATAATTACAAAGTGATTTTATTTCTGACAGGATATTTGGAATTCGGGTTAGGGAGATTCTTAAATCATGCAATAATGCTTCCCTTTTTAAAAGTTCTTTACACAAAACAATTCCTTCCATTAATATTGTTTCCTTTTCTTTATTTGTTAAGGATGTAAGACATGTAATTGGATATAAACCGGACTCATCTATTAAATTGCGCAGGCTTTCTTTAGGAGGATAATCCCAGCTTAATAAACGCAACCCTTCACAGACAGCATATTTCACAGCATCTGCTGAAAACTTTGTATTGGTTACCACACAGCATTTTAGTGGTTTACCAGATGTTTTTTGCCAGTTGTTTTGTACGTCTCTGTAGCGAGAATGCACGTACAGCGGTATTTTTACGTTGCTTACAATACCAAGGCTGTTATGAAATTTGCATTCGGTTAATAAAAAATGATCCTCATTTTCTGCCAATACATCTATCTCATGTGTTACACATGCTCCTTCCAAAAAAAGTTGCGTTTGTACTTTATATCCCTGCCATTCAAATATGGCTGCAATGTATTTTTCAAATGGAAAACCAGATGGACCCAAAGCCATGATAGCTCTCTTTAAATTGTAACGGCCTGCATTACTTTTTAAACCCTTCTTAAGCATATTAAATGCTGCCTGGTATATTTTTTTTGTGGAAATGCCGTCATACAATATTGATTCTATTTCAAATAAAATATTTTCTACCGTATTGTCATCTGCTCCGGATTTTTTTAGAGATGCTTTCAATTTTTCTGATGAAAATTTATCCTGAACACCGGAGGCTTTTGTGATAGTGATATTTTTATTTTTCATAAATCATTAACCGTTCAATAATATTATGCAACGGTAATTTCTTTTTCCAGATAAACATCCTGTACAGCATTCAGCAAAGCAATACCTTCTGTCATTGGTTTTTGAAATGCTTTTCTTCCTGAAATTAAACCCGTACCACCTGCACGTTTGTTTATGATGGCAGTAATTACGGCTTCCTTTAAATCTGATTCACCTTTAGATTCACCACCGGAATTTATCAACCCTGCACGTCCCATAAAACAATTTAATACCTGGTATCTGCATAAATCAATTGGGTTAGCAGAACTTAATTCGCTATACATCCGCTTATCTGATTTACCATAGGTTATGCCCGAGGAATTTAAAAAAGTAAAACCACCATTATTGGTAGGTAATTTTTGTTTTATTATATCTGCCTGTATGGTTACGCCTAAATAATTTGCCTGCCCGGTAAGGTCAGCAGATAAATGATAATCGACCTCTGTACTTTTAAAGGCATTGTTGCGGAGGTAACACCACAAAATTGTTGCCATGCCCAGAGAATGTGCTTCTTCAAAAAGTCTGGCAACTTCAACTATTTGCCTACCCGATTCTTCTGAGCCAAAATATATAGTAGCACCAACAGCTTTGGCACCAAGGTTCCATGCATCTTTTACAGAAGCAAACTGTATCTGGTCAAATTTGTTTGGATAAGTAAGCAGTTCATTGTGGTTTAATTTTACAATAAAAGGAATTTTATGTGCGTATTTTCTACTTAACATTGCCAGGCCACCAACTGTACTTGCTACAGCATTGCAACCGCCTTCCAAAGCAAGTTTGATAATATTTTCAGGATCAAAATAAAGCGGATTTGCTGCAAAAGATGCACCAGCACTGTGTTCTACGCCCTGGTCTACAGGCAAAATTGATAAATACCCTGTACCTGAAAGTCTGCCGTTGTTGTATAACGAGCCAAGGCTGCAAAGTGTTTGGTTGTTTCTGTTAGATAATCGGATTACATCATCAATAAAAGTTGGAGAAGGAAGATGAAGCAAATCTTTAGAAACCGTTTTACAGGTATGCGTAAGTAATTCTTCGTTTTCTTTTCCAATTAAAGCGGTTATGTTTTCGTGTGTCATAATATTAATTTTTATACTGATTTTAATTTTTTTAAAGATTTATTTGACTTATTTATTTACGTTGTTTTCCAAAAATAATTTTATACAGCTGTACTAAAAACAGTGGGATTAAACTTGCGGTTATTGAAGTGAACCAAACATTCAAACCAAGCATATTTAATTCCAACACCCTGCTCATTTGCGGTACAGCAAAAACCATTGACATTAAACCTGCGCAAATAATTAACGCCAGCCATACAAATTTATTTTTTGTGATTTCATTCAGCAATAATTTTGATTTTGCAGATGCCATATTAAATACATGAAATAACTGTGCAAATGCCAAAGTGATAAAGGCAACATTGTTGGCTGTCTTATCATCTACCAATAAATACACTTTACAATAAATTACTGCAGCCATGCACGCAAATGTTATCGATAAAGCATATAATCCAATTGCTATCCAATCTCTATTTGAAACTATCAGGTTTTTAGGATCCCTCGGTGGTCTGTCCATAACTGTTTTATCGCCCTTACCTAAACCAAGTGCCAATGCAGGAAAAACATCTGTCACCATATTTAAAAACAAAATCTGCAAGGGTAGTAATGTAGCAGCAGGCGCAATAAAACCTAATGTTGTTACAATAAATATTTCACTCAAATTGCAGGACACTAAATACACAACAAACTTTTGTATATTTTGAAAAATTTCTCTGCCATGTGCAACCGCTAATGCTATTGATGTGAAGGAATCATCTTTTAAAACAATGCTTGCCGTTTCTTTTGCTACCTGTGTTCCTCTCAGCCCCATGGCAATTCCTATATCTGCTTTCTTAAGTGCCGGAGCATCATTTACACCGTCACCCGTCATGGCAACTATGTTTCCGGCTTTTTGAAAAACGCCTACTATTTCTAATTTTTGTTTCGGAGTAGTTCTTGCAAATACGGCTGTTTCAAGTATTTTTTTCTCCCATTCATCCGTTACCGAAGCCATATCCGGCAAATCACTTCCGGTAAATACTTTTTGCTCGGTATCATCAACCAATCCAACTTTTTTTGAAATGTTTAAGGCCGTCATTGGATGGTCTCCGGTTATCATCACAATCTTTATACCTGCGTTTCTGCAGGATAGTATGGCATCTTTTATTTCAAGCCTTGGTGGATCTAAAAAGCCGATCATACCGGCATAAATCAACCCATTTAAAAAATCTTCTTTATTAATTTCTTTATCTTCTTTATAAGCAAAAGCCAATACCCGCAAGCCTTCGGCTGCCATTTTCTCTGATTCAGTAATTATTTTTTTTCTATCGTCTTCACTCAACTCCTTCTCTGTTTCGCCAAAAAGTATCCGGTCACATTTTACAAGCAAATGTTCTACAGAACCTTTTGCAGCAACAAAATTTCCGGTTTTGCTTTTATGCAGGGTTCCCATTATTTTAATATCAGAATTAAAAGGTACTTCTTCTATTCTTTCGTTGGCTTCTTTTAATGCATCAGCCGTTGTGCTCGATGCATCTGCTAAATGTATTAAAGCAATCTCAATCGGATCGCCAAGTAATTTCTTTTTATCATCATTTTTTGCTGCAGCATTGTTGCACAATGCACCAATTAATATTAATTTTTCAAAATTATTTTTATTCTTTTCTACAGCAGCCTTATCATATTTTAATGCATTGTTTTCTATGGTAACTTTTATATTTTCTTCGGGAAAAGAAAAGGTATCAACATAAATTTTATTTTCAGTGAGCGTTCCTGTTTTATCGGTTAAAATAACATTGGTACTTCCCAGAGTTTCTACAGCAGATAATTTTTTTACAATAGCATTTCGTTTTGCCATCAGCAACATGCCATAAGCCAAAGCCACAGTTGATACTATTGGCAATCCTTCGGGAAAAGCTGCCACAGCCAATGCAATAGAAGTTTCCAGAATTAAGGCCCAGTGTTTTCCCTGTATAATTCCTGTTACAGCAAAAATGGATGTCATTATTAATGTTATCCAGATAAGTTTAATGCTTAATGCAGCTATCTTTTTTTCTAGTGGTGTTTGTGTTTCTTTGTGGCTGTCAACGAGAGATGTAATGGTACCGAGTTGCGTATTTTCGGCAATGCCTGTTACTACGGCTTTGCCGTTTCCGTTCATTACAGATGTACCTTTAAAAACCATATTAAATTGATCGCCTAAGGCAGCTTCTTTCGATAATTTTTCTATATTTTTTTCTGTAGGAAGGGATTCTCCGGTAAGCGATGATTCATCGCATTGTAATTGGTTGGCTTCTACCAGGCGTGCATCTCCGGGTATTACATCACCGGCTTCCAAAACAATTAAATCTCCTACCGTAATTTTCTCAGAGGGTATTTGCAGCGTTTTTCCATCACGAATAACGTTGGAAAGTATAACATCCATTTCTTTCAAGGCATTCATAGAACTTCGAGCCTGCAACTCCATAAAAAAACCAATCAATGCATTTACAAAAATGACTACGCCAATGGCGATTGCTTCAATATAATTTTGAAAATATAGTGTTACAGCTACAGCAAACAACAACAAATAAACAATCGGACTTTTAAACTGCAGCAACAACATCAACCATACCGATTTCTGTTTTTGCTCCGCATAAATATTTGCACCAAATTTGGCTGTACGGGCCCCGGCTTCTGCGGCGCTTATGCCATCGTGAGCGTTGGTTTCAAAGGCAGTTATCGTTTCTTCTACAGATAAAGTATGAACAGAATCAATTGGATATTTTATGTTCATACTAATATTTATTATGATTTATGAAACACCAATAAAGGTACTTTAGCATCAAAGGAATACTCTGCAGATTTACTCGATATAAATATTTTTTCAAACCAGTTTCGATTCTGTTCAGTAAACATCACCATTACAGAAGGCTGAATACTTTTTACAGCAACTTCAATATCTGAAATCAAAGAGTCATTAGGATTTCTTGGAGTTGTTTGAAAATTTACATTATATCTTGTAATTGCTTTGATAGCATTTTCAGTTAATGCTAAATCCTCTTTTTTATCAGGTGCAGATGTAAGGTGGAGCAATTCCACTGTTGCTTTTAATGGCTCTGCAAATGCTATTACCTTTAAAATTTCGTTTTCATAATTAAATAAATCTGATACATAAAGTATACTAGTTACAGCACGTTTTTTATAATTATTGGGAATGGCAATTACGGGCACTTCCGAATTGTTTATCAGGTTAGCTGTATTTGTACCAAGCAGCCTTTTTACAGCTCCTGCGCCTCTGGTACTTATACAAATAAAATCAAAATTATTTTCAGCAGCATATTCTCTTATACAACTATCTGCAAATACAGAACTTTTTATAACACATTTATATTTATCAGCAGTTTCATTTATTCCTTTAAAAGTTTCTTCAACAAAAGCATTTAATTTTTCTTCAATCTTCTCTGCTTCATCTTTTTTATAACCTTCTATTCTTACTTCATTCCACGCAGTAGGAGTTAAAATATGGTAAGTATAAAAAAAAGTGAGTTCATAATTATTTTGTGAAGCCAGTTGAATCGCAAAATATAAACCGGCTTTTGAGTTTTCAGAAAAATCGGTTGTAACAAGTATTTTTTTCATGAAATAATTTTTTATTTAATTTTCAATTTTAGAATACAATGTATTAATCAATAAAAGATTTATACAGTATTTAGTTTGTCGCTTTATTCATTAAGCCATATATTTTTTCTACATCTTTTAAATTGCACAATTCCGTACCGGTATTCATGGTAGCTGCTGTGCCACATGCAACTCCATATTTTACTGCCTCAACAATATTTTTTTGTTTTGATAAATAATAAACAATACCCGCCAGCATGCTGTCACCCGCGCCAACAGTGCTTTTTTTGATTACAGGTGGCGGTTCTATTGTCTTTATTAAATCATTGGTTACAAACAAAGCTCCCTGTTCACCCATAGATATTACTACTACCTCACATTTACCTTCTGCAATAATTTTTTTAGCAGCAGCTTCTACTTCATGTTGCTTCAAATGTGTTTTACCCGAAAGAAAGCACAGTTCACCAAGATTTGGCTTAAGCAGGTAAACACCTTCATTTACAGCTTCCCTTAAGGCTTCACCGGATGTATCTACAACAAATTTTGCAATTTTATTCTTTGCAATTTTTGCCAGCTGTGCAAAAATATTTAAGGGTCCTCCGGATGGTAAACTTCCACTTGCTACTATAAAAGAAATATCCTCTATTTCTTCTACTGCTTTTAGGCATTGCATCCATTCTGCATGGCTAAGGTTAGTGCCCGGCATACCAAAACGGTATTGGGCATTCTCAGCTTCATCGAGTACTATTATATTTTCTCTTGTTTCATTTTTTACTTCAATAATTACTGCATGTATATTTTCGACTTCCAATAAATGATTAAAATATTTCCCCGTATAACCTCCTGACGGAAAAATAGCAATAGCATCTCCACCCAATTTCTTTATTGCCCTTGCTACATTAATTCCGCCACCACCGGGCTCAAGTTTTGGTACAGCACATTGCAACTTTTTATCAGGCAATAATTTTTTTACTGATGTAGTTTTATCAATACATGGGCTGAATGTAACGGTAACAATGGTTGACATAATGTTGTTTAGCTGTTTCCATTTCCTGATATTTCTTCTTCTATTAAAATATTTGTAAGCCGGTTTTTACTATTTACTTTTTTTTGCATGCAATCAATATTTTCAAAAGTAGTATCTGCAATATTTGTAAGCGCCTGTTTGGTTGCAAAAGCCTGGTGGGGTGTGATTAACACATTTGGCATTGATAATAATTTTTTCAGCAGATCATCTTTTAATTCTTTGCCGGTAAGGTCGCAAAAGAAAATACCTCTTTCATTTTCATAAACATCTGCACCATAATATCCTATATGACCATTTTGTAATCCTTCAATTACATCTACCGTATTCACACACGCCCCACGCCCCGTATTGATGAGCATTGTACCCGGTTTCATTAAATCTATCAGCTTTTTATTAATTAAATATTTCGTTTCGGGTGTAGATGAAGTATGAATGCTAATGATTTCTGCTGAGGCACAAAGCGTTTCCTTATCCAAATATTTAACACCAAATTTTTCTTTCAATTGATCATTTTCGTTTGGGTCGCAACACAAAATTTTACAGCCAAAGCCATGCATAATTTTTACAAGTACACTGCCAATAATACCTACGCCAATAATACCAATGGTTTTACCATGCAGGTCGTATCCGATCAGATTATCTGTAGTAAAGTTTTGTTGTTCAACCTGATTATGAGCAATTACCGTTTTTCGGTTAAGCGCCTGTATCAATGCTATAACATGTTCCGCAATTGCGTAAGGCGAATAGGCAGGCACATTTGTAACAGTTATACCGAAACTGTTTGCTTTATCAATATCAATATTATCATAACCTGCAGCCCTTGTAGTAATACACTTTACGTCTAATTCATGAAGAGATTCCAGCACCTCGGCGCTTGCATCATCACCGGTAAAAATACTGATGATTTCATAACCCGTAGCAAGATGAGCAGTTTCCAAACACAATGGCTTTTTTAAAAATGTAATTTCATAATTATTTGTATTTGCCTTTTCCAGGTAAAGTTGCTCGTAAGGTTTTGTGCTGAAGAAGAGTGTTTTCATAAATACATTTTACATACTTTAGTAGAAGATTTTTTAATATGTGAATTTACACACCCCAATTTTTAGACCGAAAACTTTTTACACTTCCCAAAATACTTAAGGCACTTATTATCGTAATAAAAGAACAGGTACATGGCTATGTAAAACCATTTGCTTGGTATGACTTCTGCTGATAATTTTCTCCCATAAGCTGTGGTGCATCCGCATCACAATTAATAAATCAATATTATTTTTTTCTGCAAAACCGACTATACTTTTATCAATATCTTCTCCTTCCACAAAATGGAATTCTACTTTGTGCGTTTCAAACATTTTACTAATCTTATTTGATAATAAAATAAAATCCCCGTCAAATTCCTCTTCTTTTGTAGCATTGATAATATGAATATTTGAATTAAAATCGTTTGACAGCAATTTAATTTCAGCAATAAAATCTTCAGCAATTTCTTTTTTAAAATCATAAGCAATTCCAATGTTTTTAAATGCTGAAAAACTTGCATTATACGGAACTGTTATTAGCGGCCATGTACAGTTTTTTAATGCATCGGCTGTATGTCCTCCAAACATAATTCGTTCAGCAGCTGTTTTACCCTGACTACCCATTATAAGAAGGTATGGTTTTATGCTATCACAAATTTCATTTAATTCATTTGCAAAAACACCCAACTTTACCCGAGTTAAAATATTGAGTTTAGTAGCTGAAAATTTTAAAAGTTCATTTTTAAAAGTTTCTATATCATTTTCAGCAATAGCTTTTAAATCAACAATATTCATAACAATAATTGGATCTTCAAAGTTTGGCATTAATTCATACACATTAAAAAGTAAAACATTTGCTTTTATAATCTGTGCAATTTTTAAAGCATAAATTGATGCGTTTAAGGCATTTGAAGAAAAATCTGTTGCTACAATAATTGTTTTCATTTACTTACTTTTATTAAAAAAACAGGTTAATATATTCCTTACTTTTTAATTGATTTCCTGAGATTAAAATTACTTAATAAACTCCTCCACTTTTTATGACACAAATCAGTCCGAATACTGATTTCGCTTATCTTTTATATTAGAAACATAATTGGTTAATAAGTAGACTATCACAGTTTAAAATTTATTAAGTAAGTTTTTTTTATTAATAATGAAGATTGATATCATTACAAAAATCAGCTAAGAATCAAAAATAAACAGATTGTAATTTGCGCCATATTTTGGAATTAAATACGGACTAATATTTATCATGGTATGAAAAATAACTATTGCAAATACACTTTTACCTGCATTGTTAAATATCCAAACCATAATAATTTGCAAAAAACAGTACCTATGCATTGCCATACAATCCACCACATTGTTTGATGTGCTTAATAATAAGGAATAACGTGCCATACTGCCCAGATAACTCCTATAAAAACACTTGCTTTTAAAGCCCAAATTTACCTTTGTATGGATTCAATAATATAGCCACTCCAACCAACTTCTTCGCCAATAGCACCGATAAAATAAGCAAAGAAAAAAATGATGAGCATTAAAAACGAAATTGAAGGTTGGGGCAGAAGACCTCCACTAATTTGTAAGTACCAATAAGAAAGCATTACTGTAATTGGCATTAAAAAAATATTAGGGAAATACCATATTTTATGCTGTATTTTTTTGGCATCAAAGGCTTTTTTTACCAGATCTTTAATTCCTCCATTTTACTTTTTTTATAAGTAAGCATTGCCGCAGCTAATAATGGGCAGATGCTCATTAGAGCCGCAATGGGGAGTCTTATTGGAAGCCTTTTTGTTGTATCAATTATAAAACCTGTTATCCAAAATGGAATGGAAAGAACAAAAACCAATAAAAAGAAATAAAGCGTTTCATATTTGGCTTTTTTACTGTCAGTCATTGCCGTTATTTACAAATTTTTCTTTTCAATCGTATCATTTTCAATTTTAAGGTATATTAAACCGATAAACAATACATATGAGAATAACTACGTTAGAAACTGTGCATAACCACAAAAAAAATAATTAAAAAAACCGCTTGGTGGTATCATAGAAAACTTGCACAAAACCCATTGTTGCCTGCAGTAATATTTTGGGTCTTTCCGAGTTTAGTCTGTGTCGATTCTAAAAATCTTTGTCAAAATATCTGTTGCTTTAATTTTTAAATCCTCATTCCATTTTTTTCTAATTTCTCTGTCTATTTCAACAAGTCCAAACCATTCTAAAAATCTTTGAAAAGTTCTTACACCATAACAGCTTGCAAAAAGTTCATTCTGTGGTCTGTAACCATTTGTTTCAAATTCATTTAAAAAGTCAGGCAATGCTTTCAAATATTTTTCTGCATAAAAACTTTCATTTTGAAAATGTTTACCATATTTTTCTAATAAGTAAATAGTAAAAGTCCAACCAATTTGTCCAATTGGTTTTTCAGGGTAGCCATCGTTAAAACTCCAATTAAATTTGTCGGCAAAAGTGGTAATGAATAACTCAAAAAAAGCTTGTCTATTCTCCAACTTTAGAAAAGTTGTCCCTTTTTTGGTTAGTGTCATTTTTCCATTTCTTCTTTTTATTATTCCTGCAATTTCTGTCACAATCTTTGTACTTAAAATTGCTATACAGTCTTGCTCTTTCCAAAGTTTTGTAATTCCACTTTCAATAAGATAATCATATATATACTTTTTGTCATAAAGTTCAACCATTACTTTTTTTGGTAATGCTCCTAATGGTGTAAGTTTTATAAATTTTTCTCTTTCAATAATTCTGATAAAATCTTCTACCACTCGAAAGAGTGATACTTTGTCTAAAGTTTGGTTCTCAATGTGTTTATGAAAGTGAACAGGTGAGTTTTCATTGTAGGTGTCATATAAGATATAGTGAAAATTTGTAGGTGACAGATTTTCAAAGTCCGCAATTGGAGAGTTGTTTCTCAACAATACTTCTGCTTCTATCTGTTTGTAAATATCCATTGGTATTGATTTTTGGAAGGCGGATTCTAGTTTCTAACGCAACTTTCTAATTAAAAGTAAACGTTTGTTTTTTGTATTCAAAAAAACTTTTTTCTTAGTCCGCTTTATCCACTAGCCACGTCGCTTTGCAGCTTGGTGGCTGCACGCTCGTCGCTGTGGATAAAGCTGTCTTTTTTATAATTCAGGCTAATGCGTTTCTAAAATAAACACTCACAATCCACTTAAAACATACCGCTCAAATACCTCTTTTGGCGTACACATATCCAGTACCTTTCTTGGCCGTTCATTCAACTCATTCTGTACTTCTTTTAACCGCTCTTTGCTGATCGTATTGAAGTCTGTACCCTTAGGGAAATAATCTCTGATCAGCCCATTGCTGTTTTCATTTGTAGGTCGCTCCCATGGACTGTAGGGATGAGCAAAATATACATCAACTTTACTGTTGTTTGTAAACAGTTTGTGTTGTGACATTTCTGTACCATTGTCGTAGGTAAGGCTCTTTTTCATTTGGGAAGGGATGCTCTTAAATTCCTTCTCAAATGCTTTCCTTACTGAGGTGGCATCCTTGGCCTTAAGGTGTACAATAATAACCGTTCTACTGCTGCGCTCATTAAGCGTTCCGATAGCACTGGCGTGGTCTTTGCCCATTATAAGGTCGCCTTCCCAATGACCCGGTATCAGCCTTCCCTTTACTTCTTCAGGGCGCTCATCTATTCTTACAGCATCTTTAATGGTACTACGTTTATCCATTCCACGCCGTACGTTTCCACGATAAGCACGCTTCTGTCTTAACTGATTTATTAATGCCTTTCTTAGCTCAGGTTTTGTATGTACGTATATATAAAAATAAATGCTTTCCATGCTGATTTGCATTGCCGGTTGATCGGGGTATTCTTTCTTTAAATGAAGATGGATCTGCTCCGGTGACCAACGAAAACCTAACTTTTCTAACACTACTTTTCCTAATGATTCCTCCATGATAATCTTACACTTTCCGCTTCTTCTGTTGGAGGTATTACCTAC
>JANXTG010000126.1 GCA_025352525.1 Ferruginibacter sp.
CGGTAAAATCAACCTTTTTATATTGCTCATGTATCTTTTTTTAAAACGTAAAATTACAGGATGAAACGCAGATATATAACCAAGTCATTTTACCGCTGGTAACATTTTCAAACCTATTATATTTCCTGTCCCCTAAGCAAATCTTCAAATACTTCTCTTCTTCTAATTATTCTTGCATCACCATTTTCAATCAGTACTTCTGCAGGTTTTAGGCGGCTATTAAAATTGCTGCTCATTTCAAAACCGTATGCACCAGCGTTGTAAAAAACAAGATAATCTCCTTCACGAACTTCAGGTAATGAACGGTCCCATGCGAAAGTATCCGTCTCGCAAATATTACCTACAATAGTGTAAATACGAGATGTGCCATTGCTATTGCTGATGTTTTCTATATGATGGTATGCATCGTACATCATTGGTCTGATGAGGTGATTAAAACCACTGTCAACCCCCACAAAAACGGCAGAAGTTGTCTGCTTAATTACGTTTGCCTTCACAATTAAATAACCACATTGGCTCACTAAATATTTTCCCGGTTCAAACCAGACCTCCAGGGTTTTTCCTGTTTCGGCTTCAAAAACTTTAAATGCTTCTGCTACTTTTTCACCCAATAAATTTACATCTGTTTCTTTTTCTCCTGGTTGGTATGGTACCTTAAATCCACTGCCAAGGTCAATATATTTTAATTCAGGAAAATGAGTTGCCATACCAAACATTACATCGAGTCCTTCAAGAAAAACATTGATGTCTTTGATTTCACTGCCTGTATGCATGTGTATACCTTCTACATGTAAGCCTGTTGCTTTTACAATACGTTCAATATGTCGAAGCTGGTGGATTGAGATGCCGAATTTAGAATCTATGTGTCCTGTAGATATTTTATAATTTCCACCGGCTAAAATGTGTGGATTTAAGCGAATGCAAATAGGGTAGGAGTTACCGAATTTATTTCCGAATTGTTCCAGAATGGAGATGTTATCTATATTAATATTTACGCCTAATTCTTTAGCTTCCAGTATCTCTTCAAAATCAACACAATTGGGCGTGTACAAAATATTTTCTTTTTCAAACCCTGCCATCAAACCAAGTTTTACTTCATTAATACTCACACAATCCAGCGATGCACCAAGGCTATGAATATAACGCAACACATTTATGTTTGTGAGCGATTTACAGGCATAAAACATTCTTGCATTACACTTACTAAATGCATGAGTAAGTTTTTCATATTGCTGTTTTATACTTTCGGCGTAATAAACATATAATGGCGATCCATACTGATCTGCAAGACTTTTTAAAGACTCATGTGTGAGCTGTTGATTCATTTTTTGGTTGATTAAATTGTTAATGGTGTTTAAAATTATTATTAAATAAAAAAGCATTTCCTTGTGAGAAATGCTTTCTGTAAAAAATCTTATACGTTGATATTTTAAGACGCTTCCTCGTTGTCAGTTTCTTTCTGTTTATCCTGTTTTATTTCTGCTGCACCATCATTATTCGTGTCAGCCATTTCAGTAATTTCTTCTGCTGAGGCTGCACTATCATCTGCATGGATATGAGTTGGTACTTCATTTTCTACAATGTGTAAAGACCCCATTTCACCTCCTGTTAAATCATGCTCGTGTAAAATTTCTTCTCCCTGTTGTTCGAGATTATTTAATTCCGTTGCTTTTACAACTTCATTTAAATATACTTCATTAATTTTTGGTAATTCATCAGCACTATTAATTCCAAAATAATCCATAAAAGATTTTGAAGTAGCATAAATTAACGGCTTACCAACCGCATCTTCGTTTCTTCCTTTAATAATTACAAGATCTTTTTCCAATAATTTCTGAACAGCATAATCGCAGTTTACACCGCGAATACTTTCTATTTCACTTTTGGTAATTGGTTGCTTGTATGCGATAATACTTAAGGTTTCAAGCGAAGCCGTAGATAGTCTCTTAATAAATTTATCTCCATTTATTAGAGCAACAGTTTTGTGGTACTCCGGCTTCGTAAGAAACTGCCATCCGCCGCCACTTTGTTTTAATTCAAAAGCATAAAATTCTGAATCGTATTTTTCCTTTATACCATTAATTGCAGCATCTACCTGCTCAGTATCTGCACGGTCTTCTATAAAACCCAACGCAGTATTTATAAGTTCAGTTATTTCTACAGCAGATAAAGCTTTATCACTAGCAAAAATAAGCGCCTCAATATGTGGTATAATCTGGGAAATTTCCATGAAGAACAATATGCAAAAAGGCAAATGGGCGAAAATGCAAACAAAAAGTCTGCAACTCAAAACATCAGCTCTTTATTTTCTTTTACAATTTTGAGGGTCAAAAATAAAAATGAAATACAATTTTCGAAAATTTGCACATTTACAAATTGTCTTATTTTCTAATCTGTTTATCCAGCCAAAGCTGCAGCGCCACTCACAATCTCACTAAGCTCTGTTGTAATAGCCGCTTGTCTTGCACGGTTATAACTTACTTTTAAAGATTTCAGTAAATCACTTGCATTGTCACTCGCTTTATCCATTGCGGTCATACGTGCACCGTGTTCGCTTGCATTGCCATCTAAAACAGCTTTATATAATTGTGTGTTTAAAATTTTTGGCATTAATTCAGCAATTAAAACTTCTTTGCTTGGCTCAAATATAAAATCTGCCTTTACTTTTGATGATGCTTCTACCGTTTTTTTTACAGGCAAAAATTGCTCTGCAATATATTGTTGTGTAGCTGCGTTTTTAAACTCACTAAATATCAACTCTACTTTATCATATTCGCCATTTGCAAAATAATCCATGGCATATTTCGCTGCAGTCTGTACTTTTTCAAAATTAAGCCCTGTAAAAATACTCCAGAAGGTATCTACAACCTTGTAACCATTTTTGGTAAAATGCTCAAACCCTTTTTTACCGATAGGCAATATCGTTACATTCCCAGCCGACTGCTGTGACGAATATTTTTCTTTAATAACTGCTTTAGTCAGTTTTATAAGGTTACTGTTGTAACCTCCGCAAAGTCCACGATCACTTGTTACAACTATAATTAAAATCTTTGCTGCAAATCTTTCTGCTGCAAGTGCCATTCCTAATTCGCCTTCAGAACTGCTTACAATATTGCCAAGCATTTCCTGAAGCTTTTGAGCATAAGGCCGCATTTGTGTAATGGCATCCTGAGCCCGGCGTAACTTTGCCGCACTTACCATCTTCATGGCTTTTGTTATTTGTTGTGTACTTTGTACGCTCTTAATCCTTGTTCTAACCTCTTTTAATGCACCGCTCATGTTATAATTTTTTTATTATATGAGTATCTCGTTTTGAGGCCGCAAAAGTAAGGAAAAAGCCTTATACTTTATAAACCAAACTGCGTTTAAAGCATGAGGGTTTCAAAAAAACTTCTTTGTACATTTGCAACCTCTTGAGGAAAGTTTTAAATGCTGTCATTTTGGCTTTACAATATTATAAGCACCATATTTGACAACCCAAAAATATTATCATAATAATTATTACAATAAAACATATTTATGCTTGGAATTATTTCTAAAATGTTTGGCGGCAATAAAAGTGAAAAGGATGTAAAAAAATTGATGCCTGATGTAGAAAAGGCGAAAGTTTTTTTTGCTTCTTACAGCACATTGAGTAATGATGCATTGCGTGCAAAAACTGCTGAATTTAAAAATAGAATTACAACGTTTCTTGCTCCAACTGATGAAATAATTTTTCAGAAAAAAGAAAGTGCTGAAACCTTACCCGTTACCGATATTGATGGTCGGGATAGTATTTACAAAGAAATAGACGCATTGCAGAAAGACCGCAATGAAAAAATAGAAGAAATTTTATTGCAATTATTACCCGAAGCATTTGCTGTAGTTAAAGAAACAAGTAGACGCTTTAAAGAAAATGAAAGTATAACAGTTGCTGCTACTGATTTAGACAGAGAACTTGCTGCAAAAAAATCAAATGTTGTTATTGAGGGTGATAAGGCTATTCATAAAAACAGCTGGACTGCCGCCGGTACTGTTGTAAGCTGGAACATGATTCACTATGATGTACAGCTTATTGGTGGTGCGGTTTTACATTCAGGTAAAATTGCCGAAATGGCAACCGGAGAAGGTAAAACCCTTGTGAGTACATTGCCTGCATACTTAAATGCACTAGCAGGGGAAGGTGTACATATTGTAACTGTAAACGATTATCTGGCAAAACGTGATAGTGAATGGAACGGACCGATATTTGAATTTTTAGGTCTGCGAGTAGACTGTATTGACAAACATGAACCTAACACTGATGCCCGTAGAAATGCTTACAATGCTGATATTACTTATGGTACCAATAACGAATTTGGTTTTGATTATCTGAGAGATAATATGGTGCATTCACCTGATGAAATGGTTCAACGGAAACACCATTATGCAATGGTAGATGAGGTTGACAGTGTATTGATTGATGATGCACGAACGCCGTTGATTATTTCCGGTCCGGTAGGACACAGCGATAATACACAACAGTTTTTTGACCTAAAACCACGCATTGAAAAACTGGTAGAAGCACAAAGAAAAGCTGTAAATACATTTTTAATTGAAGCCAAGAAGAAAATTGCCGATGGCAATGATGATCCTAAAGATGGCGGACTTGCTCTAATGCGTGCACACCGTGGATTACCAAAAAATGGTGCATTAATTAAATTTTTAAGTGAGTCAGGTATTAGGGTAAAATTGCAGAAAAGCGAAAATTATTACCTGGCAGATCAACAGAAGCACATGCCTAAAGTTGATGAAGAACTTTACTTTAGCATAGATGAAAAAAATAACCAGGTAGAACTTACTGATAATGGTTTAAACCTCATTACAAGAAACGGAGAAGATCCTGAATTTTTTGTATTGCCGGATATTTCTACCAAAATTGCTGCCATTGAAAAAACAGATCTTACTGTTGAAGAAAAATTGCAACGTAAAGATAATTTGATGACCGAATACTCCATGAAATCGGAGCGTATTCACACTATACAACAACTACTAAAAGCTTATACATTATTTGATAAAGATGTGGAGTATGTTGTTATTGAAGAGGAAGTAAAAATTGTAGATGAACAGACGGGTCGTATAATGGAAGGCCGGAGGTATTCTGATGGTTTGCACCAGGCACTTGAAGCAAAAGAGAACGTAAAAATTGAAGCATCTACTCAAACCTATGCAACGGTAACGCTTCAAAATTATTTTAGAATGTACCACAAGCTTGCGGGCATGACGGGTACTGCAGAAACAGAAGCATCGGAGCTTTGGAGCATTTATAAACTCGATGTTGTAAATGTGCCAACAAATGTAAAAGCCATTAGAATTGATGGTGAAGACTATGTTTACAAAACTACCAGAGAAAAATACAAAGCTGTTATTGATGAAGTAGAAAAAAACCGAGCAGATGGTCGCCCAACATTGGTGGGTACAACCTCTGTTGATGTGAGTGAACTTATAAGCAGAACGTTAAGGCAACGCAACATCCCTCATAATGTATTAAATGCAAAACAACATAGTAAAGAAGCACAGGTTGTAGCAGAGGCGGGGCTTGCAGGCGCTGTAACCATTGCAACAAACATGGCAGGTCGTGGTACCGATATTAAACTTGGGCCCGGCGTAAAAGAAGCTGGTGGTTTGGCAATTGTTGGTACAGAGCGCCACGAAAGCAGAAGGGTTGACAGACAGCTTCGTGGTCGTGCAGGCAGACAGGGAGATCCTGGAACTTCCATCTTTTTTGTATCATTGGAAGACAGTTTAATGCGCATGTTTGGCTCCGAAAGAATTGCAGGGTTGATGGATAGAATGGGTTACAAAGAAGGCGAAGTAATCCAGCACAGTATGATCACAAAAAGTATTGAACGTGCACAGAAAAAAGTAGAAGAAAATAACTTTGGCACACGTAAAAGATTGTTGGAGTATGATGATGTAATGAACAAGCAGCGTAACGTTGTTTATGGCAAAAGAAACCACGCATTGTTTGGTGAAAGACTTGCTCTTGATCTTGATAATTCTTTTTATTCTGTAGCAGAAGGACTGATAGTTTCCTTTAAAGAAGCAAACGATTACGAAGGTTTTAAGCTGGCCGTAATTATGAATTTTGGAATGGACACAACTATTACACAGGAAGAATTAGAGAAGACTGCAATCAACATACTTGCGGAAAATTTATACGGCGAAGCCATTATTCATTACAATAAAAAGGTGGTTGCTTTAGGTGAACAGACAATGCCTATCATAACCAATATTCGCAAAGAGCAGGGCAACCAAATAGAAAATGTTGCAGTCCCTTTTACAGACGGTAAAAAAGGAATTCAGGCATTGGCAAATCTGGATAAATATATTGCAACAAGCGGTGCAGAACTTGGCAATGCATTGGAAAGAAGCATAACACTTTCCACCATTGATGATGCATGGAAAGAACATTTGCGTGCCATGGATGATTTGCGCCACAGCGTACAGACAGCGGGTTATGAGCAAAAAGATCCATTGGTAATTTACAAAATTGAAGCCTTTGCCGCATTTAAAGAAATGGATGATAAAGTAAACAAGGATATTGTAAGTTT
>JANXTG010000167.1 GCA_025352525.1 Ferruginibacter sp.
AACATGCGTATTCATTAACTGCAGCCCGTCACTAAATTAAATTTATAATTAAGAGTTGATGTTTAGAATTACTTCCTAAACTATTGCAGAAATAAAACAAAGACTTTTGTGGCTTGGCTTTCTGTGCAGCTTTTCGTAAGCGTCATCTCCCTATTATTTATCTGTAGATGTACCTTTTAAAAAGGGGTGACTTTATTGTTTATTTCGATGTTTTCTTTGTTTGCATTTTTATCATTACTTATCGTTTTTACAACTACGGTTCAGGTAAGTCTTACACTTGGCTGAGGTACGACTGATGTAACGCTGAGGCTATTTTAGTAGTTGAAGATTGATGGTTTGTACAAGGTGTAGAAAAGATTGAAAGAGTGCTAAAAAGTTAGGAATTAATTCAATGATTTTATAAATTCATCAGCATATTGAGTAAGTTGTTTGAGCCCCTTTTCTTCCATGGGATAATGCCCAGCATCTTCCAAAATTCTTATTGTAAAAGGGGCTTTAATTCCTTCCATAGAAATTTGGCTGACCGATAAAGGTGTCCAGGTATCTTTTTCAGGCTGGGTAAGTAGTATCGGGCATTTATCAAATTGGGCCACAGGTATTGGAAGTTCATAAGTAACCAAAGAATAAATAAACTGCAGCTGCACACTGCTGTTTGCCGAAAGCTTATCTGCCAAAAATATTTCCAGTGCTTGCTTATTATTTACAAGGTCGTTCATTTTAGAAAGGCCTTTAATTGGAATACGAACTTTACTAAACCCAAGGCTGCAGAGAGAGCGCAAAAGCGGTAAGGCCAGCCAATTGGTTTTGGGAAATTTGACTGTTTCGTATTGTACTCTTTTATCATCATTTTTTAAAAAGCACATACCTATAATACCATGCACTTCTTTTAAATTACAAGCCACACAATACACAAGCATACCACCGGCACTCAAACCATACAGAATGGTTTTTTTATAATCTCTCTTATTTTCTGCATGTATAAAGTCGGTAAAAGAATTTACCCAATCTTCGTACTTAATATCTTTTTGGTTTACCTCGGTTAAGCCATAGCCCAAATTATCCATAGCTACCACTTCATAACCCAATGCTGCCATTTTATGGCCAAAAATCATATTGAGTTGTCTGCCATTGGTACCTACTCCGTGATGTAAGAAAATTCTATATTCGGCCGTTGGATTTGGGTACCTGTCCAGGTGCATTTTATTACCTTTCCAATCCCAGGTTTCTTCTACAGGTAAATTATCTTCTTTAATTTGAAATTCAATTGGCAGCAACCCGTTTAATTGTTTCCATGCTGCATTGCTGTTGTACGATTTCATTTTTTTAATTATTTAAACCAATAAATAAATGTTAGTGTATACATTATTTGTTATAAGATTCTGTTTGATCACCACAAACCTTTTTACTGTTTCAGCATTTTATTTTATCCATTCATACTGCTTAGCAATGATAGTTTTTTAAAACACTTTCTATTTTTTTTCTGTTAAAGAACAGGTGAAAAAGCAGATAAATATGACCTTTAAAAAGCTTTATTAAAAGTCATTTATTAGAGCTTCATTTCCAAAGGAAATGCGCTTTAAATTTATTTAGCTGATTACTATTTAAATTCTAAAAGTAAATTTTTGGGCGTTTTAAAAAAACTTTTGAACAAAATAAATTATGCTACGCAAACAGCATCGGGTGAAATAATTTTTACTGTACTTCCGGCAAGCAACAGCAGACAACAAGTAAGCTTAAAAAGAATACATGGAATAATAATTATTTCTTGCATCAATAGCAAAGCGGAGAAAGTAATTTCAATTAATCAGCCACCTCTATCCAAACCGGCACATGGTCACTCGTTTTTTCCCAACCACGAACGTTATGGTCAGTACCTGCGTTATTCAGCCGGGGAACCATTTGGGGGTTAAGCAGAAAATGGTCAATACGCAAGCCAGCATTGCGACCGTATGCATTTCTAAAATAATCGAAGAAAGTATAGATCACTTCTTCAGGGTATAATTTTCTGATGGCGTCTGTCCAGCCTTTGTCAATCAGTTTATTAAATGCCTCCCGCACCTCGGTGCGAAAGAGCGCATCATTAACCCAGCGTTCAGGTTTATACACATCAATTTCGGTTGGTATTACATTAAAATCACCCGTTATTATTACCGGGTTTTCGGCTTTCAATAATTTGCCTGAGTAGGTTATGAGCCGCTCAAACCACGCCAGCTTATAATCAAATTTTGGCCCGGGTAACGGGTTGCCGTTTGGCAGGTAGAGACAACCAATCGTAATGCCGTTTATGGTTGCTTCAAGGTACCTGCTTTGTATATCTTCGTCATCGCCGGGTAGCCCCCTTTGCGTTTCTTCGGGCTTGCCAAAGCGGGATAATATAGCCACACCGTTCCAGCTTTTTTGCCCCTGCCAAATAGCCTGGTAGCCTGCTTCTAAAATAGCCGCTTCAGGAAATTTTTCATCCGGCGCTTTTAACTCCTGCAGGCACACCACATCGGGCTTTGTTTCTGCAAGCCAGCGCAGCAATACCGGTAGCCTGCCATTTACACCGTTTACATTGTAGGTTGCTATTTTCATAATAATAGTAAAGTTTGAAGATGGTATAAAGTTATAGGAAATGCTCTGTTGAGGATAACACAAATATTGCCGATTCTTAATTTCCGCTACCTATTTTTATCGGATGGGTTGTTTAGTGAATAATGAATACCAACCAAGGCAAAAATCCAAACGATTTGTTTAACTCTACTGGTAGTGTAGAGATTAATGAGGCCATGCCACCCTTTAATTTATTAAGACAAAAATTTAAATAGTAAAAGAAAAAGAAGCAAAAAAAGAAATGTAATAGTAGTAGCTTTATTTAATTAATAAATTTAAACCAAAAGCTGTAGGGCGCTGCGTAAAAGTAAAATTTAATAACTACTCAACAAACTTTTTAAAGTTTTGTAATGCTGCTTTGCCTTCCTATTAAAACAAAAATATGATTACCATGACTGCTTCAAAACCATTGACCATGTTATTTTTTGTGGGCTTAAATTTATTCTTTCATACAAACTCAACAGCTCAAATCAGCAATGCTAAAACTTCCAAAATTGAGAAAGTAAATTCATCCCTCCCTTTGTATGAAAAATATATAGATGACAATCAAGATGCACATTTAAAAGAGTTTGTTGAGTTGATTTCTATACCAAGTATTTCTTCTATCCAATCAAACAAACCCGAAGTAGAAAAAGCAGCTAACTGGATAGTGAACAAATTAAAATCTATAGGTGTAACGACTGCGCAATTATTACCCACGGCCGGTAACCCTGTAGTGTATGGTAGTTGGGACAAAGCACCTGGCAAACCTACCGTTTTAATTTATGCTCACTACGATGTGCAACCTGTAAAAGAAGCTGAATGGGATAACCCTCCATTTTCTCCGATTATAAAGAATGGAAAAATTTTTGGACGTGGTAGCAGTGACGATAAGAGCGGTGTAATGATAAGTATTTGGGCAGTAGAATCGATGTTGAAAACAGCCGGTAAATTACCGGTAAACGTAAAATTTTTGTTTGAAGGTGAAGAAGAAATCGGTAGTCCAAACTTTAAAAGTTTTTTAGAAAAAAACAAAGACCTATTGCGCACAGATTTTGCTGTAACGGCCGATGATGCTCAATTTAGTGATAGCCTTCCTTCTATAAATTTAAGTACACGAGGATCAGTACAGCTGCAGTTTAATGTAAAAACAGCTAACACCGATGCACATAGCGGACAGTTTGGTGGAAAAACACCTAATGCAGTTGTGGCTATGTCTCAAATTATAAGTTCGCTGTTTGACAAACAAGGAAATGTAGCTGTGGAAGGTTTTTACGATAAAGTATTGCCCGTAACGCCACAGCAAAAAGAAACCATTAAAAGGGTGCCTTATAATCCTGCGGATGATATGAAGATATTAGGCACTACCGCAGAAGTAGGCGACACTACTTTTACGCCGCTGGAAAGAGTTTGGTACAGGCCCACGCTGGAAATTATAGGAATGCAGGGAGGATATACTGCAGCAGAGGGGCATTCAAATATTATACCCGGTAATGCAATGGCAAGAATTACTTGCCGCCTGGTAAACAACCAAAATGGTGATGAAATTATTGATTTGATTAGAAAGCACATAAACAAATACTGTCCTGTAGGTGCGACGGTTTCTTATAAATTTAAACCCGGTTATGCGAGCCCAATGACAACGCCTTCTGATACAAAAGCTTTTAATTATATAGCAGCTTCCTTATCAAAAATATATGGCAAACAACCCTTAAAAATTAGTACCGGCGGCACTGGAGGAGCAATGCTGTCTTTCAAAGAAATTTTAGGGGTCTATGCATATTCACTGGGGTTTTTGCAGGCCGACGAAAAATGGCATGCTTCTAATGAATTTTTTAGAACATCGAGTATACGAAAAGGACAAATAGTTTACTGCTATTACTTACAACATGTTGCAGATGAAGAAAGCAAAATAAAAAAGTAGCATGTTTTACAGCCTGTACATGAATATTTACGGCTGATTGATTACGTTTATTAAATTCAGCCTGCAAAATCAAGAACTATGAAAAGAAGAAACTTTATAAAAAACGCCGGCTTAACAGCTTTGGGAATAAGTGCCTTTGGGATAATGGACTCAAAAAGTAAACAATTAATGGGTTTCAATAATTTAAAAGTGAATGAAGAAAGGATATTAAACCGCATAGTAGAATTGTCAAGATTTGGCAAAGACGAAAAAGGGCATGGCTACAGAGTTGCTTTTACTAAAGGGGATATAGAAGCAAGGGCATGGTTTATGGAATTGATGAAAAAGGCGAAGCTTGAAACAGCCATTGATGCAGCAGGAAATATTATTGGAAAACGAAAGGGGAAAAACCCATTGCTGAAACCGATATGTTTTGGCTCGCACATAGACATGGTGCCCGATGGTGGAAACTACGATGGGCCCTTGGGCTCCATAAGCGCATTGGAAGTTGTAGAGGTATTGAATGAAAATAACCTACTCACCGAACATCCGCTGGAAGTAATTATTTTTTCCAACGAAGAGGGCGGTACAATTGGTAGTATGGCAATGTCGGGCGGGCTATCAAAAGAGGGTTTGCAACAAAAAAGCCAAAGCGGCTTAACGATGGCCGAAGGCATAAAAGCCATTGGTGGTGACCCCAACAATATACAATCCTGTGTGAGAAAAAAAGGTGATATACACGCATGGTTTGAACTGCACATAGAACAAGGTGGAATTTTAGAAAAAGAAAATGTACAGATTGGTGTGGTAGAGGGCATAGTAGGAATTGCGCACTGGGAAGTAACAGTAGAGGGGTTTGCTAACCATGCCGGTACAACACCTATGAATATGCGGAAAGATGCTTTGTTGGCTTCATCAAAATTTATAATAGCCGTAAATGAAGTTGTAACCGCTGTAAAAGGAAACCAGGTGGGAACCATTGGAAAGATTGCTGAAACACCAAATGCTTACAATGTAATTCCAGGTAAAGTAGTATTAGGATTAGAATTACGGGATTTATCTGCAGATAAAATTGAAATTCTTATTGGGGAGATTGAAAAACGGGCTGCTGCAATTGCCAAAGAAAGCCAAACCAGCATTAGTTTTAACAGGCAGGCAAACGAATCTAAGCCTGCACTTACAGATAAGAAATTACAGCAAATCATCAGTACTGCTGCGAAGGATCTGGGGTTAAGTACTAAATTTATGCAAAGCGGTGCAGGACACGATTCTCAGGAAATTGCAAGGATTGCGCCTGTGGCAATGATTTTTATTCCAAGTGTTGGTGGTATCAGCCATTCTTTCAAAGAATTTTCTAAACCGACAGATATGGGCAACGGCGCTAATGTGCTTTTAAAGGCTATACTTTCTTCAGATAAAGGGTAAAGAGGAACTATGGAATTGTAGAGGCAGCAGGTCAAATGAAATTTATTGATAGTTATTAAAAAGCTGCTTAAAAAAGGATGTTGCTCATAAAAGTTTTAATAGTTAAATTGTAGTACTTATGGAAGAAAAGATATATCAAGCCTCTAGGGTATCTGAGGGCAACACGTTATTTCCGGCAGAAATACATATTTTGGAAACAGAAATTATGTTGAAAATTCCGGGATTTTTTAGCGGTAAATCAAGGCACATTGTTTACCAGCAGATAGAAGGTGTAAATATTGATACACCCATGATTGGATACTCTACCATCACATTTGTAGTGGGTGGCGAAGAGATCGTTGGCCATGGCTTTACAAAAAGTGAAGCACAGGAAATAAAACAGATCTGCTCAGAAAGAATTTTAGCAACCAGTCCGGGCAATCAAACAGAACTAATTGCTAATGCTATTGCCGCAGGAGCAAATGTTTCTAAAAATACAGGACAGATAAGTGTGGCCGACGAACTAAAAAAATTGAAGCAACTGGTAGATGATGGGATACTTACTCAAGATGAATTTAATGCGCAAAAGTCAAAACTTTTAAGCTTGTAGTATTTTCAAATTTGAAAATATTAATACCTAAAATATGGGTGTCGGTTATATTCTTGTTGGGCAACTTTGTAATGATCAAAGCTGATATTAAAAATTAGAATTTAAAGTATTAAATTTTTAAAAAGCATAAAAAATGACCATCCGTTTACCAAACAAATCGGAACGTCTAACGGCCATTTATATAAACGGTTTTGAGGATAAAAAATTCAAAGATTCCTATTGTTGCAACTAAGCTGGAAGAGAAAGCTATAAGCCAAATGAGCAAGAAGGCAGCTGCATAAAAAGTAGACAGTGCAGGATTGTAAGCAGCGTTACAAATAACAGAACCTCTTTAGAAAAACATCAAATTGTGCCCCGTATGCTGCGTAATGTACGTATAAGAGATACGAGATTTAAACTCTTTGGAAAAAGTTTTCATCGCCATTAATTTTATCCCCGGTGGGTGTGCTGCAAATGGTGCACAAGCAG
>JANXTG010000182.1 GCA_025352525.1 Ferruginibacter sp.
AGAATACCCACGTCTGTAATGCCCGAAAATATTGATTCAATAGAATCTAAAACAACCCGTTTGGCACTAATGGAATCAATCGCAAGTTCTAAACGAACCTACAGCCCTTCCAGGTTAAAATCGGTTTCTTGAATATCTTTTTTCTCTAAAATCACATGCTCTATCAAAATCTTTTTTTTGGAAACAAGCCCCTGTAAATCGAGGTTTAGAGAAGCCACGTCTGTATAAAGTTCTTCTTCTGTTTCTTCAAAAGACATAAAGACACCGGGCTCTTTAAATTTTATTGCGCCATTAATTAAAAAATCAAGCCCCAAAAGGGTTTTTCCTGAACCTGCGCCGCCACTCACTAAAGTGGTTCTGTTTCTTGGTATCCCGCCTTCTGTAATTTCATCAAAGCCTTTTATGCCGGTTGGGCACTTTTGTATTTCCTTGTTAGGAGAGGCACTTTTTTTGGAAGTAATTTTTTGCATACAAGATTCTTTTATTATACCGTTATGATTAACAAATTAAAAGAAAGCAGGAAAAGTTTTTATTGGTTTATTTATAAGTTTAAAAGAAACATTAATTAATATTTATGCGCTGCAAAAATTGAAATAATATGACAGTAAGTTACCATATTAGTTTAATATTCATTAGCTGTAATGTTTATCTATGAACGCTTGTAAATACGCTGCTTGACTGCTCAAGTTAATGAGACAGAATTGATAACAATATTTATAAATTGTTCGGTAGGCAATGGAATAAACTTGCCTATTAATTATCGGGTGCTTACGTAGTTTTCATATCAATTTCAGTGTTGTATTTTTTAAAAGCAGAATAAATTAATCCATATCTTTTTGATCATATTGTTGGAAATGTTTTCCTGCCATTGTTGTTGTAAGCGTTAATAAAAAAATTGATTCTTTTTTTGCCAATACATTGTGAGGAATATTTTGATGCAGTGCCAGTATTTCTCCCGGTCCTAATTCAGCAGATTGATTTTCGGTTGTTACAAATATTTCTCCTTCAATAACCTGTATACTGATCATTCCGTCTATTGTATGTTTTATCATTTCAGCATCTTTGTGTAATGCTATCAGCACAATACGCATACCATCAGTTTTAAAAACGGTTATGGCGTTTCGGTCACTTTCTTTCCATGCTTTTTCTTCCCTTATCTGTTTGGTAAAACTGCGAAGGTCAATGTTAACCATGGCCGCATCCATTATACGTTCCCCATGCGGACGTTGGGTGGTAGCCGCATTAAATTTTTGCTCCATTTTATTTCATTTTAAATGTTTATAAATTTTTTTACGGTGTGCTTATTAAAGCAAAGAATAAATAGATTTTTTATTGCTTTGAATTTTTTAAATATGCCTTTTATAAAAATATTATTCTTTAGTGTAAACCAGTTGGTTATCTACAATTCTTGCGGGGCTTGTATAAGGATGTTCATCCCCTTTTCCGATACCCATGATGTGTATCACTGTCCAGCCATTGTGTTTTAAATAATCTGAAACAAGCGAGCGGTGGCATCGCCACCATACTGCTTCAGAGCACATAAAAGCCACTGTTTTTTTAGCACCTAAACCCTCAAGCTCTTTAATGCCTTTTTTAAACAGTTCAGTTTCCATATAATCTGCATATCCTCTAAAAGCAGCGACCCGCCAACCGGTATTATAAGAATCGATATTTGTTTTTCGCCTTCCTCCCAGATCTCTTAAATGAACATATTCTATCTCGTTTAAAGGCAATGAATTTTCCAATATTTCTTTATTATAATGCGGATACCGTCTTGAGCCGGGAAAACTTCTGATGTCGGCAACCAATTCAATTTGAAATGATTTTAGCATCGCAATAAACTCCTCAAAGGGATGGGTTGAATGCCCAATTGTCCATATTTTCTTTTGTTGCAGGTTTATCAAACTGTATTGCATTAAGTGCAGTTAAAATCCATCAAAATAAGTGCCTTAATTTTTAAGCAAAAATGGAAGTTATTTTATGGGATCATTAGGGCGCTTGAGGGCACAACCGGGCGCTTGCGGGCAGTGCAGGGAACGTACGGGCCTTCAAAGGCTCTCGAGGGCATAACAGCATTTCATTTCTATAGGCTTCTAATGAACCATCGTAGGGTATAGGTAGGGTATAGGTAGGGTGAGGGTAGAATGAATTACGAATTTCGAATTACGAATTATGGGAGTTTGCGTTGTTCTAGTGTTGAAGATTCTCACCTATTGCAACATTACCTTAACATTTAAAAAATAAATATTATTATAAAAAAAATTTCTAAATGTATTGAGTTATTTTAGCATAGCACATCTAAAAAAATGAAATAACATAAATACTGACCACAGCTAAAGAACTTACAAATGATTCCTATTACATTAATATTTTCTGTTTAATAGGATTTAAATTTTAATTGATTTATGACTGATTTAGTTTTTTTAAATGCACTGAGGGATAAACTTAAAGGTGGCAATACAAAGTCAATCCATTTAAATGCATTACCCGGCCGATTTGCAACCCGGCTTGATTTAGCTAATTTGAATTATATTAGACTCGATTTTGCAGAAAAATTTCTAGAACAGCTTTTAACCACATCTTGTTTTAATTTCAATATATCATTTGACGGAATTGATTTAAACTCTTTGCAGCAAGAAGAACAAAAGAAGCTGGGACTTTTATCTAAGAGGTTAAATTCTATCAACATTGAAAACGATGACAACTACAAAGAACACGGAATAAAAACTTTCGGTTTCGGTTTTCCTATTCTGATAAAGCCATCAAAGAAAGACCCGAAGAAAATTATTAAAGCTCCACTTTTTATTTGGCAATTAGAAATAATTAAAGCGACAAACAAAGTAAACACATGGTCAATACTTCGCAACAAGACAAGACATGAAAACGGAAAAATTATTGATGAAGATGTTCACTCCGTTGGTCTGAATGAAGTTTTGCTTTCATTTCTAAAAACAGACGAAAGTATCTCTGTTCCTCAAATCAACGAAGAACTTTTGGAAGATGCAGTCATTGATCAAAAGGAATTGATTGACGAATGTTACAAAATACTGAAAGCACTTAACACAAACTCAACGACCAACATCAAAGAAAGCTTGGTTGCGAAATTTAAAGAGCCATTAAGAAACATCCCCGAAGCATCAGATTTGGAATCAGTTTCAGGAAATATCCCTTGGATACATTTTGGAGGAGTGTTCGGTCTTTTCAGAACACAAAAAGAAAGTATCATTACCGACATTGATAAAATCATTGATAAGTTTGATGAATTTGATTTTGAAGATTTGAAGATTGATAATTTTTCGGGAACTGTACACAGTGCAGTTGAAACAGACCCAAGCCAACAGGAAATTCTCACAACATTAGGAATTGAACCAAAGAAGATAATTCAGGGTCCACCCGGAACAGGAAAAAGCCAATCACTAACAGCACTTATCACAAATGCTTTAGCGAACAATTTGAAATGCCTTGTTGTTTGCGAAAAGAAAACAGCACTTGATGTAATAAAAAGAAATTTACACACGGAGAGTGACCAATTAGGAGCATTGGCAGCAGTTGTGGAGGACATTAATGGAGACAGAGATGCAATTGTAAATTCAGTCCGCGACAGATTAGGGAACCTTTCTCAATACTCAAATTTTAATCAAACGAATTATACAACAGTTAGGGATACAGTTGAAACAAAAGTAGCAGAACTAAATCACCAGCACAAACTACTTGACAAGAAAATTTATTTAGGAAAGTCGTGGACTGAATTGGTCGGTGAATTTTTGAAACGACAAAAGGTTGCGGACTTTGAAACCTTGAAACCGAAACTTGATTATAAGCAATTTAAGTTTCAAGATGATGAAAAGGAACTTGCTGAAATCGTCAGCAAAATAAAAACAGCGAAAAAACTTTACGTTGATGTAAAACGGCTTGATCATCCACTAGAAATTTTAAGCGATGCAATTTTCAAAGAAGATAATCCGAGAGCCATCCAACTAAAATTGGAAGAACTCACAAAGGAAATAGCCAAAAAACTTGACGAAGTAAAAGCAGAACTTCAAAAAGAAATAATTGAATATCAAAAGTGGCTTGACAGCCACTTCGATGAATATTATTTCGCAATCAAGAAGCAAATCACTAATTATAAGAATTTTGTTGTTTCTAATCACGAACAGTTTGGCGAATTGTTTTTTAAGAATGACGGCTTTACAAAATTCAGAATTCAAACTTTAAGTATTATTTCCAATCGTTACAAAACACTGAAAGCAAAGAGAATTACTTTAGTGGATCAGGTTGCGGAAATTAAACGAGTTCATCAAACTCTAAAGTATTTTGAACACAGTTACATTGAAGGAAATTATACACCTACCCTCAAAGTTTTCGTTGACAACATTGATAAGTTAAGCGACCACACAGACGAATGGTTTAAGTACAACGAAAAAGCAAAGCAAGATTATTTGCAAAACTTTTCTTCAAACTATTTGCATTCGCTTTTCACGGACACAACAAGTTTGCAAAACACAGAGAGGAAATTTGAGCAAATCATTTCTAATCTCAGTCAAGAGAAATTATTAAGACGGACTTTTTCCGACACAAAAAATCATAATCAGAAAATCTCCGAAACGGAAATTTTACAAACAGAAATGAAAATTATTTCTGCAAACCTTGAAGATTTCAGAGAGTATTTTGATTGGAGAAAATTCTTTATTGAACTCACTTTATTGCAACGGACAGTTGTAAGGTCAATCATTGAAATAAATTGTAAGAATTGGGAAACAACTTTTGAAAGTTGGTATTACCATTGGTTGCTTGCAATTGCTGAAAGCAATTTAAAAGGTTTGCCAAAGAGTGATGACAAGATTGTTGAGTTAGTTGAATCTAAAGAGCAACTAAAAAAATTCCAAATTAGAAGTATAATTAATAATTGGACAAATAGGCAAGCCCTCTCAGTCTTGAGTACAAAAAAAGCCGGAATTAATCCAATAAGTGTTTTTAACAAAAAAGGAGCTCCGGGCCAAAAAAGGAATTCTTTAAGAAAAATTGTAAATGAAAATTTTCAATTGTTTACAGATTTTTTTCCGGTCGTAATGCTAAGTCCTACTGTTTGTAGTTCCATAGTTCCTCTAGTAGAAGGGCTCTTTGATGTTGTAATTTTCGATGAAGCAAGTCAGTTAAGATTAGAAGATACATTTCCTGCATTGCTAAGAGGAAAGATAAAAGTTGTTTCAGGCGACAGTCAACAAATGCCACCGTCTAATTTCTTTCAAGGTGGAACAACTCTGTTAAGTCCTACAGAACAAGATTACGAGGAGGAACAAACGGTAAGCGAAGCACAATCGCAATCAGCAAATCGAAAAGCAAATAATTCTTATGAACTTGCACATAGTGAATCCCTATTGGACTATGCCGAGAACTGCAACTATAAACAATCCTATTTAAAAGTTCACTATCGTTCACAACATCCACACCTGATTGACTTTTCTAATCATGCTTTTTATGGCAAGCGACTCATTCCAATGCCACCCAAACAAGAATACACACCAATTCAGTTTATTGAAGTAAACGGTCTTTACGAAGACCAGGTAAACAGGGACGAAGCAAGACAAGTGGTTGATATTTTATTAAATCACATACAGCCATTTAAAAATGGTAAATACCCCTCTGTTGGTGTAGCAACCTTCAATTTGTATCAGCGGAATTTAATCCTTGAAGAAATTACAAAGGCAAGACAACAAAAACCCGAATATGATAAAAAGATTGCTGATTTAGGTTCTGACTTATTCGTGAAGAATTTAGAGAATGTTCAGGGTGATGAAAGAGACATAATAATTATTTCAACGACTTTTGGAAAGAAGGCAGACGGTTCTTTTCGTCAATCGTTTGGACCGATTTTGCAACGCAATGGGTATAAACTTTTGAATGTAATTGTCACAAGAGCAAAATATAAAGTTTATTTATGCACTTCCATTCCACAAGAGCACTATAATACGTATCCAGTTCTTTTACAGCAAATGAAAAATAATGGTAGAGCCATTTTCTATTCTTATTTGGCTTACGCCAAATCGGTAAGCGAGAACAATATTGAAATTAAAAAATCTTTGCTAAAGCAACTCTACGAAAATTGCGAATCAAAAACTTTTGAAATTGACCATGATGTTTACGGTTCTGAATCTCCATTTGAAGAAGAAGTCTATTACCGACTTGCTGAAAAAGTTGGACAAGACCGTTTGCAACAACAATATAAAATTGGAGGTTTCAGAATCGATTTAATTGTGAAATCAAAAGTTGCAGGCAAACCAATCATTGCTATTGAATGTGACGGAGCAAAGTATCACAGTAGCAATGAAGCGTATGCTTGGGATATGTTTAGACAATCTCGACTCGAAGAACAAGGTTTTACTTTTTATAGAATATGGTCAACTAATTGGTGGTATTCATCAGAGAAGGAATTGAAAAAACTTGTTGCGTTTATTGAACAAGTTGACAAAGAAGAAAGGCCAATAGATATTCTACCACTTGACCAAGTTTTAAAAGTGAATGAAATTGTTCCAATCACTTTACGTCCAGAGACAAAAAGAAAAGTTTTGTTCACTTCAACTGTTACAGTAAAGAATCCAGAAGGAACAATTTTAAAAGTAAAATTCAGTAAGACACAAGCAACCCAAAATGTAAAACCTGACTGCAAGGGAATGATTACAGTTTATGAAAAAGCACCTTTAGCAGTTGCAATTATGAATAGAACAGAAGGCGAATTTTGTCAATTGGGAATGCTGGAACTCTATTACGAAATAATACAAGTTGACTGATATCTAAAGATGTTTATAAACATATTACCTCTCATAGTAAAGATTTCGCCACTAGCCCAGATATGCAACAAAACAAAGTGCCGTAGGGTATCTGTGCGGTAAATAAGAAGAAATATTTTAGGAAAAATAAAAACAAAAATGGGTGAAGTTTAATTACTGAGAGAGAAAGCGGAACTATAACTTAAATCTGTAAATTTGCCATGTGGAAGAACAAGGCTACATAGAAATTAAAATTGACGGGATTGTTAATAACAAGCAATTGAAACCCATTGATATTGACATTGATGAGATAAAAGAAATTATCAGTGATGTAGAAACATTTTTGTATCCTACAAGAGGTGAAAAAGTAGAACGTCCGCATATTTCTTACAAGATAGAAGATGGCTCAGCAAGAAATTTATTTTACCTGCCCATTTCAGCTGTTTTATTGTTTAATGGATTAACCAACGAAATTAATAATAGAGGTACTCTTGATTTTTTAGACAATAAGAGAGCGGAAATTATTGACAAGTTTCAGCGCAAAGCAAAAGAAAAAAATGTTGAATTTTCTTTTTTAAGCTCCGGTAATATTGAGCCCAATTTAAAAATAAATAAAGAAACCAACTTTTTCAAAATCGCTGCCACGTTCATTGAAACAGAATTTGTTTTGTACGGAAAAGTAAATGAAGAGGGAGGAAATAACCCCAATTTCCATCTTTTAACTAAAGAGTTTGGAAAGTTAGTTATTAGTGCTACAGAACAACAACTTTTAGAAGGTGAAAAGCGGTTGTTTAAAGTATATGGTGTTCGGGCTAAAGGTAAACAAAGCCTTACAGATAACAAACCGTTTGATTTAAAGCTGGTTGATTACATTACCTACAATCCCAATTATGATGAACATAAATTGGATTTGCTTATCAAACGAGCCTCTGTTAACTGGAATGCAATAACCAATGTAGATTTGTGGTTAAACAGTATCAGAGGAGGTGCAAATGGATAGTATTTTACTCGACACTTCATTCTGTATTCGTTTGATGAAAAGCAATGACCCATTGCATCTAAATGCTAAAGATTACTTTAAACATTTTCTAGAAAATAAAATCGAAATTTACTTATCAAGTATTGTTATTGCAGAATATTCGGTTAAAGATGATGCAAATAATTTACCACTTGATTTTGTAAAAATTATTCCTTTTGATTTTTTTGATGGTAAAACAGCAGGTGAGTTTCATTCAATATTAATAAATAATAAAGAACAGGTTTCCAATATAGAACGCAATGTTATTAAGGATGATTGCAAATTGATTGCTCAGATATTCAATAGAAAAATTAAAGGATACATTACCAAAGACAAAAAATCCTTTGGACAGATTATACAGCCTATCACACACTCAAAAGGCTTTAATATTTATTTACTCGATTTAGAAATTCCATTAAAGAATTTTAAAGGTGAGTTATTTTAATCTGATTTTATTTTTTAAAAAATAGTTTTCCACCAGCTGTTTCTCAGCAATGTCTCTGCCATTGCAACACGTTGCGTCCGCCAAACAAATATTTCAAAAATATAAATCTCTTGAGTTTCGACTAGATTTTCTTCGTTTTATTAGTACCTGCAAAGCGAGTTATACCATATTTATGAGGAACTCTTTTTATAACATTTACGTGTTATAAATGGATGCCTTTAATAAAGTTGAAGGTTATAATAACCTAGCAGAAATGAACTATGAATTTTTTGTGCAATCTCTAAATACGATTCTGATTGGCGCAACGTCAGGCAAGGGCAGAGACGTTGCTGAAAAGTAAGGCGATAGATGCTTTCGGCCTACGTTGGTCTTCGTAAAAATCTAACGCCTGCGTTCATGCACACGAAACCATAAAACTTTACTGTTGATTTGAGGTTGTCATCGATAAATTTTGAGAAAGAACGGAGCGTAGGTTTTTCTTTTGTTACTAACTTAGGCAAAGGAAATAGTGCGCTATTTTAATATTTTATACTCCTTTATGCTCAAAGTTTTCTGCTTTATCCATTGGATTGAAATATCAAAAGGTGCTGTATCATTGTCAAAAGCTGTATTGTGTCCTAATTTTGAAAACAGCGTATACTCAAAGGGTTTGCCTTGAGCTTTCAATTGATTTAATTGCTCCATACACAACTTTACGGGAATCTGTATATCATTCTCACCAAAAAGCCAAAGCCCGGGAATTGAAAGAGTGGTCAGCGAATTTTTTGGATCTGTCGCAGTAAATTGATAGCGGTCCACATCATTTTTGATATGTTCACGGGCCTCCGCTTCTGTATGATTTCCCCAAAAATTATTGTTTCCATTAGTATAAAACTGAAACCGGAGTTGTTCCAAAGTTGTAATTGTAGGACAACTAAACAGAACCATGAATTCTATCTGTGGATTTTTGCTCGCAGCAATTGGTATTATCCATCCTGCTTGACTAAACCCCACCAATCCAATTGGTATTTTTTTATCTTTTAAATAGGTTCGAAATATTTTTACTGCTGCATTTGCATCCTGAGATAATAAATTTAGGTTAGTAGAGTCTATATTATTTGTACCAACAGATGGTCCTACATAAATACCACCCGATTCACCTACTCCACGTTTATCATACGTTAATACAGCAATACCTTCTTTAGCAAGACGTTTTGCAAATGCCATTTCTCTTTTTACAGGATCAGACCCGTGAACAATTACAACTGCGGCAAATAGTTTTTTAGGCTTTAAAATGGAGCCTAAAAGAGTGACGCCCTGACTTTTAAACCTTATATCTTGAATCGTAAAATCGGCCGATTGAGAAAATACCATTTCCGGTAGAGTTATTAACGATAACCAAAGAAATAAGTTAAAAAAAAGGGTAGTGTTCATTTAAGTTTTATAAGAATAATAGTTCTAATTGGTCTTCGTAAAAATCTTCGCCGCCGCCGCTTTGTTTTTAAGCAGCGGCTTTTGGGTTATTAAAATACAAAGTAAGGGCATAAATACAGCTCTGCCGCGTTGCTTATCTGTGCAACCTGTTACTAATACTTTTCTACCCCTGTAGCACTTTGCCTTTTCTTTGATATCGAACATCGGCTGTAATTAGTAAGGGCAATGAAAAATGAAGGAGTACCAACAAGTGCGGAAAAATAAATCAATTAAGGCATAAATTGTAAGGCTTTGCCTGGCCATCTACAATTGCTATCTCTCAACCGGCACCAACTTAAACACATAACCCGGGTTTTCTACAGCAACATAAATATATCCATCGGGCCCCATTCGTACATCTCTCATTCTTCCAATATTTTTTAACAGCAGTTCTTCTCCTACTATTTTGCCATCTTTTATTTTGCATCTGTTTAAATAATTAAATCGTAAAGAACCAACTAACAAATCACCCTTCCACCCTTTGTATCTGTTGCCTTCTACAAATGCAGTTCCGCTTGGTGCAATAGATGGTATCCAATAATGCAGTGGCTGTTCCATGCCGGGCAGCGCTGTTTTATCAGTAATAATTTTTCCGTTGTAATTAATGCCATATGAAATTGCAGGCCAGCCATAATTTTTACCTGGTTCAATAATATTTACTTCGTCGCCACCACGTGGACCATGCTCTGTTTCCCAAATTTTACCGGTTACTTTATCCATTGCAAGCCCCTGCGGATTGCGGTTTCCATAACTGTAAATCGTTCTTTTTGCAGAAGTTGATTGAGCAAAAGGATTGTCAGGCGGTATGCCACCATCATCTGTAATGCGATGTATTTTACCAAGGTCGTTTGCAGTAGACTGGGGATTTTGTTTTTCATTTCCTCTCTCGCCTACAGAAAAATAAAGCATTCCATCTTTACCAAAAACCATTCTACAACCGTAATGGTGCCTGGTGGTTGAATAGGGTAAAGCTTCAAATATAATTTTGGTATTTATGAGTTCATTGTTTTTTAAGGTTGCTTTTAAAATTGCCGTAGTGGCTAAGGTTGGGTCATCGTTTTTAGCTTTTGAATAAGAGAGATAAATAATATTGTTCTTTTCAAATTGTGGGTGTACAATTACATCAAGTAAGCCACCCTGCCCTTCATTTACAACCGGTGGTACGCCTGTAATAAGTTGTTTGGTTTTGTTATTATACACGTGGTATAATTTACCCGATTTTTCTGTCACTAATAATTCATTACCTGGCAAAAAAGCTATTGCCCACGGAATGCTTAATCCACTAACAACTGTATCTAATTTTACATTTTGCTCTTCTGATACAAACAGATTTTCTTTAGCTGTTTCTTTAAAGTCGTACCGCTCCCGATTTTTTATGCCGTCTAAAATATAATCTGCCAAAGCATATATTTCATTGCTGTTAAACGTTGAATCGAAAGCAGGCATACCGCCATTTGTATACCCATATTTTATTCCTTTAAAGAGGTCGTTTCTGCTGCTGCCATATTTCCATTTTCTGTCTACAAAAGCGTCTAATTTTTCACCATGGCAACCTGCGCAGTAACTCTTATAATTTTTTTCCACATTGGCAGTTGTTGCCGTACTCGTTTCAGGTGCAGCTACCTGCAACAAGGGTTTACTGTTTCTTTGTAAACAACTTAACGCAAGCGTAAAAATTGCTGCTATAAAAAATATAAACTTGAACATTTTTATAAATTATTTTTAAAATTAATTATTTCTGTAATGGTAACTTTTTGAGCTTGGTATGGGTTGAGGATTTTACTGCTCGGTTACACCCGGCAAAGATCACGCTATGTTTCGCAGACATGCAGCCAAGATTTATGGGTTTCGTAACTGTGTAGCAAATAAACATTCTTTCAACGAGTTTTGTTTTCAGTTTACCTTATAAAAATATCCATCCGGTTTGTCATGCAAAACTTATAAAATATAATTTGCTGTTGTCTGAAAATTTATATTTTCTGCTCTTGATAAATCTACAAATAAACAATATTGGTAGTTGCTTATAAACAGCCGTACAAAAGCCTTCACCTCATTTCTACGCTAGAGTACACAT
>JANXTG010000188.1 GCA_025352525.1 Ferruginibacter sp.
TTTCTGACTGTTAATCAGAGGGTCGCTGGTTCAAGTCCAGCAGTGGGAGCGTTAAAAGACAAGGTCATATTTTTTAGACCTTGTCTTTTTTTTAATCTACCCAAGCTCCTTTACACATCTGAATAAATCTATGCTTAAAAAAAGATCAGCAATTCCAATTGGTTGATACTTAAATACCAATTTTTTCAGTAATATCGAGATAATTATATACTTCCTTAATGGGTTCCATTAAATGATGCATTCTTTTAATATAGGAGTATTTTGATGATAAAATATTATGCGATTCTCCCTTTTTAAGTGCAGGTGGTATCCTAAGAATCATAACTTTTTATTCACTGCAATACTTCATTAGTAAAGCCTACATTACATTTCAATTTGTCTTAAAGTCACACACTTTAATTTTATTGCTTTTGCATATGCACATCTTAAAAACTAATAAATATTTACAGGTGTTTGTTATAATTATATCAGCACTGACGAGCTGCAGCGGTCAGCAGACAAATCCCAACAAAATTGCCGAAAGGGACACAACTATCACCCCTGCCACAGCTTATTCAAAACTTTTTTTGGACAGTCTGAAGCTGGAAGCATTTATCAAACAAGAGTCAGTAACAGGAAATGCAGCAGGCACAATCCGGGATTTTTATAGAAACCGTAATTACCAGTTTGCATGGTTTACAGAAACCGGTATTGCTGAGCATACTAAATCCTTTTGGAACCTTCATAATAATTATATCAGTGATTTCGGCGATACAGCGCTAAAATATAAAAAACTCCATGAGGAAATTAATACGTTTATGCAAAGCGATTCAACTGTTGCATTTACGCCGGCGTTACTGCTGCAAAAGGAATTGCAAATTACAAAGCATTTTTTTGAGTATTCAAAGATTGCTTATTCAGGCAAAATGGACCCGAATAAATTGAAATGGTTTATTCCTCGAAAAAGAATTAATGAAGTTGCCTTGCTTGACTCCTTTCTTTCACATGACGGTAAACAACTGCAGGACTGGGAACCCCTGAATATTTATTACCAACGTTTAAAGAAAGAACTGGTACATTATCATGAAATTGAAAAAGCGGGTGGTTGGAAAGAAATAAAAGCAGATAAATTAAAGAAATATAAACAAGGAGACACTGCATTAGCCATAAAGGCATTAAAGTTGCGCCTGCAGACTTCCAATGATTATGTAATTAATGACACATCTGTCTTTTACACATCCGATTTTGTAGCCGCTGTAAAATTAAAACAAAGAAGTTTTGGCATAAAGGAAGATGGCATTATTAGCTACGCACTTATAAAAGAATTAAATGTGCCTGTTAAAGAACGCATCAGGCAAATGCTTATAAATTTGGAACGTATGAGATGGGTACCTCAGCAGCAGGAACCTAATATAATTTTAGTGAATATACCAGAATACCGATTACATGTTTTTGAAGCCGGGAAAAAAATCTTCAGTATAGATATCGTTGTGGGGAAAGAAGCGAACGGCACGGTAATTTTTTCTGATGAGTTAAAATTTGTTGTTTTCAGTCCATACTGGAATATACCCGCGAGCATTGTGCAAAAGGAAATTCTTCCTGCCATAAAAAGAAACAGTAATTATCTTTCTAAAATGAATATGGAGAAAACGGGAAATGGGTTTCGGCAAAAGCCAGGCGGTAAAAATTCGCTGGGCAAAGTGAAATTTATTTTTCCAAACAGTTACAATATTTACTTTCATGATACACCTTCCAAATCATTGTTTAATCAGGATAAACGGGCGTTCAGTCATGGATGCATTCGATTAGCAGAACCGCAAAAACTTGCTGCTTATTTATTGCGTTTTCAACCTGAATGGACAACAAAAGCAATTACAGATGCAATGAATACCCCAAAAGAAAACTGGGTGACCCTAAAGAAAGAAGTGCCGGTATTTGTTTCTTATTTTACAACCTGGGTTGACGAAGAGGGATTGCTCAACTTCAGGGATGATGTGTACGGCCATGATAAAAAATTAGCGAAGGGACTATTTGAGTAAACAAATTACACCCGCATTTTTTGCACAATTTATCTACTGTAAGCATAGGTTTTCTTTATTAATGTAATTTTATAAACAAATGATGCTTTTATGCAGTTAAGTCCAACTAAAATATCCCGCCTACTTATTTTTTTTATATTAGTATCTGCACAATCTTTTTCTCAAAATTTTATAAATGCCAATTACAGGGAAGATGATTTGTATGCGGGTATTGATGTTGGTTCAAAGGGTGTAAAATTGAGCATTATTAAAATGGGCAAGAATGCCTCTGTTACAGGATCTTTTGTGGCAGTAAAAGACAGTTCTATAAACACAGATTTTATATCTTTCACGCCTCAAACTTTTACTGCAACCTTATATGCAATAAGAAACCTTTATAATTTCGCCAGAAAAACTTATCGTATTGTCCCTGAAAAAATATTTACTGTTGTAAGCAGTGGTATAAAAGGTCAGGCAGAAAAAGAAAACAAACAAGATAGAATTGTGGCGCTCGCAGATTCTTTAAGGTTACTTTTAAATGAGCCAAAAAGGGCAGTGCCTGTAATTGGTGCAATGGATGAAGCTAAATTATCACATTTGGGGATAGTACCTGAGGCAAGACGATACAATACTTTTTTAATAGATATTGGGAGCGGCAATACAAAAGGGGGATATTTTAAAAATGGCAATACCAAGGAATTAAAACTGTTTATGCTTAATTGGGGCACAAAAACCATCAGCAATGCAACAGAAAAAAGGCTTGGCGATGATAAGGGTATTGCCAATTATAAAAAGTATTTAAACAGGGTGCTTGCAGGCGACCCTAACAATGAAATAATATATGCAGTAAATGAAAGTGGTGCATACAATATGAACGATAACTTCGCTTTTAGTGGCGGTATTGCATGGGCTGTTGCTACAATGCTTTACCCTGAACTTGCAGATAACTCAGTTGTGCCATTAAAGTTTGAGGACCTAGCTGCATTAAATGAAAGACTTGCTTCTAATTTTTCAGCTATTACACCTGCCTCTATTGCCAATTCAGTAACAGATAAAACCATTAACAAAAAAAGTATTGAAGAAGAAGTTGCGAGGGTACAAAAAGTGTTTGATCAAAAAGCACTGATGGCAGGAACGGGTCTGCTGCTAAATATCGTAAGACAGTTTGAAGGAACACAGGAAAAGAAAAACTTTTTTCTGGTAAAGAACGGGCAGGTTGGCTGGATATCTGCCTATGTAACTCAAAGCGTAAACAGTAAACTTTAAAAAAATAACAGTAACTTTAAAGTAATTATTTCTTTCTTTTAATTCTTGTATCCTTCCGAAATACCGCATCAACTTATTTTGATTAGTTGTTTTATGCGTGAAAATAAATACGATAAATTACTGGTTGCATCTATGATATTGCTTGTGTTATCTGCAGTAATGCTGATAATATCCGGGTACAATATTTACTTTAAAGAACATGCTACATCTAATATAGCTGAAGCAAATCCTGCATTTGGCAAAGCCCCAAAACTTAGGGATTCCCTCTCAAGGATATACAGCAATATGGTTACAGATATTGATGATCATTTAAACCTTACAGCGAGTACAGTTTCAGACCCGGATACTAAAAATAAAATGGCTGAACTTGGCCAGCTGCGTCAAGAGATTGTAACGTTGCTGGCCAATAAAAATAATGTTGAAGATTTAAAACTGGCTCAAATAAAAATAGAAGAGCTTCAACAAAAAGTAGCATTGCTCCAAAATAAATTTGTAGGAGTGGAAACAGAAAATAAAAGACTGCAGCTATTGATCAATCAACTTATTAATGGCAAACAAAAAACTACACAAACCAGTACAACAACTCAGGTTGAAAAACAAAAAGCAATAGTTGCAAGCGTAACCAATAATAATATTGCAACAGCTAGTGCTCTGCATCTATTTGCGGTTGCAGGCAATAATAACATTGGACAGGAAACAATTACTGCAGACAATGCCGAAAGGATTGTAGGCACTTTTACAATAAAAAACTTACCTGCTAAGGGTAGCGGAGAATTGTTGATAGTTGTATTGCAACCAGATGGGAAAGTAGTAAAAAATTCCGTTTGGGAATCAGGTACTTTTGAAAGTACTGAAGGTAAAAAAATATACTCCAGAAGGCTTTACACAGAAACTGCTAAAGAAGAAAAACAATTGAACTTTTCCCTAACGCCTGACAGATTTTTAAAAGGTGATTACATTATGCAAATTTGGTACAACGGTAGCATGATAGCAAAAATGACCAAAACACTTTCATAAGTTGTGGTAGAAAATTTATTATCATTTACAAGCCAAAACGTTTTTAAGACAATCCACTTGGTACAAAAAATAAACCGTCTTTTTGCAAAGACGGTTATTACTTACTAACCCTACTAAACTTATTACAAAGGCTTACTCTGCTCCTTTGTTTTCTTTTATTTTTTCTCTGATTTTTGTTTCAAGCTCCTCGCCCATTGCAGGATTATCGAATATGAGTTGCTTTACAGCTTCTCTACCCTGGCCTAATTTATCCCCGTTATAACTAAACCAACTGCCGCTTTTTTGAACAATACCAAGCTCCACGCCCATATCTACAATTTCGCCTACTTTAGAAATTCCTTCGCCATAAACAATATCAAACTCTGCTATGCGAAAAGGCGGAGCCACTTTGTTTTTTACCACTTTAACTTTAATGTGGTTTCCGATAATATCATCCCCATCTTTTATTTGTGCCATGCGGCGTATATCTAATCTAACAGAAGAATAAAACTTTAATGCATTACCGCCTGTTGTAGTTTCGGGGTTACCGAACATTACGCCTATTTTTTCCCTGAGCTGGTTAATGAAAATACAAACGGTATTTGTTTTATGAATTGTTGCGGTAAGTTTTCTTAAAGCCTGGCTCATTAAACGTGCCTGTAAACCCATTTTGCTATCGCCCATTTCACCTTCCAACTCACTTTTAGGTACTAATGCAGCAACAGAATCTATCACCACAACATCTAAAGCACCGGAAAGAATAAGCCTGTCTGCAATTTCCAAAGCCTGCTCACCATAGTCAGGCTGAGAGATTAAAAGATTGTCTATATCAACACCAAGTTTTTGTGCATATATACTATCGAAAGCATGCTCTGCATCTATAAATGCACACATGCCCCCTTTTTTCTGTGCTTCAGCAATTACGTGAATAGCTAATGTTGTTTTACCTGATGATTCAGGACCATAAATTTCTACTACCCTACCCTTTGGCAAACCGCCAATGCCGAGTGCAACATCTAATCCGATAGAACCTGTTGAAATAACTTCTACTTCTGTAACGCCTTTTTCGTTCATCATCATGACCGAGCCCTTCCCAAAATCTTTGTCAATTTTATCCATCGTTAGTTTAAGTGCCTTAAACTTTTCTACATTTTCTGCTTTTTGTGTTTTTTCTGCTGCGCTCATGTGTTTGTTTTTTTTAAGTGATGTATCTTGATTTGCGTGTAAATATAATTTGTGCAACAAAACTAAATAAATAAATTTATTTGAACTAATTAATTTAGTATTATTTTAGTAAAGAATTTAGTGTGTCTTTATTTTTATTTTAACTGCTGTTAACTTTCGTAAAGACTTTATATTGATTTGCTAATGCATGTGAAGAATGTAATGTATAGGCCTTTAATGAGTGTGCCATGAGTGAGCACCGAAGGATGGTAAGGTGAGCGTACTCGGCATTATGGCCTAAAGTAGATGCTGCCGTAGTTGAACATAAATCAATTTATTTACAAAATAGAGAACATGGCAATAGCAAAAGATATTATTTCGAAGGGACTTAGTGGAGCCATAGGGAAGGAAATTGTTTTTAAAAGGTATGCCGATAAAACGGTGGTAACTAAATACCCTGATATGAAAAATATTGTGCCGAGTGATGCACAAAAAATACAGAGAAACAAATTTAGAGAAGCACACAATTATGCAAAAAAAATTAATGACAATCTCCTAAGCAAAGCCGACTTTGCATTAACGATACCTCCAGGTAAAAGTGTTTACAGGTGGGCGGTGAAGGAGTTTATGAAGAGAAATCGTGAATTGTAAACTGCTGATGTGAAAAATATGAAAAGCCTCACAAAAGATTTTGCCACGAATGAATACAATAATGAGGAAGAATTTGAACCTTAAAGGCAGCAAGGACGCAATGATTTATAAAGGATATTGTCACAAGTTTTTTAAAGAGAAGGCATATTTTGAAGAAGATTTTTTCTCTGGCTAAGCAATTAATAGCCGTAGGGGGAAAAAATAATGGGGAGGCATATTTGCAAAGACAGATGTGGATACGGTGAGACATGGATCATTTTACTATTTATCATCTCTAGGTTCAAATGATTAAACCTGTATTGTATTATAAAGAATAAGTTTTTAGCAAACTTGGTGAAAAATAGGATTTCTTTTATACAATCGTACCAAAAATAAAAAAGCACTTTTTAAAATGAAAATTGACTTTATTATATCTGTTAGTATACAAACCTATTTAGAAAGCCATTACTTCAGGCATTGAAGCATATCCAAACTGAGCAACAGTTCAGACTGTGATGAATAAAAAGTTTCCAAAGTCATACAGTTATAACAAAAAAAGCATTTTTTACATTTTAAAAGTTTCCCGGTTTATTAGATTTTATTGGTAGCCTTCAAACCATACCTTTGCCATTAAAACAAATATCAATTATTGACTTTTTTAAATCAGTTTTTTTAACCTTTCATTAACCCATAGGCGTTTACTTTTACCGCTCAAGAACTTATTATGAGAAAACTTTTTGCAATTCTATTTGCATGCACCATTTCTACCATTGCTATTTCGCAAACAAAAACTTCTATTTCTTCAAAATTCGGCAACCGTCCTGCAGATCATTTAATGATACAGCTGGCATCTAATTTCTGGAATGGCACTGCTGACAGTGTATCTAAATATGTTAAAAGTTTTAACCGCAGCGCCAATGTATACTTAATGTACGATAAGCAATTTAAAACAAATCCACGGCTTAGTGCTGCTATTGGAGTGGGAGTGGGTACAAGCAATATTTATTTTAATAAAATGGAAACTAAAATTGCTTCAAATAATGCAAAACTGCCTTTCATTAAAACTGATACAGGCAACAATTATAAAAAATACAAACTTGCAACTGCTTATCTGGAAATACCTGTAGAGTTAAGGTTTATGTCAAACCCGGAGACGCCTAACCAATCTATTAAAGCAGCCATCGGTGTAAAGGTAGGTACACTTTTAAATGCACATACCAAAGCAAAAAATCTTCAAACTGCCTCAGGTGGCAAACTAAACGGGCTAACCTTAAAAGAAAGCTCAAAATCATTTTTTAATACGACAAGAATTGCAGCTACTGCAAGGGTAGGTTACGGCATATTTTCATTGTTTGGAGCATATAACCTTACCAGTATTTTTAAAGACGGTGTAGCTCCGGATACTAAACTGGTACAGTTAGGTATTACAATAAGCGGTTTATAATTCATAAGAAAAAGTTTATACTTTTAAACCGCCTTCCGTTATTACAATAGTTAAAAAACCCTCACATTCTGAGGGTTTTTTGTTTGCTGTAAAGTAATAAGCTAATTTTGCGATTCACCTCACAATATCAACCGATATACTGTAATGAGCGATGCAATTAAACACGAATGTGGACTTGCTTTTATTAGACTCCGCAAACCATTCAGCTACTACCAACAGCAACACAACTCAGTTTTATATGGCTTAAATAAACTTTATCTCCTTATGGAAAAGCAGCATAACCGTGGGCAGGATGGTGCGGGTATTGCAGCTGTAAAACTTAATACTGAACCAGGTTATCCATTTATGTACAGGTTGCGCAGTTGCGCACAGCAGCCTATTGCAGATCTTTTTCAACAAATAGGTAAAGAAATTGAAGAAATAGAAAAATATCAACCCGATATTAAAAGTCATCCCGGGTTAATGAAAGGCCATATACCGGTATTAGGCGAAATTTTGCTGGGGCATTTAAGGTATGGTACCCAGGGCAAAAATGATGTACAGTTCTGCCATCCGTTCATCAAAAAAAATACAATACCCTCCCGTAATCTTGCGCTTGCAGGCAATTTTAATCTGGTTAACACCGATGAACTTTTTGGGTTAATAAACATTGATCCCGGCACATTTGAAAAGCAAAGCGATCTTGCTGCCATGATGGAAGTGCTTTATCATTTTCTTATAAAAGCAGATGAATTAAACCCCGGTAATCCGGATATTATTGGGATGCTCAAAAAAGCGGTCCCCCTTTTTGATGGGGGTTTTAATTTTGCAGGAATTACAGGAAATGGAGATGGTTTTATTGTAAGAGATGCGCACGGTATTCGCCCATCTTATTATTATGTAAATGATGAAATTATTGTAGGGGCAAGTGAGCGTGCGGCTATACGCACAGCTTTTAACCTGGAAGAAAATGAAGTGAAAGAATTGATGCCGGGCACGGCCTTGATAGCTAAAGCAGATGGCAGTTACAGCATTGAACAGATTGTGCCTGCACAGGAAAGAAAGGCCTGTAGTTTTGAAAGAATTTATTTTAGCCGCGGAAGCGATGAAAAAATTTACAGAGAAAGAATAGCACTGGGTTACTTTTTAAGCAAAATTGTTTTAAAAGCTGTTGACTATGATCTTAAAAACACCATTTTTTCTTTCATTCCAAATACGGCAGAAACTGCATTTTATGGTTTAATTAAAGGCGCTGAAGATTATTTAAATGAAATAAAAAAAGAGCGCATACTAAGTTGGAAGAAAGATTTTGATGAAGAAAAATTATCAGAAATGATAAACAGAAAAGTGCGGATTGAAAAAATTGCTATTAAAGATGTTAAGCTACGAACTTTTATAACAGAAGACAGTAGCCGCAACGAAATGGTGCAGCACGTATATGATATAACTTATGGTACTGTAAAAAAAGACTTGGATACGTTGATTGTAATTGACGACAGTATTGTAAGAGGCACTACACTTAAAGAGAGCATTATAAGAATGCTAAACCGACTTAAGCCAAAGAAAATTATTGTGGTATCCTCCGCTCCCCAAATAAGATATCCTGACTGTTATGGCATAGATATGAGCAAAATGGGAGACTTTATAGCTTTTAAAGCCGCAGTAGCATTATTAAAAGAAAGGGGAGATGAAGGGATACTTTTTGATATTTTAGAGAAATGCAAGGAACTGCAACGAAATGATACACTACACACCGAAAATCTGGTAAGACTGGTGTACAAGTCTTTTACACCCGAAGAAATTTCAGGCAAAATAGCGCAGCTTATAACACCGGAAGAAGTTACCATACCCGTTGAAGTTATTTATCAGACTATTGAAACCCTCCATGAAGCCTGCCCAAATAACAAGGGTGACTGGTATTTTACGGGTAATTATCCCACCCCCGGTGGAAATCGTGTTTGTAACAAAGCTTTCATTAATTTTATGGAAGGAAAAAATGTGAGAGGATACTAATATTTAGCATAATATTTATCAATGCCCCTACAAAAATAAAACAACCAAAACCTAATTATGATGGACAATAAAACTTTTGACAGCAAAAAAAAGAATATTCTTATTATTGAAGATGAAGGTGATATTTCATTGATTTTAAACCTTATGCTTAAAAAGGAAGATATTGAAATTGAACATGTAACTACTTTGGCAAAAGCTGCTACTTTCTTAAAAGAGCGAAGCACCGACATTGTAATTATAGATAACCAATTGCCTGATGGCCTTGGTTTAGAATATATTAAAGAAATTAAAATCAGCTATCCGCTTATTAAAATTATCATGATTACGGGTAATACGGATTCTACTGATAAAGCAACAGCTATAGAAAATGGTGCAGATATTTTTCTTGCCAAACCATTTACCAAAGAGCTGATACAGGAAGCAATAGAAAAAGTGTCTTCATTAAAAGTAGCATAAGCTTCAAATAAACAGCCTCCAATTACTAAAGAATATTAAAAGTAATTGGAGGCTGTTTTAATTTTACAAATGATATAAACCTGATTTGAAGAGCGTATTTACAGGCTTATTGTCCCAAAATATTTCAAAATCTTCCAGATTGGCATTGCTGTAATTATCCTTAATCTGCTGAAGGGTTAATTGTGTTGTATTGGTTACATTAAGAAGAGGAAGTATTGAAACAAGCCACTCCCCCTGCTGTTTTAAAACCTGAATTTGCTGGGTATGCCTTTTGTTTATAAACGTAAGCGTTGCCATCTCTCTTGTGTTTCCTTTTTTTGATTGTGTAAAGTATTCTACTGAAGGAATATTACCTGTAAAAATTATTTTTGCGGAAGGTTTTAAACTGTTTAACTCCTGTTCATTTAATGCACTTAAAATAAAATCAGGAGCAATTTTTGTTTTAGGAATTTTGTGATCGAACCATTTTTGCAGCGGCTCATCTACTCCAATATTGTGCATATAATTAAACAGCGATTTTTTTAAGCCATAGCCAAAACTGTCATGATCGCCACCGGTTTCGTCTTCATATTCAACGTCATTATTTGCAAAGCTGCCAATAATTTCGTTTAGTGTTTTAATATTAAACTTTTCCGGATTTAAACCTACCGGGCTGTGGGCTGTTAATGCAAAACGATGCCAAAACGCTGACTGTAATACACCTGCTGAAAAAAGCTGGCGCACCATTTCTAATGAGTCTACCGTTTCCTGATCTGTTTGTGTAGGAAAGCCATACATAAGATATGCATGAACCAATATACCTGCCTCTGTAAAATGACGGGTCACTTTTGCCACCTGCTCAACAGTTATTCCTTTCTCAATCAGTTTTAAAAGCCTGTCAGATGCAACTTCCAACCCACCCGATACGGCTATACAGCCTGATGCGCTCAACAAAAGACAAAGATCTCGTGTGAAGCTTTTTTCGAACCTAACATTGGTCCACCAGGTTACTACCATTTTTCTTTTTATAATTTCTACAGCTACCGCACGCATTAAGGCAGGTGGCGCAGCTTCATCTACAAAATGAAACCCATTTTGTTTTGTCTGGGTCATTATCTCCTGCATGCGGTCGCAAATAATTCCTGCTGCAACGGGCTCGTAAATTTTTATATAATCCAGCGATACATCGCAAAAAGTACATTTGCCCCAGTAACAGCCATGAGCCATAGTTAATTTATTCCACCGTCCGTCGCTCCACATTCTATGCATAGGGTTTACAACTTCTATTGCAGAAATATATTGATCTAACAGCAGATCACTATAATCAGGCGTACCCACTTCGCCCTGCCGGTAATCTTTTACAAATTTGTTGTTTATGTAAATTACTTCTTCATTCTGCAATAGAAAAGTACGTTTAAGCTCATCGACTGTTTTGTTTTTTGTAACGTAGGCAATCAGGTTTTCAATGGGTGCTTCGCCATCATCAAGCGTAACAAAATCATAAAATTCAAACACCCTTTTATCTGCAAGGGATCGTAATTCTGTATTTGCAAAACCGCCGCCCATCATTACTTTTACCTCAGGATAATTCTTTTTTAGCCATTGCCCACAACGTAAAGATGTATATAAGTTTCCAGGAAAAGGAACAGAAAGAGCAATCATTTTTGGCTGTACCATTTTCATTTTTTCAGCTAAAATTTCTATCAACAGTTCATCAATAAAAGTATAAGGTTTTTGCAGTTCTTTGTACAGTTCATCGAAACTGTTTGCGGAGCGGCCAAGTTTTTCAGCATACCTGCTAAAACCAAAATGTTCATCGACCGTTTCTTTTATTAAGTCTGATAAATCTTCGAGGTACATGGTGGCAATATACTTTGCCTTATCCTGTATACCCATATTACCAAACGCTTTTTCCAAATCGTCAGTATGCACAAAACGGGATGCTTCGGGCAACATTTCTCTTTTGCAAATGCTGTGTGCAAGGGTTGCATCTTTATCCTGCAAAAAAGCAATTACAGCATCAACGGTATGGATATAATCATTTTTAAGCACCAGCATTTTCTGCGCATTTGCAGAATATTTTATGTCGCTTAAATTTATTTTTTCAAACAGTTTCGTTAATCCGGGTTTAGAAAACAAGGCTGTAGTAACTTCTATACCCAAATCGCACTGAAAAGAACTAATGCTTTTTGTGTTTAAAAACCCTTTTATGTAAGCCGTTGCAGGGTAAGGTGTGTTTAACTGGGTAAATGGTGGCGTTATAAGAAGAATAGTAGTGATAGAGGTTTTATTTTAATGCAAAAGTATGCCACTGTACTTAATTTTACTTATTGAAATATGTTGACAGAGAAGAATTTTAAAATGGGTGGTATTATAATTGCAAATATTTTTAAGCAATAATAAAATATGAAAACATTAATAGTAGTGCGCCATGCAAAAAGCAGCTGGGCAAATATTGGAGAAAGAGATTTTGACAGAAACCTGAATGACCGAGGAAAAGAAGATGCACCAATTATGGCTGAAAAACTATTACACAGCAAAATAAAAGTAGATGCATTTGTTAGCAGCCCAGCAAAAAGGGCCCGTAAAACGGCAAAAGCTTTTATTGAAGCATTTGGCAAAACAAAAAAAGAAATAATATTATCAGATGGTTTATACAATGCTTCATCAGCAATATTTTACGAAACAGTTAATGCCTTAAATGATGAATATGATGCTGTAGCAGTATTTGGGCATAACCCAGGCATTACTGATTTTGTAAACACGCTTTGCAACACCCATATAGATGAAATGCCTACCTGCAGCATGTTTGCTGTGCAAATACCTATAACTTCGTGGAAGAATTTTAAAGAAGCTGAAAAAGAATTTTTGTTTTTTAAATTTCCAAAAGAATCCTAGGGCTAGAAAAAGAAAAATGGCATAATTTCCTCAAATAGCAATCTATTGAGGATGTACAAGTAAATGGATTAACATGTTTTATTGGTTAAAGCGTTTATTTTTGCAGTATGAAAAAGTTATTTTTCTTATTAATTATATTGGTTACAAACATAACTGCCTTTGCACAATGCTCCATGTGCACAAAAACAGCGCAGCAGCTAGGAGAAAAACCTGCTCAAGGATTAAACTCAGGCATTCTTTATTTAATGTTTGCACCTTTCATTATTGTTGGATTTGTTGGTTACAGGTGGTGGAAGGGACAAAAAAATGAGGAAGCATAAGTAGTTTTTAGCTCACATCAAGAAATACTAATAATAAAATATGCAAAGTAGAATTACTGGTGGCGATACAGAATTGTTATTTAAGGCCAGAGTACTTTCCAAATACGATGTTTGCTATTATCGATGTCTAGAAACGGGGTTTATACAAACAGAAAATCCCTATTGGCTGAAAGAAGCTTATTCATCTGCCATTACTAAACTTGATGTTGGCCTTGTACTTCGAAACCAAAATATGGCCGCCATTACAGAAGAATTACTTTATTTTAATTTTGACCACAGTAAAAGGTTTTTAGACTATGCCGGTGGTTATGGTTTGTTTACAAGGATGATGCGGGATAAAGGTTACGATTTTTATAACACTGATATTTACTGCCAGAATATTTTTGCGGAATATCAAGATCTTTCACAACTGCCTGCCAACACTAATTTTGAACTGGTTACTGCCTTTGAAGTTCTAGAGCATTTACCTGAACCGATGACGGCATTGAAAGATATATTTGACAAATATGATAATGTATTATTTTCAACAGAAATTGTGCCGAAGGATTTACAACTTTTAGAAAACTGGTGGTATTTTATTTATGAAACAGGGCAGCACGTTTCTTTTTACACTGAAGAGGCATTAGCATTTATAGCAAAGAAGTTTGACAGACAACTTTATTCTAACGGAACTAATATTCATCTGTTTTCTAAAAAAATACTTGCAACAAATCCATTTTCTTTAAAGCAGGATAAAGGCAATTTTCTTATAAGAAAAATGAGGGCGAAATTTGAAAGGTATGAGAGAAGAAATAATTTAAATAAAATTCCTCAGAAACCCAGCTTGATGTCTCTGGATATGGAAGAAGCCAAAAAAAGACTTTTATGATTTTGCTTCATGTTTGTTACTGTTGGCAGCAGTAACAAAATAAATGGCATCATCAAAGATTTTCATTGCTTTTTGCCAGGAGTAGTTTTTTGTAACATATTCATAACCATTAAGTCCTTTCTGTACATTTTCTGACCCTCCAATTACCTTTTTTAAAATGGCTGTAAATTCATTTTCGTTTTTGTACGTCCAGCCGCCGTTACTGTTTTCAATATGGTCTTTTAATACCTCACATTCTCCATTGGCAATTACCGGGATTTTACAGGCAAAACTTTCTAAAACCACCAGCGAAAGACTTTCATATTTTGAAGGAATAATTAATGCTTCTGCATGTTTGATTAACTGTTCCTTTTCTTCATCACTCACAAAACCTGCGTAAATAATATTTTCATTAACAGTTTCTTCAATCATATTTTTACCTGCCAAAACGAGCGTGATTAAATCTTTATTTTGAGTTGTAAAATTTGTAAAGAATTTCAACAGTTCATTACAGCCTTTTGCTGCATCTATTCTACCTACGTAAATAATATATTTACCTTTTATATTAAATTTTTTAATCTGTTCACTTTTCTTTTGGTCGTCAACAGTTTCGATACCAACTGACATTACATCCTGTCTTACATGAGCTATATCAAACAATTGATTTGAAAATTTTTTTTCAGACTCTGTTAAGAACATTAACGAGCGTGGCGAAGCCATTGTTTTTTTAAAAATGGGGAAATAAGCCGGTTGCTCGTCATGCATTGTCGGAATAAAAATGCTTTTGTGAGGTACAGCTAAAAGCCCCATTACTGATGGGTAGTATAAGTATGTTACAAAAATAAAAGCATCATACTCCTGTTCGTTTTCCTCCAAATATTTCACCAACCCGTACATTGCCGGGCCCTGGTTTTCAACCCATAAAGACCCTTCTTTTTCTCCAACTTCCGCCGATGGAAAAAGATTTAAATACCAAGCTGGTTGTCCAATAAATCTATAAAGTTTTTGGTATAAAAGTCTGCCTCTGTATTGTCTGTTTAATCTGTGTACTTTTTTTGCAGCGGCCTTTGGCTTGTGATCGAATCTTATAATTTTTACTCCGTTCTCTTCGCTTTCTCCCTCAGGCAATTCAGGCTCCCAAAAATGATAATCCACTGCCCTGCTGGTGAGCACTGTAATGTCATATTTTAGAGCTAATTTTTCAGCTACCATCCTTGCCAAAACTTCGGCGCCACCATTAATCTGAAGGCCATAACGCTGAACAATTAAACCTATTTTTTTCATACCTAAATTATGCACTAACCCTGTTTAAAATTTTTTAGATAGCTGTACAAATTAAATTTTTCCTCCTGCATTTTTACTGTAATATCTTTTTGCAAATCATTTATATCAATATCTTTCATTCTGTTCTTTGTAATTAGTAGATAGGCTTTTTGAGCATATAAGCGCACTCTGTTCTGCAAGGAAAATTGTAAACTGCTGTTCAGTTTTATAGCTTCATATAATGCCACTATGCCTTCATTTTTTGAAGCTGCAGTTTTTATAACCGGTACTTCCTGCTGCTTTGATGAAAAGGCAGGAGCAAGCATATTCCGTAAATATTTTACAAAAGTATCTGCACCGCTTCTGTCGCATTTGTTTACCACAAAAATATCTGCAATCTCCATAAGCCCGGCTTTCATGGTTTGTATTTCATCGCCACCCTCGGGCACTAAAACAACTACGGTAGTATCTGCAAGGCCGGCTATTTCAATTTCGTTTTGCCCAACACCAATTGTTTCAATAATAACATGATCAAATGCTGCGGCTTTTAGCAGATCTGTAATTTCAATTACTTTAGGGCTAAGCCCACCCAAAGAACCTTTACCTGCAAGCGACCGTATAAAAACATTTTTATTGTTGTACCAGCGGCTCATTCTTATTCTGTCGCCCAGTATAGCGCCTTTGTGAAAAGCCGATGAAGGATCGATACACAATACAGCAACTCTTTTATTATCTTCTATTAATAGATGTATAAGCTGGTCAGTCAGTGTGCTTTTACCCGCACCGGGCGGGCCGGTAATACCTGTAACAGGCACTGTGGTAACCGGTAAAGTCTCCAGCAATTTCTCATAGCCTTGCACTTCGTTTTCTATGAAAGAAATACATCGTGCAAGCGATTTTGTATTACCGCCAAGTGCCTCCTTCAAAATTGCTGTGTGCATTAAAATGTATGCTTATAGTTGTGATGAAGCAAGTTAAAAATTAATAAAGACTTCTGTACACTTCCATGTATTTTTTTGCAGCATCTTCCCAGGTAAACATTTTTGCCCTTGCTGTAATTTTACTTTGCGCATCAGGATTTTCTTCGTAATTCTTTAAGGCATTTGTTAGTACTGATCTCATATTTTCAGGCTCAAAATCATTAAAATAATAAGCTTCATTTCCGCCAATTTCGGGCAATGCTGTAGCTGTAGATAATATTACAGGCCTGCCAAAATACATGGCTTCAATTACCGGCAAACCAAAACCTTCCGCCAAAGAAGGAAAAAGAAAAGCTTTACAGTTTTTCATATACCATTGTTTGTCATTCTCATTTATAGCCCCCGTAAAAATTACTCTTTCTGCTACACCATTTTTTTCAGCTTCTTTTATTATAATCTGTTTGTATTTTTCATCGTCTGTTATCCCAGCAATGAATAATTGCATGCTGTTGCCCACCAGCAAACAAGGCAATACATGAAAATTTTTTTTTGCGTTGATGGTACCAAGGGTAAACAAAAATTCAGCCTTGGAGGTTTTTTGCGGTTCTGTTATATGCTGTATCAGCTGTATGTTACAACCGTTATGTATAACCGTTGCGGGCGTGTTGTTTAATTTTAAATATTTGTTTATATCTGCCAACGTAAAATGAGAAATAGCTACAATATGATCTGCCGCGTTAATTTTTTTCTGGATATTATTGAGTTCTTTTTGTAATCTTTTTGGGCTCATTTTATTTTCGTGCAGCACATTTAAATCATGAATAGTAAAAACAACTTTTACTTTTTTTCTGAATGGAAAATAATTGGTAGCCTGATAAGTTGTGTGCCAAATTGTTGCATTTTTGGTTGGCATAAAAAACTTGTGCAGCCCGTGTTGTTCTATATAAAGTGCACCTTCACCAAAAGCTTTTTGATGACCGGGACGTACATAGAATTTTAGTTCTTCTGCGTTTTTATCAACTATTTTTTGCAAAGCCAAACCCAGTTGCAAGCAATAATGATATAACCCTGTGTGTGGGTATTTCATTCGTTCTGCATCAAAAACAAGTTGCTTTTTTTGTATCATACCGCTGAAATAATTTGTTTTTGATATGCAGCTTCATCTAAGGCTAATTTAATTTCAATTGGCTTTACAGCATTAATACAAGCGCAGAAGTTTTTATTGTTTTTACAATCGTTACAGTTTTTATCCAATACAAACACCTGCACTTTTGGCCCAAGCGGCGCCCATCTGCCGGGGTGTATCGGTTTTATTGGCGGATAAATACCAAATGCAGTTATACCCAAAGCAGCGCCAACATGCAGTGGACCTGTTGCATTGGCAACAATGCCATCACAATATTTTAAAAACGTTATAAACTGACCAAGTGGTAAAATACCTGCAAGGTTTATTACAGGTTTATTGAGCCCATTAATAATCTCCTCAACAAATGGTTTTTCTTTTTGAACACCTGATAAAATGATATTGTATTTTTCTTCGTCCAGCATATTTATCAATGCCGTAAAATGCTCTATTGGCCACTCTCTTGAGCTACCCTGAGATTTTGGATGGATAATGATATTGAATTTATTTTTATTAAGAAGTTGCTGGTACTGCTGCTGCAGCGGTTCTAAATTTTGGAGACCAAAAAATGTTTGAAGTTCTGTGATGCTGTATATTTTATTTATGCCAAGTGGTGCAAGTAACTGTATGTTTAACTGTGCTTCGTGCAGTGCATAAGTTTTTCTGCGTAACGGCACCAGTTTAGTGCAGGTTAACCAATGATAGATTCTGCTCGAAGTACCAATGCGCAGTGGTATTTGTAAAGCCTTTGCCCGCTCTGCTACTTTTTTATTTGTGCGTACATGAATAATAGCCTGGGGTTTTAATCCACCAATTAATATTTCCTGTAAAAAGAAATCTTCTTCATCAATAAATACATCTACATAAATACAGGCATCAACCAATGCCTTCGTATATTTTTTTCCAAGTACTGCAATTTTAATTTCGGGGAAATTTGCCTTTATTATACCTGCCATCGGCAACATTAAAACCATGTCGCCAATTCCATCATTGCGGCTAAGTATTATGTTTGCAGGTAAATTTGTTTTCATCATTATTGCAGCGCAAAATAAGATTTTTAAACGTTGGGCTTCAAAAATAAGAAAGCGGTTTTCAATTTGCTGTGTAAATGATTGTATTAACTTTGTTTTTTAGCTATGACAAATTTCATCCCACTTTTCCCCCTCGCATTGGTCGTTTTTCCAGACGAAGAACTGAACCTGCATATTTTTGAGCCACGCTACAAACAGCTTGTAACGGACTGCTATGCCAGCAAAAAACCTTTTGGTATACCTTCTGTTATTAATAATGAAGTGAGTGAATATGGCACACTGGTAGAAATAATTGAAGTTTCTACGGTATATGAAAATGGCGAAATGGATATTAAAACCCGTGGCACTGCTGTATTTAAAATTCTTGAAAAAGTTGAGGCGTTGCCCGAAAAGCTTTACCGGGGAGCTATTGTAACTTACCCCGATACAAAGTTTATTGGCAGCATACCGCTTATGACCAAAATACTGGAAAACATAAGAACGCTACACGTTTTATTAAATGTTACCAAACAGTTTAAAAAAGCCGATGCAGAATTAATCAGTTTTGATGTAGCCCACCACGCAGGTATGGCTTTGGAAGATGAGTACCAATTACTGCAATACGAACACGAACTTCATCGGCAGGAATACATAAAAAGGCATTTGGTAAAAGTGCTGGAAGTGATGACGCAGATGGACAAACTCAAAGATAAAATTATGCTGAACGGGCATTTTAAAAATCTTGAAGGATTTGGATTTTGAGAAGCAATGTGCCAATTTGCAAATCTGCTAATGTGCTAATTTATTAAACTCACATCCTATTATAAAGTTCCGTACAAAATATATTCAAGAATTTTACGTCACCATTCCCTTTTCACAATTCACCATTCACCATGACCACCCTTTGCTTCGATTTTGGTAACACCCGTTTAAAAGTTGCTGTATTTAAAGACAACGAAATGCAGGAAGCAATTGTTTTAAAAGATGATTCAGAAGCTACTCTACATGAGCTTTTAGCAATTCATAAACCGGAACACAGTATTTTATCTTCTGTAATAAAACACAATCCACAAACAGAAAATATTCTTGCCTCGCAAAGCACTTTTCATAAATTATCGGCGGCTACTAAAATAAATTTTACAACTCCTGTTGGTAAGCCCGAAACCATTGGTGCGGACAGGCTTGCTTTGGTAGCCGCTGCTGTGCATTTTTATCCTAAAAAAAATAATTTAATCATTGGATTGGGAAGTTGCATTACGTACAATTTTGTAAACCAGTATCACCAGTTTTTAGGTGGAGGTATTTCGCCTGGCATGGATATGCGTTTTAAAGCGATGCACGATTATACAGCGCTGTTGCCGCTTGAAAAGGAAACCTGGAATATTCCGTTAATTGGATATGACACGAGAACTAATTTGCAAAGCGGTGTACTTAATGGAATGGCTGCTGAAATAGACGGTATTATACACAAATATGAGGCAAAGTATAGCAACTTTAACGTGGTTTTAACCGGTGGCAATAGTTCGTATTTTGCCGGGCAGCTTAAAACCCGGATATTTGCCGACCATAATTTTTTATTTAAAGGACTGTATGCACTTAGCCAACTCAACAACTGCGGTAATTAAAAGAATTGCCTTGTTAACTTTTGTAAGTTTTATTTACACGTTTGCATCAGCTCAGGAAAATTCTCCTTATTCCCGTTACGGTATAGGAGATGTTGTACCAAATCAAAATATTGTGAGTCGCAGTATGGGCGGTATTAGTGCCGGGTTTGTAGATTCTGTAGGTTTTATTCCGTACAATATTTTGAACGGTATTTTGTATTTTCCTTCCTCTTCCATTAATTTATCTAACCCTGCATCTTTGGGAGGTTTAAATACAACCATATTTGATGTTGGTGGCGAAGTTGATGTACGTACATTAAAAAACAACAATTCTCCACAGAAATACAAAGCTACCAATACACTTATTTCTTACCTGCAACTTGGGTTTCCTGTTACTCCTAAAAGAATGCTTGCAAAAGGAAATCATATAAATATTGCTTTTGGTCTTCGCCCTGTTACCCGCATTAACTATAAAATATTGGCAGAGAAAAATCTGGTAGGCATTGACAGTGTTTCTACCCTATACGAAGGTAACGGCGGTATAAGCCAGGCTAATTTTAGCACAGGTGTAAAAATTAAAAATTTTAGTTTTGGTGCAAGTACCGGATATTCTTTTGGTAACAGGCAAAACAGCACCAAGCTTATTTTAAAAAAGACTGACAGTGCTCGTTACATGCAATCCAATACACAGGCTGATGCACGTTTTGGCGGCTTTTTTTTAACGCTCGGTGCACAATACGGCATCCGTTTAAAGAATAACAATGTTTTACGTCTTGGCGTATCAACTAATCTTCAGCAAAATTTAAAAGCCAAAAGAGATAACATAAATGAGACTTTTGTCTACGATAATAATGGCAGCACTATTGGTATTGATACTGTTACCAATGTTCTAAATCAAAAAGGAATTCTTTCATTGCCGGCCACTTACACTGCAGGTTTTACATACACAACAAAACACTTGATTGTTGGTGCTGATGTTGAATATGCCCAATGGTCAAAATACAGATACTTTGGTGAAAAGGATGCCGTTCAAAATAACACTACGATTCATATGGGTGCGCAATATTTTCCTGCTGATCCTACTACCCTATCAACCAAATACTGGAGATTTGTAAAATACCGTGCAGGGTTATACTTTGGTAATGATTATGTAAAAATAAACAACGAAAACAGGCCTGACTATGGTTTAACCCTTGGTGCGAGCTTACCATTAACCTCTTTTCAAAGATTGCGTGTGGGAGAATTTGTTACGTTTAATACCGGTTTAGAAATTGGACAGCATGGAAACAAACAAAACCAGAGTTTAAGAGAGGGATTATTTAGAGTTCATTTTGGCATATCAATGAGTGCCACATGGTTTCAAAAAAGCAAATACAATTAATTGTGTTTAGATTTTTATTAAATGAAAAAAAATAAAGCACATAAATATATTTTAGCAGCCCTTTATACAGGCTGCTTTTTTTTATGCTCCTGCGAGAATAACGTAAATGAGGTTTACAACCTGAATAAAAAAACCGGCAGTACTGAAGAAGCAACTTTTATAAAAATAAATTACACTATTGGCGGTAAAGCAAAAGCCATACTTACGGCTCCGCTAATGTTGCATGTAGAAGATTCTACAACCTACTATGAATTCCCTAAAACGCTTTATGCGGAATTTTACAATGTTGACGAGATTAAAGAAAGTAAACTAACTGCGTTGTATGGAAAATATAAGGATGGAGAGAGTTTGATCTATTTACGGGACAGTGTAAAAATTATTAATTTATTAAAAGGGGATACTATTTATTGTGATGATTTGTATTGGGACAGAAACCGCAAGGGAGTAGAATTTTATACCAATAAAAAAGTCCGCATTAGGCAGAAAGATGGGCAGTACATGAATGGCAGCGGCATGGAAGCTGATCAGGGATTTAAAAATTACCACATGCTGCATCCCAACGGAATCATTAATTCAAAAGGAGATGGTTTTCCAAAATAGGAAAATAAAATAAAGGATACGCAGACGCAATTCAAAACTGTAAAGAAAGAAATATCTTACATTTCATTTGCTTAGCATTACAATTTTAATTTACAAATTACATTCATTAATAAAATCATATTATGGAATATCGTCGCCTCGGCCGATCGGGCCTTCAATTAAGCGTTCTTTCTTTTGGCAGTTGGGTTAGCTTCAGCAAACAGATTAATGATAAAACTGCCGATGAATTAATGGGGCTTGCTTACGATAGCGGCATCAATTTTTTTGACAATGCAGAAGCATATGCGTTGGGCGAAAGTGAAAAAATGATGGGACGTATTTTAAAGAAAAAGAAATGGGACCGCACCTCTTTTGTATTATCATCAAAAGCATATTTTGGCTGGCATGGCAATGAAAATAAACCAAACCAAACGGGTAACAGCCGCAAGCATTTAACAGAAGCCTGCAACGAAGCTTTGCAGCGTATGCAGGTAGATTATCTGGATCTTTTTTATTGCCACAGGGCAGATAAAAATACGCCTATAGAAGAAACTGTTCGTACCATGAATACGCTTATACAGCAAGGTAAAATTCTTTATTGGGGCACAAGCGAATGGACGGGCGTAGAAATTATGGAGGCTCACAGAATTGCAGAAAAATACGGTTTAATAGGTCCAACAATGGAGCAGGCGCAATACAATTTATTTGAAAGGAATAAAATTGAAGCGGACTATTCTGAAATCTATAAAAACGTTGGGTTAGGTACAACCATTTGGAGCCCTTTATCTTCAGGCTTGCTTACGGGTAAATACAATGATGGCATTCCAAAAAACAGTCGCTTTGCAATGCCAGATATGAGCAGCATTAAAGCAAATGTTATACAGGATGATAAAATAAAAAAGGTAAAAAAATTAGGAGAGCTTGCAGCAAAAATGGATGTAAATATTGCTGCATTAAGCATTGCATGGTGCATAAAGAACCCAAATGTAACCACAGCAATATTGGGCGCCACAAAAAAACAGCAGCTTATTGAAAACCTCTCGGCACTTGAAGTATTACCGCTGATAACTGCTGATGTGCTTGATAAAATTGAGAAAATATTTCAAAACAAACCGACAATACTTTAAAAGCATGGTACATGTTTATGGGATACCTAATTGCGGGAGTGTAAAAAATGCATTAACATGGCTCAAAGAAAATAATGTAGCTTTTGAATTTCATGATTTTAAAAAAGAAGGTATAACCGCAGCCAAATTAAATGATTGGTTAAAAACTTCTTTACTGGAAAAAATATTAAATAAAAAAAGTATTGCTTATAAAAATCTGCCGGCATCTGAGCAACAAAAAACAACTCAAAAAAACGAGGCTGTAAGACTAATGCAAACCTACACAAACCTTATAAAAAGGCCTGTAGTGGAAATAGATGGCACAGTTTTGCATGGTTTTAATGAAGAAGAATTTAAAACTGCATTCGGTAAAAAATAATGGCATCAAAAACATTTTTCATAACAACCACAAGGCTTGAAAACTTTAGCGATGGCGTATTTGCCATTGTACTTACGCTTCTTGCATTTCAGTTTAAAGTACCAAAGTTTAGCAACGATGTAAATCTGACACAAAATATTTACGAGCTTGTAAAAATTGCGCCTTACCTGCTTGGTTTTATTTTCAGTTTTTTTTTCATTGCAGTGTTTTGGGTAAACCATCATCATTTATACCACGCCGTAAAAGAAACCAACAGTACTTTGTTATGGTATAACATTTACTTTCTTTTCTGGATAACTATGCTACCGTTTGCCGTTGCAATGGTAGGTGACCATCCACTTGTACCGCTTGCAGCTGTAAGTCTTGGGTTTGTATTGCTAATGGCTTCTGTAGCTGCATACCTACTACTCCGCTATTCATATGTAAAATCAAAACTGGTAGACGAAACACTTTCGAATGATTCTATTGACAGCGGATTAAGCAAAAATATTACAGCCATCATCATTACGTTTTTAGGAATTTTGGTAGCCTTTAAATTTGTTTATATTTCTTATTGTATTTACTTTGGCGTCTTAATAATTTTTATAATTCCGTTAAAAATGGAAAAGAGGATACGCTCCTCCAGAAACAGAACGGAAAAAGAAAACGATTTAAACAATTTATAATAATTTAAAACAAAACAGCATGAAAAGAAATGCAACAGCCGTATGGCAAGGAACAGGTAAAGATGGTAAAGGTCATTTAACAACTCAGAGTACAACGCTTAATAAAACACAATATTCTTTTAAGAGCCGATTTGAGGATGGCGTAGGTACAAACCCCGAAGAACTTGTGGCAGCTGCCCACGCAGGCTGTTTTACAATGAAATTAAGCTTCGTTTTACAGGAAGCAGGTTTTACAGCAGATAACATTGAAACCAAATGCGATATAGATCTTGTTGACGGTGCTATTGCCTCCTCTCACTTAACTGTAAATGCTACCATTCCAAACATTACAAAAGATCAGTTTGATACAGCAGTTGCAGATGCAAAAGAAAATTGCCCGATCTCTAAATTATACAATACCAATATTACTGCAGAAGCCGCTCTTTCGTAATAATTAGTTAACACCGCCAACAATTATATAAAATTACCAAAACGGGAATTTGTATAATTGCTGGTTTTTTTTATGTCTAATTTTATATAGTTATTTTAACTAACACTTACTTATAATGCAAAACCCGTCTATGGTATCGGTAATAATGGCTGTTTATAATACACCATTTCATTTTGTAAAAAGAGCAATTGATTCTGTTCTAAATCAAAGTTTTCAGGATTTTAAATTAATTATTGTTGATGATGGTAGTGATCATGATCAACACAACCAATTGGTTAATTACGTAGAAAAATATAAACAAAAAATTACCTACCTGCGCCACGAAAATTGTGGACAGGCGGAATCGGTGAATATAGGAATTTTACAGAGCAAAAGTAAATACATTACCATACTCGATTCTGATGACGAATATAAAAAGAATCATTTACAGGCATGTCTAAACGAGATGCCACATGCAGATTTAATAGCCTCTACTACTAAAACGATTGTAGATAATGAAGAGGATTATTATGTACCCGATAAATATGATCGCACAAAAAGCTTACACGTAGATGACTGTATTTTATTCGCAACCCTATTTGGTAAAAAAGAGGTTTTTACAACACTTAAATTTTATAATGCGTATGCCGCTGATGCACATTTTTATGAAAGAGCAGCCGAGCAATTTAAAGTGAAAAAAGTAAATTTGCGTACGTATATTTATTATCGCAATAACCCAAACAGCATCTGCGCAAAAATGAAAAGCGAAAACTTTGTTTTGGTAGCGTAATACAATGATGCCCACAAAAAAAAATCACGAACAAATTGTAATGGGTTGCCTACTTACGGGCATACATGATGTAAACAGAAATACAGTTTTACATAATGATGATTACAGCCTTGTAAAAGAATGGGCCGAATCGATTGTTGCTTTAAGTCTGAAGGGGATAATTTTTCACAACAATTTCTCTGCAGAAACATGTTTAAAATATGAAAATGAAAATATTCATTTTGTAAAGGTAAAACATGATCCCTCTTTTAATCCCAATGTATACCGCTACTTTATTTACAAAGATTTTTTAGAAAAAAATAAAGATAATATCAAGGCTGTTTTTTGTACAGATATAAGCGACGTAGTAGTGTTAAAAAATCCTTTTGTACAACCACTTTTTTTGAGCAATCCCGATAAAATGTTTTGTGGAGATGAGCCAAAAAAATTAAATGATGAATGGATGCAGGAACATGCTACACATTTAAGAAACCTGATACCAGATTATGTTGAGTACGAAGAAACCTTTAAAGAAGAGCAATTATTGAACTGTGGTGTTATTGGTGGAAATATAAAAATAATGGAGGAATTTATTGCGGCACTTACCAAAATCCACGAACAGTATAATCATGATAATCAAACAGCTTTTACAGGAGATATGGGTGCATTTAATTACCTCGCAAGAACAAAATATAATAACTCAATTTACCACGGCAAACCTGTAAATACACAGTTTAAATCCTTCGAAGAAAACAACAGCAACTGTTGGTTTAAGCATAAATAATATTTTAATTGAGATTATTTTTGCCTTTCAATTGAATATGCTAACTTATATTTTTTAAAACTAAAAAATTTTATTACATGTCTTTTAAAGGTAAAACCATTTTTATTACAGGTGCAAGTCGTGGTATAGGTAAAGCAATAGCGCTGCGCCTGGCGGTTGAAGGGGCAAATATTGTTGTAGCTGCTAAGAGTACAACAGAAGATCCTAAACTTGGTGGTACAATATATTCTGCAGCTAAAGAAATTGAAGAGGCCGGCGGCCATGCCTTAGCTGTTAAATGCGATATAAGAGATGAGTTGCAAATACAGGAAGCCGTTGATAAAGCTGTGGAAACTTTTGGCGGTATCGATGTACTGATAAATAATGCTTCAGCCATTTCATTAACCGGTACAGAAAAAACGGAACCAAAACGCTTTGATTTGATGCACGATATAAATGTACGTGGTACATTTTTTATGAGCAGAGCCTGTATTCCACATTTAAAAAAATCGAGCAATGCACATATTCTTACACTTTCGCCGCCGTTAAATATGGATATGAAATGGTTTAAAGATCATATTGCATATACACTTACAAAATATAACATGACGATGATTGCACTTGGTTTGGCGGCAGAATTAAAATCTTTTGGCATAGCATCAAATGCCCTTTGGCCACGTACAACTATTGCTACAGCTGCAGTACAAAATCTACTTGGTGGCGATGCATTAATAAATATGAGCAGAACGCCGGAAATCGTTGCAGATGCTGCCTTTTCCATCATAAGCAAACCTGCCACTACCTGCACAGGGAATTCATTTATTGATGAAATTGTTTTAATGGAAGATGGAATAACAGACCTTGAAAAATACGCGGTTGTACCGGGTGGTAAACTGTTTCAGGATTTGTTTTTGTAAAGCAAATTTTATTGCTCTCTGCCAATGTTATTTACATCGTCTTCATCAACAACATCAGGCAGTTTGGTAAGATAATTTACAATGATAAAATAAGTAGAAACAGCAGATGCCAGAGCTATTAATAAAGCGCTGAACAAATTATCTTTTCCGAAAATAATTACTGCTACAAAGGCGCCAAGCAATTCTGCTACAATCCAAGCCAGTATAAGATTTAATTTCCACCTTCCGGCTGATAACCCTTTTGTAGCAGCCAATACACCTATTTTTTTGGTGAGAAAGTACAGTATGATAATTTCAAGCATGTTACTCTTTTAAACTAAATCGATATCAAAATTTACAAGCTGTACAAATTCTGCAATTCTCGCATCAATATCAACTTTTGTAATTTCTTTTAAACGCTCAGGACCAAATTTTTCTACACAAAAACTTGCCATCGCACTTCCCACAATAATGGCGGTTTTCATATTATCGAAACTGATGTCTTTTGTTTTTGCAAGATGACCAATAAAACCTCCTGCAAAAGTATCACCGGCACCTGTTGGATCAAAAACTTCTTCAAGCGGCAAAGCCGGCGCAAAGAAAACCTGGCTTTCATGAAACAGCAATGCACCATGCTCTCCTTTCTTTATAATTAAAAAGCCGGGCCCCATTTCCATTATCTTTTTAGCAGCTTTCACCAACGATAGCTCTCCGCTTAATTGCCTTGCTTCAGCATCGTTTACCAGCAACACATCTACATTTTTTAAAACCTCTTTTAAATCATCCATGGCAATGTCCATCCAAAAATTCATGGTGTCCATTACTATTAATTTAGGTCTGTGCTTTAATTGGTTAATTACGCTCAATTGCAATTTCGGCATTAAGTTACCCAGCATTAAAAATTCTGCACCCTGGTAAGAATCGGGTACAATCGGGTTAAAGTCTTCTAATACATTTAAATCGGTAACGAGTGTGTCCCTCGAGTTCATATCCATATGATATTTGCCACTCCAAAAAAATGATTTTTTGTCTTTTACAATTTCAACACCGTCAAGCTCTACACCTCTTGCCGTAAGTTCATCCATTTCTTCCTGCGGAAAATCGTAACCAACAATGGAAATTTGTTGAATTGGTTTTATAAAATTTGCTGCAGCATAAGCCACGTAAGTTGCAGAGCCCCCGATTATTTTATCTACTTTGCCAAAAGGCGTTTCAATTGCATCAAAGGCCATTGTGCCGACAGTAATTAAAGACATGGTATTAAATTTGTAGTTTTGATTTGTTTAAAACGGTGCAAAAATAAGGAAAACAATTTGCCAATTTGCTAATGTAATAATATGCAAATGGGGTTTATTATTAAAATGAGTTTATAAACCATCAAACAACTTCTACTATAAAAATTATTAGCACAGCCTTCATCTACTAATAACCAATCAACCTGATACATGTTACTTCATATACATCCAGATAACCCACAACCAAGACTTATAAAACAACTTGCCGAGTGTTTAAAAGATGGCGGTATTATTATTTATCCGACAGATACCATTTACGGTATTGGTTGCGATATTTTACAACCGAAAGCTGTGGAAAAAATTTGTAGGATAAAAAATGTTGATCCTGCAAAAGCGCAACTGTCTTTTATCTGCAAAGATCTTAGTCACCTAAGTGATTATACAAAAAGTATTGATACACCTTTATACAGAATGCTGAAGAATCATTTACCCGGTGCTTTCACTTTTATTTTGCCTGCGAGCAAACAGGTTCCGAAAATTTTACAGAGCAAAAAATCTACAATTGGACTTCGGGTGCCCGATAATAATATTTGCCGGGATATTGGAGATGTATTGGGTAATCCAATTTTAAGCGCCTCTTTACCCGGCGAAATGGTAGAAGATTATACCGACCCCGAGGTTATTTTTGAAAATTTTAAAGATCGTGTAGACTTTGTAATTGACGGTGGTATTGGTGGCATGGTGCCTTCAACAATTATTGATTGCACGACAGATGACTGGACTGTAACACGGCAGGGATTAGGTATCTATAATGGTTAAAATTTATGTTTGCCTTTTTAACTTGCTTAATATACTTTAATTTTGGCGTTATATTATGGCGAAAATAAAAACGGAAACCAACGGGTCAATAAAAGATATGATCCTAATAAATGCTGCAGAACTTTTTAGGAAGAAGGGTTTTGCAGCCGCATCAGTTCGGGAACTTGCAGAATCGCTTGGCATAGAAGCACCGAGTCTTTACAATCATATAGGATCTAAGGCTGAGTTATTACAGGAAATTTGCTTTGATGTTGCAAAAGATTATACCATGCACATGGATGATGTACTTGTTTCTAAAAAAAATGCAGCCCAAAAAACTGCAGATATTATTCGTTTTCATGTAAGAAAATTATCGACTGATTTTGACAAGGTTTTTGTATCGGAACATGAATGGAAAAGACTGCCTCAAAAAAACCTGGAAGAGTTTCTTGCTCAAAGGAAACTTTATGAAAAAAACATGATAGACATACTCAAGGATGGAATTGAAAAAAAATTGTTTAAAAATATATTGCCCAGTATTGCTGTTCTTGCAATACTCTCTGCTGTTAGAGGTCTGGAGCTGAGGCAACGCCACAAAAATGAGTTTACAATTGAGGAACTGGAGGAAACAATGATTGAGCATTTACTACATGGAATAATAAAATAATGGCTACACATTTTCATACATTAAAAGTAAAAGAGGTAAAAAAAGAAACAGCCGATTGTGTATCTGTTAGTTTTTTTATACCCGAAGATTTAACTAAAATATTTTCTTTTAAAGAAGGACAAAACATTACCATAAAGAAAAATATAAACGGTGAAGAAGTTCGTCGTTCTTACTCTGTTTGCAATGCGCCTTACGAAAAAGAGTTGAAGGTTGCTATAAAAAAGACAACAGGTGGTTTGTTTTCTTCTTTTGCAAACGATGAATTAAAGACAGGTGACATATTGGAAATTATGCCACCAACGGGAAGATTTAATGCAAAGCCTGAAACCGGAAATTATCTTGCTATTGCAGCGGGCAGCGGCATTACACCTATTATTTCCATCATAAAACATACGCTTAAAACACAGCCTCAAAGTAGTTTTACGCTTATTTATGGTAATAAAAGCCGGGGCTCTATTATTTTTTTTGAAGATATAGAAGCGCTTAAAAATAAATTTATGGAGCGCTTTACCTGTATAAATATTTTAAGCAGGGAAAAAACAGATGCCGAAATAAATTATGGCAGAATTGGAACGGAAAAATTGGAAGGACTGAAACATTTATTAAACTTTAAAATTTTTAATGATGCATTCATCTGCGGCCCTGAAGAAATGATTTTTGCTTCTGCTGCATTTTTAGAGGAGAATGGAATACTTAAAAATAATATTCACTTTGAATTGTTTACCACGCCGGGCCAAAAGCAATCGGTAATTGACAGCAAACAATTGGCAGAAGAAAAAGATGCAGGACCCAAAAGTAATATTACCATAAAGGTTGATGGCAGAAGTTTTAATTTTAATCTTGCTTACAAGGCTGAAAACATTTTAGATGCAGCATTGCAACAGGGCGCTGATCTTCCTTATGCTTGCAAGGGAGGCGTGTGCTGTACCTGCAGAGCAAAGCTGATAGAAGGAAAAGTACATATGGATGTAAACTATGCTTTGGAAGATGATGAAGTAGCACAGGGATTTATACTTACCTGCCAGAGCCATCCACTTACAGAAAAAATAGTAGTTGATTTTGATGTGAAGTAGGAGCCTCTCCCTCGTTCCCTCTCCCGAAGGAGAGTGAGGACTTGGAGATTAACTGGGAGATTAAAGCAAATAGGTTTTTACTGATGTTTGAGCGTTTTTCCGGAAATCCCGAAGGGGTTTAACAGTTCATATCCATGGGAGGAGTCCATGGATTGCTGCGGAGCAGCAAAACCTACCACATAATAAAAGCCGAAAAAAGAAACCCTGCTGACGAGCGGCGGTATGGAAGCGGTAGCCCACAGTGAGGAACGAACGAGGACTAAAAGCGTACAGCCCGGACACATGTTCAAAAAAGTTATTACGCCCACCGCACCAAAACCATTACACTCAACTTAAAAAATTACCTTTACCGCTATTAAAGAAATGATAAAACCGCTAACAGACGTTAGTTTTTTAATATATTTGTAGTACAACTTAATATACATGCAACTCCACGATTTAGAAAAAGCTTTCCAGGATAAAATTGACAACGAAATAAAAATAGAGCCAAAGGACTGGATGCCTGATGCTTACAGAAAAACAAATGTGCGCCAGATTAGCCAGCATGCACACAGCGAAATTGTGGGTATGTTGCCTGAAGGAAACTGGATAAGCCGTGCACCATCGCTGAAAAGAAAAGCAATCTTAATTGCAAAAGTGCAGGATGAAGCGGGGCATGGCTTGTATTTATACTCAGCGGCAGAAACACTTGGTACAGGCAGAGATCAAATGATTGATGACCTGCACAGTGGCAAAGCAAAATACTCTTCCATTTTTAATTATCCAACACTTACATGGGCTGATATGGGTGCTGTAGGCTGGCTGGTAGATGGTGCGGCAATATTAAATCAGGTAATGCTTTGCAGAACATCTTACGGTCCTTATGCTCGTGCAAATGTGCGTATATGCAAGGAAGAGAGTTTTCACCAGCGGCAGGGCTTTGAATCTTTGATGGTGTTGAGTAATGGTACAGCAGAACAAAAAGCCATGTGCCAGGATGCGATTGACCGCTGGTGGTGGCCATCGTTAATGATGTTTGGGCCTAAGGATAGTGAGAGCACCAACAACGACCAAAGCATGAAGTGGAAAATAAAAAGAAAAACAAATGATGAGCTTCGTCAGCAATTTATAGATATGGCCGTGCAGCAGGTAAAAGTGCTGGGAATGACATTGCCCGATGCTGATTTAAAGTGGAATGAAGAAAGAGGACATTATGATTTTGGCGAAATAAACTGGGATGAATTTTGGAATGTAGTAAAAGGAAATGGGCAGTGTAACAAACAACGCCTGGAAGCCAGAAAAAATGCTCATACAGAAGGTGCATGGGTTAGAGAAGCAGCCACAGCTTATGCTAATAAGAAAGCTGCGAAACAATTAAGAAAGGTTGCATAAAATAGTTTGAGGTCACAATAGGTGACCTCGTTTTTTAAAAAATATTTTTTATGAAAATTAATATTCAAAAATACTTTTACGGAGATTTTGGAGTAGAAGACAGTGCCGGTATTAATGATTTAAAGAGTACAACTACTAAGGAAACCGCTTGGCCATTGTGGGAAATTTTTATTAGAAGCAAGCAAGGGCTTGATCACAAACATGCAGGAAGTTTACATGCAGCAGATGCAGCTATGGCTATAGAAAATGCACGTGATGTATATACCCGCAGACAGGAAGGCGTAAGTTTATGGGTAGTTGAAAGCAAACACATTCATGCAAGCAATCCCGATGATGCAGCGGCTATGTACGAACCTGCCAATGATAAGGTTTACAGACATCCAACTTTTTACGATATACCAGATGAGGTAGGGCATATGTAGTTCTTCACAGCACAAAATATTTAAATTTTATTTTACACTTAAATTATGTGTATTGGGTTTGTTTACCTTTTCTATAAACGCACAGCCTGATTTCCTTATCCGATTCTCAAAATATGGAACAATTAATCAATTATATTCTTCAGCTTGCTGACAGTAACTTAATACTTACACAACGAAACGCTGCGTGGTGCGGCCATGGACCGATACTGGAGCAGGATATTGCCATTACAAATATTACGCTTGACTTGATTGGGCAAAGCAGAAATTTTTATCAGTATGCTGCAAAGCTTATAAATGAATCAACGGACACTAAGGTCACAGAGGATTCGCTTGCATACCTGCGTACAGAAAGAGAATTTAAAAATTTACTGCTTACAGAACAGGAAAACGGTGATTGGGCACAAACAATTGTAAGGCAGTTTTTTTACAGCGTTTATCAATATTTTTTGTATGAAAAAATGCAACACAGTAGGGATGAACAGCTTGCCGGTATTGCTGCCAAATCTTTAAAAGAAGTTACTTATCATGTTACCTGGTCGGGCGAATGGGTAATTCGTTTGGGCGATGGTACTGCAGAAAGCAAGGAGAGAATAGAAAAAGCAATTATAGAATTATGGCCTTACACCGGCGAAATGTTTTTACCGGAAGCTTACGAAATATCAATGGTATCCGCAGGCATTGCACCTGATATTACTCTTTTAAAAAATGAATGGTACAAAAAAGTAACTGACATTTTTGAAGAGGCCACAATCTCGCTTCCTAAAGATGGCTTTATGCAAACCGGTGGCAAGAATGGAGTGCACACTGAAAAACTGGGCTATATTTTATCTGATCTGCAGTATTTACAAAGAACGTATCCTAACGCCACATGGTAGTAGAAAACGACATAACGATAGATGCATTATGGAAATTGCTGGAGCAGGTTCCTGACCCTGAAATCCCGGTACTTTCTATTTTAGATTTAGGAATTGTAAGAGATGTAAAATTACAAGATGGACAGGTTGAAATTATCATTACACCAACTTACAGCGGTTGCCCCGCAATGGATGCAATCAGTATGGATATCAGACTAAAGTTGATTGAACACGGTTATAAAAATATAAAAATCTCTTCGGTTCTTTCACCCGCATGGACCACAGATTGGATGACTGAAGAAGGAAAAATAAAATTGAATAAATACGGCATTGCACCACCAAAAATGTCAGGCGATTTATCAAACTCAACTCCTGTTTGTCCGCAATGCAATTCAGCTGATACAAAACTCTTAAGCCAGTTTGGCTCTACAGCCTGCAAAGCACTTTACCAGTGCAATGATTGCAAAGAACCCTTCGACTATTTTAAATGTCATTAAAAGGGTCTGTTTATAAATTTTAGATTTATAGATTTGCATAAATTATTTACACCCATTATGCAATCAATTCTATTTGAAATAAAAGACAACGTTGGCGTAATTACTTTAAACAGACCTGATAAATTTAATGCGTTTAACCGGGAAATGGCTTTGTTGCTACAGCAGGTTTTAGATGATTGCGAAAACAACGATGATGTGCGCTCTGTTTTAATTACAGGTGCAGGCAAAGCATTTTGCGCTGGGCAGGATATTGCTGAACTTTCAGGAGAAAATGCTTTAAGTATTGAGGTAATCCTTGTTGAACATTTTAACCCTATCGTTAATAAAATAAGAAAACTTAATAAGCCCGTTATAGCTGCTGTAAATGGCGTGGCAGCAGGAGCCGGTGCAAATATTGCATTGTGTGCTGATGTTGTTTTAGCAACCGAATCAGCATGTTTTATACAGGCGTTTTCTAAAATTGGCTTGATACCTGATAGTGGCGGCACTTATTTTTTACCCCGTTTAATTGGGTTTCAAAAAGCATCTGCATTAATGATGACAGGCGATAAAGTATCAGCTGCAGAAGCAGAAAAAATGGGTATGATTTACAAAGTTTTTGCAGATGAAACTTTTGAAAAAGAATCTTGTGCCCTTGCACTCAAACTTGCTCAAATGCCAACAACAGGTTTGGCGCATACAAAAACAGCACTCAATGTTTCTTTGCAAAACACTTTCAGCGAGCAGCTCGTGCAGGAAGACAGGTTACAAAGGAAAGCCGCTGCTACAGCAGATTACAAAGAAGGTATAAATGCTTTTATTGAAAAACGCAAAGCTGTTTTTACAGGAAAATAAAATGATGTGTAAATGGATTTAACCGGAGATATTTTAGCAAACAACGTTGTAAATGATATGATGCAAAAAGATTTGTTCAGCCAATGGCTGGGCATTTCAATCATTGAAATAAAAGAAGGTTACAGCAAAATAAAAATGACCGTGCGACCGGAAATGATCAACGGCTTTGATATTGTTCATGGCGGCATTACATTCTCTCTTGCTGACAGTGCATTTGCTTTTGCCTGCAACAACCGCAATGTTTTATCTGTTGCTTTAGATACCAGTATTAATTTTTTAAAACCGGTGCAGGTTAATGATCAATTGGTGGCCGAAGCCATCGAACTGCACAATGGTCGTTCAACAGGACTGTATCATATCAACATAACAAATCAAAAAAATGAAACCGCTGCCGTTTTTAAAGGCACTTGTTTTAGAACTTCAAAATCGCTGATATGATTTACGCCTTCAATAATTTTATACCTGTCGTTCATCCCTCCTCTTTCGTACATCCTCAGGCATGTGTAACAGGTAATGTAATAATTGGTAAAGATTGTTATATCGGCCCGGGCGCTGCAATTCGGGGCGATTGGGGGCAAATAATTATTGAAGATGGTTGCAATGTGCAGGAAAACTGTACCATCCATATGTTTCCCGGCGTAACTGTTTTTTTAAAAAAAGGCGCACATATTGGGCATGGTGCAATTATACATGGCGCTACAATAGGCAAAAATTCATTGGTTGGTATGAATGCCGTAATTATGGATAATGCAATTATTGGAGACGAATGCATTGTTGGTGCATTGAGTTTTGTAAAAGCAAATGAAGTTTTTAAAAACAGAGGTGTAATTGTTGGCAACCCTGCAAAAAAAATAAAAGAAGTGAGCGACGAAATGCTTGCATGGAAAACAGAAGGCACTTCACTTTACCAACAATTACCAAAAGATTTGCACATAAGTTTAATATCGTGCGAATCCCTGACAGAAATACCTGCAGACAGGAAAATTCAAAATACTTCTTATAAACCCTGGAACGAAACAAAAAGGTAAATAATTATTTTCTGCTATCTGCCCACAATAATTTTTCTTCTTTTGCTGTACCAAAATCTTTAATTTTTCCGTCACCTTTTCCTGTAATGCCACCGTCGGGATGACCCATCAATCCACAACTGTCATTGTACAAATCACTAAACTGGTCACAACAAATAGCGGGGACATAAAATACTTTTTTACCCAAATACATATAGCTGTAAATTTTTCTTGGAGGGTTTGTAACCGCTTCACTTTTCATTTTTTCAATCAACACTTTTACGCAAACCGGCAATGAATCCACCACAACTTTACTGCCCTCAGGTGCCATATCTGCAGCGTTGGTTTTTTTAGATGCATTGCAACCAAAAGCAACTAACATCAAACTTAATATCAATACTTTCATAGTTTATTTTTAGGTGGGGCTGTAAACATTTTAAAATAATTAAACTTTTGCTCGGGCTATGCGTTACAATCTTTTTATTTACCGAAGCAATATAAAAAGGATTTCCACTTCTATCCCGCAGCCTTTCAGCTTTTTTGTCTTTAATCAACAATTATACCTCAAAGTTTTCATTCATGCACATTCGTGTAATTTAAGGCAGTTAAAAAAGGCTTTATAACCTCGCAATGCAATGCAGTTTGCTTTTTGTATTTTTGCTGCTAACACAATACTTAAGTTTTGGAAAGATCGAATTTTGTAGACCAGATAAATATTTTTTGCCACAGTGGTCATGGTGGTGCAGGCAGTAAACACTTTCTTCGTAATAAACTTACAGCAGAAGGTGGCCCTGACGGTGGTGATGGTGGTCGTGGTGCGCATATAATTTTAAAAGGCAATACCCAATTATGGACATTGCTACACCTTCGCTATTTTAAGAATGTATTGGCAGATGATGGTGGCAATGGCGAAGGGGGACAAAGAAGCGGCAAAGCCGGAAAAGATATTATTATAGAGGTACCGCTTGGTACCATTGCCAGAGACCCTGAAACAGGAGAAAAAGTTGCTGAAATTTTACTGGATGGCGAAGAAGTAATTTTAATGAAGGGCGGCCGTGGCGGTCTGGGTAACAGTAATTTTAAAACAGCTACCAACCAGGCCCCTGAGTATGCACAACCCGGCGAAGATGGTGCTGAAGGTATTAGAACCCTTGAGTTAAAAGTATTGGC
>JANXTG010000189.1 GCA_025352525.1 Ferruginibacter sp.
GGAAAAATGAAATACAACAAACAACGCTTGCAGTTGCTACGCAAAATGGAGCTGCTGATAATTGATGAGATAAGTATGGTTCGTTGCGATACGATGGATGCGATAGATACGCTGCTGCGAAGTGTGCGCAGAAATTATCATGTGCCTTTTGGTGGTGTGCAATTACTTTGCATTGGAGATCTGCACCAGCTGCCACCTGTGGCGCAAAACCATGAGTGGAGTATTTTGCAGGAGTATTATGCATCGCCTTTTTTCTTTGATAGTTTTGCTGTAAAAGAGCAACAGCCAATACTTGTAGAGCTCAATAAAATTTACCGCCAAAAAGAACAGTCGTTTGTTGAGTTGTTGAATAATGTACGAACAAATAATATGAGTGAAGGTGATTTTGAAATGTTGCACCAACGTTTTGTACCAGGCTTTAAACCTGGCTACGATGAAAAATTTATTACGCTTACATCTCACAACAAACAGGCTGAGCTTATAAACAACAGCGAAATACAAAAACTACTTTCGCCGCCATATGTCTATAAAGCTGAAATAGAAAATGAGTTTCCTGAAAATATTTATCCGGCTGATGCAGCACTGATGTTGAAGCATGGCGCACAGGTAATGTTTATAAAAAATGATGTTGTAGAAAAGAAATATTTTAATGGAAAGATTGGGGTGGTTTGTAAAATAAATGAAGAAAAAATATTAGTGGATTGTGGTGGTATTGAAATTGAAGTGTACAGAGAAACATGGGAAAACAGCCGATACACACTTAACCGAACCGATGGAAAACTGCAACAGGAAGTGATTGGTACTTTTACACAATACCCGTTGCGCCTAGCTTGGGCAATTACTATACACAAAAGCCAGGGTCTTACTTTTGATAAAGTTATGATTGATGCCGGTGCAGCTTTTAGCAGCGGCCAGGTATATGTTGCGCTTAGCCGCTGCACAAGTTTGGGTGGAATTGTCTTGCTTTCAAAAATCCCCTCATCAGCCATTTACAGCAACGAAAACGTTTTAAAAGGCCAAAGTTCCCTCACACTTAAAGGATCGCTTGCTGAAAGATTTGAAGGCGCAAGACAAATGTATACCCAACAATTATTGGAAGATGTTTTTTCATTTACAGAAATAGAAAGTGAAATAAATACACTGCAGTTTCATATAAATGCACAAAAAGAAAAACTGAATAATAATGCGCTCGAATGGATCAATAAAACAAAAGAAACATTTAGGGCAGAAAAAATGAATGGATTAAAATTCATCAGACAAATAAACACATTGCTTAAAGATGAACCCATTGTTGAAAAAAATGAGGGACTGCAAAACCGCATTGCTGCTGCAGCAAATCATTTTATTACGAAGTTTATTGAGTTGATGGATAATATTAAAACCAACCAGCTTGTAACAGAACACAAAGAAACGGCAGACCTAATTAATGAATATTTAAATTCAGTTGCTGTTGTAATTTTTACCAATATATATTATCTGGAATATTGCCAAAAAGATTTTGCACTTACTACCTTTTTAAAACACCGAATAGATTTTGCACAGCCAAAATTTTCTTTAAGCTGTTACGCAGGTAATAAAAAAAGTAGCAAAACAGATTCGCCAAATCCGGAATTGTATGATACATTAAAAAGATGGAGAGATATTATTTGTGCTGATGAAGGGACACCGATTTTTATGGTGGCAACACATATTATGCTAAAAGATATTGCTACTTTTTTGCCAAGAACCGGCCGAGACTTATTGCTGATAAATGGTTTTGGTAAAGTTAAGGTCGATAAATATGGTGGCGATATTTTGCAAACCGTTAATGACTATTGCGAACTGCACAATATAGAGACCAGTTTAATAACAAAAACGCCTGCACCAAAAAAGGAACGTAAAACAAAAGCAACAACAGAAAAAATTGATACCAAGCAAAGCACTTACGTTTTGTTTATAGAAGGAAAAACAATTGCAGAAATTGCTGTGTTAAGAAACTTTGCTGTACAAACAATTGAAGGGCATATAGCAGCTTTTATTGAAAAAGGGTTGATAGAAATTTCTTCGTTTATTTCGGATGAAAAATACGAAACAATAGCAACCGTTATAAAAGATAGAGGAGAAAAAACGTTAACGGATATAAAACCCTTGTTACCTAATGCAAGCTTTGGTGAAATGAAAATGGTTGAGGCAGCGTTAAAAGGAAAGGCAATAAAAGTATAAAATTCAATAATTTATCAGAGTCTGAAAGTCCCTCCTCTGGAGGGATTTAGGGAGGCCAG
>JANXTG010000008.1 GCA_025352525.1 Ferruginibacter sp.
CAAAAGTTGAATTTGAAAATACTGCAGACCTAATGACACCCACAATGGTGCAGGAAAGTAACGTAGAAATACCAAGTACAATTACTGTGGACAATTCGAATGAGCTGCCTGTTTTTTTTGAAATATCTTCATCATCAGATCAGATTCCGGTAATACAATTTGAAACTGAATTTATAGCCCCAATACCAAAACAGGCTGTAAAAGAAAATCTACTTTCAAAAGAAGAAATAAAAAAAGAAGCTAGCAATAAAAGCCAACTTTCGTCGGGGGGCTTTCTGGTAAAGCCAACGCAAATTTATGCAGAGGCAAAGCCGGAGAATTTAAAATCCATTCCAATCGATAAACCACTGCCGGTTCAGCCTGCAATACAGATCGACGAACCTGTTATGGAGATGCAGCTGGTAGTAAAAGAAAACCTAGAAACGGCGGAGGACAAGCCTCAGGCAAAGTTTCAAGCACAGCCTTTTATAAGCAACTCCGTTGAGGAGCCTGCAATGCAGGACGAAACAGAAGAGCTTAGGCGCCGGGCATCTGAGCGGATTGCAAAATTGAGAAATTTATCTTTCAACATGAATGCAGCCGATCCGAACAATGAGTTTGAAACCGTACCGGCATACCTCCGTCGTAATATGGAAATCCACAACCAGATTGCAGATGTAGAAACCTTTTACAGCAATTACACCGTCAGTTCCGACGATAAAAATCAGGCAAATATAAATACCATTAATAATTTCTTAGACGGTAAAAACCCCGACTAGTAACTCGCTTCCTTTGAAGTTCATGTGGCTTCAGCAAGTGTGTGTTTGTGTCACAGTTTGTGTAGCCCCTTTTCTATAAAACGAAAAGGGGTTTTTTAATACTGTTTAATTTATTATTTTAAGGATGAGCATGAACATTTGTGCAAAGCCAAATATTTGTTTTGGTTATGCACTGCAATTTTTTTTGTTCAAAGGAAACAAAAAAGTATTTCCGCTTATACCCAATCTATACGGATGGGGTATAACATTTTTTAGCTTTTATTGAAGCGAGTAACAAGATGCTAAAGCAAAAATAAGGATGTATTTAAGTCAAAAGGGTTAAAGATAAACTTGGATATATCTTAAATTATTTTTCAGTTTAGTATTATTAATTTATGGAAAAAATTAATTGTGATCGTAATTGTTTTGATAATTTTTAAGATCTGACTCTAAATGTCAAATTTTATAAACTTTGTCAGTAGTGTAATTTCTATTTTATTTTAGATCCCGGAATTTTTTTAAATTTTAGTTGCGAATAACGAAAATGAAATTTTGGTTATAAACCAGACGTTATATTTTTAGTCTGTGTCCTTATGAATAAACCAAAAACATTCTTATATTTATTCATTGCTCTATCAATATTGACCTTGGTTCTGCAATGCCTTCGTTGCTTAAAAGATAAAAATCCTTTAACAGTTTACGACTATAAAATTGCATCTTACAATCATAAAGAAGAGTATGACCCTTCACTGGGTTACCTTAACTCTATAAAAAAAATTAAAGCACATTGTGATAGTCTTTTTTATTTACTTGATGCAAAATATACTCTTGAACAATCGGCTGAAATATATACCAATATAGTCAGCAGCGTAATAAGTAGGAGATTCTATTGGGGATACTCATCGTATACTTTCTCAGATAATTATTTAAGCGTTGTAATTTCTAAAATTACAGGCGGTGATTACGCTGCTATTGTGGTTCCGGATGATATTATGAAACATCCAAATGCAGCATGTAGCCAACAATCTATAATAATGATGGAAATTCTTAAAAGAAAAGGATTTAAAACACGTAAGGTTACATTTTTAGGAAATAATAAAGTGGGCCATTTTGCCTGCGAAATTTTTTATGCAAATAAATGGCATTTTCATGATCCTACCCTGGAGCCTGATACAGCTATCTTAAATAGATATGATAGACCCAATATAAAATTCATCTTAGCACACAAGGATGTGTTATTGTCCAGCTATAGAAATTATAGTAAAGATTCAAGTTCTATTTTTGATGTGTTTGGACACTATAGTTATGGAAATACAAACGTTTTCCCTGCAAATAATGCTTTAATCTTTCAAAAAACAACAAAATTCTTTTCAAATTGCATTTGGATATTTTTTTTATTTGGGGCGGTTGTCTTATTTTTTATTGATAAAACTCACAAGGTCGATATGTCTGAATTTTAAAATAATAATGCAGCTATTTAAAATTAATTGATATGGTTAAAATATTTTAAAAAACTTTTACTTTTTTATTTTGTGTACCAAATATTATGTTAATGCGAATGATTTAGATGTATAGCGGTTTAAATACTTAATAAATCTAAAAAGTAAATTTTAATTTTTAACATTTTAAATAACTTTTTCTCCCCCCATTTTGGCGATGATTCAGGTATGGTTGGTGGATCAGATGCTGACGCTAATTTCGAGAATAACTAATTTAGATTTAAGTTTCTAAAAATTTAAAAGTTGAGTGAGAATTTTTTAATTAAATAATGCGATAATATATTCATGCAGGTTTAAAAATTATGAAATCTGATTATTTCGAAAGGCCATCTCCCAAATGGCATTTAAAACTATTATTTTTTTACTGCATCCATCATCATATTACTCATATTTAAATGAGACTCTACTACAGGTATAGTGTTTGTAATTATTTTATTTAAATC
>JANXTG010000138.1 GCA_025352525.1 Ferruginibacter sp.
CCTTCAACCTTTCCCCCTTATCTTTGCCGAAATTTACCAACAATATTAATAATTTATACAAACAAACATGTCAGTTTTAGTAAATAAAAATTCAAAAGTTATTGTACAGGGTTTTACCGGTACGGAAGGTAGTTTTCATGCTACGCAAATGATTGAATACGGAACCAATGTTGTAGGTGGAGTTACCCCAAACAAAGGCGGAACGCAGCATTTGGAGCGTCCGGTTTTTAATACAGTTGCTGATGCAGTTAAAACCACCGGTGCTGATGTGAGTATAATTTTTGTGCCGCCTGCATTTGCGGCCGATGCAATTATGGAAGCTGCGGAAGCGGGTATTGCTCTTATAGTTTGTATTACAGAAGGTATTCCGGTGGCTGATATGGTAAAAGTGAAAAATTATTTACAGGACAGTAACAGCCGTTTGATAGGCCCAAATTGTCCGGGTGTAATTACTGCAGATGAATGTAAAGTTGGTATAATGCCAGGTTTTATTTTTAAGAAAGGCCGTATCGGTATTGTGAGCAAAAGCGGTACACTTACTTACGAAGCTGCTGACCAGGTTGCAAAAGCAGGATTGGGAATTTCAACTGCAATAGGTATTGGTGGAGATCCAATTATTGGTACAACTACAAAAGAAGCCATTGAACTTTTAATGAATGATGATGAAACTGATGCTATCGTAATGATTGGTGAAATCGGAGGTGGTATGGAAGCTGAAGCTGCAGAATACATAAAAAGTACAGGCAATAAAAAACCTGTTGTAGGGTTCATAGCAGGACAAACAGCACCTCCGGGCCGTCGTATGGGTCATGCAGGTGCAATTGTTGGTGGTGAAGATGATACCGCTGCTGCAAAAATGAAAATCATGGCTGCTTGTGGAATTCATGTAGTTGCAAGCCCTGCAGATATTGGAAAGACGATGGCTGAGGCAATGAAGAAATAATATAATTAGTATAATTTTTATAGGCGGTTCATTTTATAATGAACCGCTTTTTTATTTGGCTTTATTGTTAAATAATTTGCAACAGAGTGAAATAAAAAATACTTCTTCGAAATTAATTGTGTAATTACACTAAAAATTCATCATACTATCATTCGAATAATTATTCTTTTAAATTTTTGTTATGAGTCATATAAAATCGTTTACAATACTTATTTTATTTTTTGTAATTCACATAAATGTATCGGCCCAGGTTAAAGAAGATTACAGTTCCCAATGGAAAAAAAATGAAGCTTTAGAAAAGAAAGGATTGACTAAAGATGCACTTAACGAGACCATAAAGATTTTTAAAGATGCTGTTTTAAAAAATAATGAAGCACAGCAAATAAAAGCTGCCATGTTCCAGATGAAATACCGGAATATGACGGAAGAAGATAACCAACAGAAAAATCTTTTTTTTGTTGATACACTAATTGCACAAACCAAGGCTCCTGCAAAAAATATTTTGCTGAGTATGCAGGCACAGCTGTTTCAAACTTACAAAGAGAATAACCGCTATAAATTATATAACCGTACTGCATTGGCAGAAGAAATGGAAAATGATATTAATACATGGAGTATTGCAAAACTGAATGCAACCATAGCAAACCTATACAAAGCGTCTTTAAAAAATGAAGCCGTTTTAAAAGCTACCAATTTAAGCAGATTGGATGCTATTATTGAAAAGGGAAAAAACACCCGACAACTCCGACCAATACTGTATGATTTTTTAGCACACCGTGCACTGGATTATTTTATGAGTACTGAGAATGATGTGACAAGCGCTGCCTATAAATTTATTATAAATGAAGAAGCTGCTTTTGCACCGGTTAAAGAATTTGCAGCATACAATTTTAAAACAAAAGATACCTTATCGCTTTACTTTAATGCGTTGAAGATAATGCAGGACTTGCTTGCTTTTCATTTAGATGATGCACAGCCGGAAGCATTGTTGGATGCAGATTTAAAGCGACTTTATTTTGTAAATGATCATGGGATTTTTACTAACAAGGAAAAGCTATATGAAAATGCATTGCTCAACATTGAAACAAAGTACAGCAACAGTCCTGCAAGTGCGCAGGCAACTTACCTACGTGCACAAATGCAGGTAGCATCTGCCGAAAAATACAACCCACTATTAAATAAAGAAAACCAGTTTGATCTGGTAAAAGCAAAACAAATTTGCGAAGCAGCTTATGCAAAATTTCCAAAAAGCGAAGGAGGTATAAATTGTAAAAACCTGATCACCCAAATTGAAAAACCTTCTCTGCATTTTGATGTGGAGAAAGTGAATTTACCTGCGTTACCATTTCGTGCACTCGTTACTTTTAAAAATATTGGTAAAGTATATTATAGAATTGTACAGACAAACAGAGAAGAAATTAAGCGTTTGGAAAACAACAATGATTATGATAAAGTGTGGCCTTCTATTGTAGCATTAAAACCCTTAAAAAGCTGGAGCGAAACGTTACCAGACCAAAAAGATTTTCAGCAGCATGCTACAGAAATAAAAGTTGAAGGATTGCCTGTAGGAACATATTATTTGTTGGTAAGCATGAAAGAAGATTTTTCATTGAGCAATAATATTGTTGGAAGGGCAATTACATATGTAAGCAACATCAGCTACATAACCAATAATAAGAATGAGTTGTATGTACTTGACAGAGACAATGGAAATCCTTTGGAGAAAGCCACAGTACAGCTTTGGACAAATGCATACAGCTATAGCACAAGAAAATATGAAACATTAAAATCCGGTTTGTATACAACTGATAAAAATGGGTTCGTAAAAATTGCTAAGCCTGCAAATTATGAAAACAGCATTGTGCAGGTAAAATATAATAATGATGAATTGTTTACCGACGACGGCTACAACAGTTATTATTACGATGATATAAATACAAAGAATAAAAGCACAAAGAGAACGTTTTTATTTACGGATCGTAGTATTTACCGCCCCGGTCAAACAATATTTTTTAAAGGAATAATTACACAGACTGACAGCACGAAAAGGAAGAGTGAAATACTGGCTAATACAAAAACTTCTGTACAATTACTTGACAGAAACAACCAAAAAATTTCCAGTGTAAATGTTACAAGTAATGACTTTGGTTCTTACAACGGTAGTTTTAAAATTCCCGAAGGTTTGTTAAACGGAAGTTTTTATTTGAAAGATACGCTCACATCATCTACCCAATATATAAGTGTGGAAGAATACAAACGACCAAAATTTTTTGCAGAAATAAAAAAGCCCGAAGGAAGTTACAGAGTAAACGACAGCATTCGTGTAACTGGCACTGCTAAAGCATTTGCGGGTAATAATATTGATGGAGCTAAAGTAAGTTACAGAGTATTTAGAGTTATTCGTTACCCTATTTGGTTCGGTTATTACAGAAGTATTTATCCGCCACGGGGCGGGAATGAAGAAATGCAAATTACAAATGGCATTACAACAACTGATGCAAAAGGTGAATTCAATATTGTTTTTAAAGCCATACCTGATGAAAGCGTAGATAAGAAAAGCCAGCCAACATTTGACTATCGTGTGAGTGCTGATATTACAGATGTGAACGGTGAAACCAGATCTGCTGCTACAACTATTTCTGTATCGTACCAGGCAATCCAATTAAATATTATTGCTGATGAAAAACTGCCTGCAGACAG
>JANXTG010000146.1 GCA_025352525.1 Ferruginibacter sp.
TATCATTGTTTCGCACGGCGGTGATAGCTGTAAAACGTAGCGGTATAAACTTTTTAAATACAATCATGAACCTATCTGCTACTCTACTGTTTGGATCATTTGTAATTTCAAAATTGATGTCTGTAGTTTCTGATAAACTTACAGGAGTTTCTGTTTGTAAAAACTTATCTTTTAAGTAGGCTTTTAAAGGTAAATTTCTTAACACTGATGGATCAATATTAAAGCGGTAAGGTCCAATACGAGTATTACCTAGACTTAAGAAGACAGTGTCGGTCGCATTTAATGGTTTTCGTCTATTAACAACAAGATTTCTAGCACCTACAATTATTGAAAGATTATCAGATGCATTACTGATTTTTCTTACATCCATATTGTCAACACCGTCACTATAGTTATTATCAAAATTAATTACAGCTGCATCAGCTAAAACAGTATCAGCATTTGCATCTTTTACAAATAAATTTATTTCAAGTGTTGGAACAGTGACACCTTCTCTGGATGTTGCAGTTCCACGGCTCACTAAACTACTTCCACCAAATTTATCAAGTTCTTTAACTTTAATAGAACCACCAGTTATGGATTGAATAAATACAGCCTGACCACTTTCAATATAATTTTTAATCGGTCCTAGACTGTTTCCTAATCTGTAATTTCCATCTCCAAAATTTACGTAGGTTTCATATTTTCCGGCATTATAATAAGTACCTGCGGGGTTTGGATTCCAAACGTAATAGGAAGGTGCAATGGTCGTATTGTAAATAGTTCTAAAATCAATTCTTGACGCAAAAGGATTTCCGAATGATTGAAATTTATTTAAAGGAACAGAAAACACCTGATCTCCTGTACGAAGTTTACCTCTCATTCTTAAAATGGTTGTACCTGTTCTGCCTGTTATTCCAACACTTCTATCGCCTCTTACAAATACGTAATATCCTGTAAGATTTGCAATTGGAGCAGTGTTAGAGTTAGTTACAGGAATATAATTTTCAGTTGTTGTATCATAACTTTTAATAGAAATTCTTTGTGTGTAAACATCAAAAATTGAAGTCGGACTTGCAATAATTGGACCTTGTGGGCCTGTAATTTGTGTGCCATAACCTGTGGATAGAAATGCTGAATTGCCTTCTCTCCAGGATTCTGCAATAGTAGGTAAGCTGGCAATTTCAATTGGGGTTGCCAATAAACGCCATGATTGATATGCCTGCAAATAACGCTCAACTACAAACCTTCCGGTTCCGTAAGTAAAATTTGGAGTAATTGGTACAGCAGCAACGTATGCAGTAGTCACGCTATTCGATTTTAAAACAGCATCAACCGCACCAAGTGCCATAGTAGTATTATCTAAAAGAGTCAGGCATCTAAATATATTAATTGTATCACCCAAAGTTTTAATATTTCCCTTTGAACATGTAAGGTTACCATAACTAAACACTCTATTGATAGCACCTGGTATCGTTTGGGCAGCTGTACTATTAAATTCTACCGTGCTTGTGCTGTCTAAAATATATGTTGCAAAGTTTGAGGGAAAGTTACTACCCGTTGTACCTCCGGTTACATCTGATAAAATAAGTTTTGATGTAGGTTTTAAAGAAAAAGTACCACCAGTACTACTCCCATTCCATCTACTTATTCCGACATTCAAAGTAGAAGAATTACTTATTGTAAGGTTTCCGAGTATAGGATCAACAAAATTTTTAGTACCTACAACCAAATTTACCGTAGGGCTATTTGTAGAACTACCTACAACTACATCTTTGAATGAACAAACACTAAAATTTCCATTATTGTTTGTTATGACGTTTTGAGTAGTAGTACCATCAAAAATTAGAGTTCCAAATTCTTTCCCCGAAGTTATTCTTGCTAATCTACCGAGAACTAAATCACCTCTAAAGATTATTTTACTTTTTACATTGGCATCCATATAAACATTTGAGGAAGTACCAATACCGCCCTGATTGGTTTTACCAAATGATGCATAACTTTTAAAATCTATGGTTCCCGCAGAAATACTATCATTAACTCCGATATATAATTCAGTATTAGGATTTCCAGTAATTATATCAATATCAGCAGAATCAATTACAGTAAACAAATTTCCACCAACATTTAATTTTACAACTGTGTTATTACCGTTAAGAAAAAGTTTTAGTTTGTTTATTGTAATGCTAGATGATAGATTAATAACTGCACCATTTACCATATTCATTATTACATCATCAGTTGCAGTGGGCTTTCCTGATGGTAACCAGTTTGCAGCAGTATTAAAATCTGTACCCCCATTACTTGTAGCAGAACCAAGTCCCGTCCATGTTTTCTGCCCAAATACATTGGAACTTAAAAAAATTATACACAGAAATAAAAGTGTTCTTTTTAAGCCACAAACTGTTTTGTTTTTTGTAAATAAATAGTAAATTTTGCTCATGATAATCTCTTAATAATAAAAAAA
>JANXTG010000157.1 GCA_025352525.1 Ferruginibacter sp.
TTTACAATATCCTGCTTCTTTAATTGCGGTGGAAAAACAGCTGATTTTAGCAGAGTTAAAAAAACGGTTTGACATTGTTGTGTACAAGGATTCAATTCCATTTATGATTGTTGAATGCAAAGAAATGAATGTACCATTATCGGAAAATACTATCAGGCAGGTACTGAATTACAATGCCAATATACAGGCTAAAATAATGGTTTTGACGAATGGAAATTATTGCGCAGGTTTTGAAAAAAAAGGCAGCGAGTTTGTGGAGATTTATGAATTACCGGGGAACAGATAGGAATTGGGGATTTGGAATTAGGAGTTAGGAGTTATGAATTACTGGATAGTTATTAAAAATAGGATAGCAATTTAAGAGATAGTTGATCTGCAAAGTTGTTCTCGACAATTTTTATTACATCAACAATTTGTTTAAGATTTACTGCATCAATTCTTTCAGCGCCGGTATTGCCCCCGTAGCTAAACTATTTTCTTTTCTTAACTTATAAAACCAGAAATATGTTATAAATTAGAAAGCCCCGAAAATTTCGGGGCTCAAAAAGGTCAAATTAAAAAAAATTATGGGAAGATTCCTAATTCAAGATAACTGGTAGCAACTTTATTTATTGCGTTTACATAAGCTGCGGTCCTCATATCCGGTATTGCAGGATTAGATAACCAAATAGCCATTATTTCTCTTGTAGCAGTAATCATACTTTCTTCCAAACCACTGTGCACCAAATCAACTTCTTCCGGTCCATGCATGATAAATGTACGCTCACTGTCTTCCACTTTCTTACCGGTTAAAGTTTCTATTTGAGCAAGAATGTGTGTATTTAAGTTTTCTGTAAAACGTTTTTCCATACGGCCATAACGCACGTGACTAAGATTTTTTAACCACTCAAAATAACTCACTGTTACACCTCCTGCATTTAAATACATATCCGGTACACAAAGAATTCCTTTTTGTTGAAAAACATCATCAGCCTCAGGTGTACAAGGTCCGTTGGCGGCTTCGCCAATAATTTTAGCTTTTACCCTTTGGGCATTTTGTCCATTAATTACGTTTTCTAATGCCGCAGGAATAAGTATATCACATTCCATTTCTAAAGCATCTGTATTGTTCAACAGGTTGGTTGATCCCGGGAAATTTAAAATTGAACCAGTCGCTTTTCTGTGTTGAAAAACTTCTTCTTCATTTAATCCATCAGCATTCATAATTGCCCCTTCATATTCAGCCAATGCAATAACTTTTGCACCACCTTCTCTAAAAAACTTCGCTGTATGGTAACCAACATTACCTAATCCTTGCACGATAACTGTTTTATTTTTTATACCCAATTCAAGCCCCTGTCTTTTCATTATCTCTGGCATGTTACAAACTTCTCTTATGCCAAAATAAACACCAAGACCAGTTGCTTCTGTACGACCACGAACACCACCCTGCGTTACCGGTTTTCCTGTTACGCAGCCGGCTGCATCAATTTCACCGGGCTTTAAAGACTGGTAAGTATCTACAATCCAGCTCATTTCTCTAGGACCGGTTCCATAATCTGGCGCAGGTACATCAATACCGGGACCGATAAAATTTTTCTTAACTAATTCCGCAGTATAACGACGGGTAATTTTTTCCAGCTCGTATACAGAATAATTTTTTGGATTTATTTTGATACCACCTTTTCCACCACCAAAGGGTACGTTTACGATAGCACATTTGTAAGTCATCAACGATGCAAGTGCCATCACCTCATCCTGATTTACTTCATCACTGAAACGAATACCACCTTTACACGGAGTTTTGTGGTGGCTATGTTGCACACGGTAGGCCTCTATGACTTCAATAGTTCCATCATCTCTTTTTAATGGAAAACGCATTTGATAAACGCTGTTACATGCTTTTATCTGCTCTAAAATTCCATGGTCGAAATTGGTGAATTTTGCAGCTTTGTCAAAGCTTCTTTCAACACTTTGAAAGAAACTATAATTTTGATTAGAACTCATAAATTTGTTTTTTTTGCGATCTTTGTTTATATAAAAGTATACGTATTTACTTATTTGTACTTGTAAAGATTAAAAACGTTTAAGCTTCTTTCTCAATTTTCGACAATTTTCTGTCTAAAGAAAAAACATACAAAAAAAGTCCGACCAATATTGTAAGGCATACTGCTACTACAATGTATATTTTGCCATTGCTTCTCATCGCATCTGCCATTTCTACTTTTTTAGCCTGTGCAAATGAAATTACATTTACGCAAAGCGCTATGCATAGAAACAAAAAACGTATAGCAAACAATTTGGAATTATGCATTTAATAAACTTTTATCTTTTAGTAACTGTATCCTGATTTTTAAAGTAGCAATCCAAACGCCAAGTAAAGTCCAGCCAATGACTGCGGGATAAAAAATTGCTCTCATTCCAATATCCATATCATTTTTATCTAATGCAGGATTCCCACTTTCGCTGCCGGGTGCGCCTGGGTGTAAACTTCCTACAAGCCTTGGTATAATCCATATAGAAGGAAATAACATGGCAAACGCAAAGATGTTGTACACTGCACTTACACGTGAGCGTTTATCCATATCAGTAAACGAACCTCTCAAAACAAAATAGGCTCCGTAAACAAGTAATGCTATAGCTGCACCTATTAATTTTGGCTCTTTTAGCACACTTGCAAATGACTGACCCTGATCGGTAATCCATGTAACTGAAACCCACTCAACTCCGGTTATGTAACCAAGAATGCCAAAAACGCAACCCAATGCTGCGTAGTTAGATGCGTAAATATCGAAACGATGATTAAAATTTCTTAAATAACGAATGCTGTAAATAACACTTAAAATAAAAAGCGTCATCATGGCAAACCACATACAAACATGGAAATACATGTTTCTAATTGTTTCATTCAAAATTGGGAGGCTGGGAACTTTAAGTAAAAAACCTGCAACGACTGTATATGCAAGCAAAAGAAAAGACAATATTTTCCACCAGTTTTTCTTCAAAATATTTCTATTTTTTATTGAATGCGCAAAGATAAGGGTAATGATTGTTTGAGTATTAGTTAAACTTGTTATTTTATTGAGCTCCGGCTACAGAAATCCTTTTTAAACAGGAAAGATTTATTAACCCAAAGAAAAGTTTACTGCTGCATTTGCGTGAATATAAGTGGTATCAAAAAGTGGTAAATCAAAATCATTTGGTTTGATTAGCAGCGGTATTTCTGTACAGCCTAAAATTATTCCTTCTGCACCTTCCTGTTGAAGTTTTTGCATTATTTCCAAATAATTTTCCTTTGTAGCCGCAGTAATAATTCCCAACGCCAACTCTTTGTAAATAGCGTCATTTATTATTTGTATTTCGCTTTCGTTTGGTATAATGGTCTCTATTCCCGTACTTGCTAAAAAATCTTTAAAAAAAGGCAATTGCATCGTATATTTCGTTCCGAGCAAAGCAACTTTTTTTAGCCCTTTCTTTTTAATCTCCTTACCTGTTTCTTCTGCAATATGAATAAATGGAATATTGATGGCGGACTTTACCTGTGGAGCAATATAGTGCATAGTATTTGCCCCTAATAAAATACAATCTGCGCCGGCAGTTTGTAATGCAAGGGCTGCTTCGATTATTATTTTTGTAATATCATCCCACTTGCCTGCCGCAGTAAGCTTAGCAATGGCAGGATAATTTACAGAGTTGATCATAACTTCTGCGGTACTTTCTTCATTTGTATTTTTAAATACGAGTTCATTAAAATATCTGTAATAATCTAAGGTAGAAACCCAACCTGTTCCGCCCACCAAACCAATAGTTTTCATAATTTATTTTTTAAAAATTTGTATTGACGTAAATAAAATTCAATCCTTCCATAAAAAAGGAAAAAGAATAACAGCAAGTGTAAAAACTAAAACATCAAGCCCTGCAATTAAAGCAGCCAATTGTAAAACAGCCCCGTCTCTAAAAACTTCTGCAAAGCCTGATTTGCTCAGACGCATTAATAATAGTAATTGTGGTAAAATAACCGGAAATCCTAAAATAGCAATTAATGCAGCATTTTGCTGTGCTTTGGAAGCTATGGCACTCATTAATGTAAAAGTGAGACTTATGCTTGTGCCACCCAATAAAACAATGCCATAAAAACGCCAATAATTTAAAACAGGGCTGTCTAAAAAGAAATAAAACAATAGCAGACTGACACTGCTCATGAGTAGCATTAATATAATATTAAAAAGCAATTTAGCTGTAATGAATTCAATGGGTGAGGCAATGGAATAGTAATACAGCATCAAACCTTTTGACTCCTGCAAAAAACTTTTTGCAACAGTATTTACACACACGAATAATTGTATTACCCAAAAAAGACTGTTCCACACATTGCCGTCAGGACTATCAGGTAAGGAAAGATAAATAACGAAAACAGTAGAAGCTATATAAAGCAGTATGCCATAAAAAGTATGCTGGCGCCTAAGCTCCAGCAAAATATCTTTTTTAAGCAATGCAAAAGTGCGTTTCATCACAACTGCAAAATAAAGGCTTTATTTGGGAAGAAGGAACAGGCAAGTAGGAAGTTACTTGTGGGGAGTGGTTAGCTTCAATAAAAGCTGAAAAAAGATTTACAGATGAAACTAGCCCCGATTGAAGCGAAAATCCTTTTGCTGCCTTTGAGCAAAAGATTGCAGTGCAAAGCGGGAGTCAAATGCTCGGGAAATCTTCCAATGTTCATGCTTCAAAACAGTGAGCCGTCGGCAGTTTGCAATGGGCAAATTGAATCAACCAATCAACTTTTCAACTATTCAATAATTATTCTTCAATTTGAGCACATTCCCTACAACGAGGTTCGTAAATGTCTTTTTCGCCAAGCAAAACCTGCCCGCCTGTTGAAATTTTGCGGTAAGAAATGCTGGCCATGCCGCCGCATCGCATACATATTGCGTGAAGCTTTGTAATATAATCTGCTACGGCCAACAGGTTGGGCATCTGTCCAAAGGGTTTTCCAAGATAATCCATATCTAACCCGGCAACAATAACTCTTATACCTTTTAACGCTAGCTGCTCACACACAAAAGCAATTTCAGCATCAAAAAACTGTGCCTCATCAATGCCAACCACATCTACATCCTGCGCCATTAATAAAATACTGTGAGCGTTTTTCACTGGTGTGCTGTGTATGGAATTTGTATCGTGGCTTACAATTTTAATTTCGTCGTAACGCACATCAAAAGCGGGTTTAAATATTTCAACTTTTAAATTTGCAATCTTTACTCTTTTTAATCTGCGAATTAATTCTTCTGTTTTTCCACTAAACATGCTGCCACAAATAACTTCTATCCAACCTTTTCTATCGCCCCTAAAATTAGGTTCTATGAACATTCTTATTATTTTATAATTGTGTTGCGTAACTTTAACGCAATGCTGCAAAGTTTAAAGATAAAAATTGAAGCACAAAACAAAAATTTAGTAAATACCCATCGATAATATTTAAACTTTACAATATGGAACGGGTGGAAACACTTTGTAATTTATTGAGTGAAAAGCTTCAAAAAAAAGCGACCATTGCAGAATTGCTTACTACTTTAAAAATGATTGAATCTGAGCTTTTGCATTTACAAAAAATAACTCCTCCGGTTACTTTAACCAAAACAACAACTGCAATTAATATTGGCAAACAATTTATACCTGAAAAGCTTCAGGAAATAAAATTTGAATCTGCAGGTGAAGAAAAAATTTTGGAGGTCTTACAAATAGACGAAGCCGAACTTGAGGCAGAACTGGATGAGATTAAAAAAAATGCAGATGACCGTACAAAACTTTCTCATCAAAATAAACCGCCTGTTTTGTTTGATGCCATTGATGATGTGCCCACATTAGCAGGAAGACAAAACGCAGCTGTTTCACCTTTTCCAAATATTAAAGAGGTACACGAAATCCTTCCTACAAATAACCATGTTTCTATAAATGACAGGCTTAAACAAACAAGCTTTGAACTCAGCGATACATTAAAGGATACGCCCGTAAAAGATTTAAAAAAAGCCATAGGAATAAATGACCGGTTTAAATTTTTAAGCGAACTATTTAGGGGTGACGATGCTATGTATGAAAGGAGTATTAAAACAATAAATAATTACGCTATTTACCCTGAAGCGGAATATTGGATAAGAAGAGAACTAAAATTAAAGTTGGGCTGGGACGATAAAAATGAAACTGTGAAGCAGTTTGATCAGTTAGTAAAAAGACGTTTTTCGTAAAGATATTCCATAATTTTATTCGTTGCACCGCCATTTTTATACACAAAATTTTTGCATACTTTTCCGGCAATTTGTGAAAAAACTTCATCTTTCAATAATCTATGAAGAAGTTCCTCTAACTCCAATGCATTGGTAAAACTAAAAGCACCCCCGGCTTCAACAAGTTGTGTTGCCTCGAAAAATTTGTCATAAACAGGGCCAAAGATTAATGGTTTTCCAAACACAGCTGCTTCCAGAATATTATGAATACCGCTGTCATTAAAACCACCACCAATATAAGCAACATCTGCAAGCCGGTATAAACTCGCAAGCATACCTACATTATCAATTATTACTACCTGCTCATTTACATAAGTATCTGTTAGCTGAGAGAATAGAATTGAATTTTTGAAGAGTTTTTTTAGATCTGCTATTCGTTCTTCATCAATTTCGTGTGGCGCAATAATAAATTTAATTTGCTTGTTTGTATTGGCATAATGCACCAATTCTTCCTCATCTTCTTCCCAGGTACTTCCCGCAATTATTACATTACTATTCTTAACAAAATTTAAAAGCACATCAGGCAACGGAGCATTTTTTTTTGCAATATCTATGACGCTGTCAAACCTTGTATCGCCTATTACACATGTATTCTGTGCAAAACCAATCGTTTGTAGCAAAGAAACAGATTCCGTGTTTTGAACAAATATTTTATCAAAGGACTGCAGAATTTGTTTCCACATTTTTCCATACCATTTAAAAAATGGCTGACTTTTTCTAAAAACAGCAGAGATTAATATTACAGGAATATTTTTTTTCTTTAGTGCGGTTAAATAATAAAACCAATACTCGTATTTTACCCAAACAACCAAGGACGGTTTTAAAGTTGTAATAAATTTTTGTGCATTAATTTTACTATCAATCGGTAAATAAAAAACCTCATCGACCCCCTTGTAATTTTTTCTTACTTCATAACCACTGGGCGAAAAAAAGGTGAGCACTATTTTGTGATCA